>QZKB01000022.1 GCA_003599415.1 Ignavibacteriales bacterium | reverse complement strand
TGTCATGTAATATGTTATCCCGGTTTTCACACCGGCTAACATAACAAATAGCTTTAACACACTACTGAACATATGGATTATAAGCACTAAATGAAAAAGCAAAATGACATGGTTTTTAGTAAAATATGTTACAAATTTTCTCATCAGTATTAAAAACACAAATGAGTACTGGATCAGTATAATAATATTAGCAGTTCTGAATGGCAGGTAACCCGCTACGGCTATAAACGGCAGACAGATCAAAATAAGAAAAGCAATTCTTTTACCCGTATTAAAAAAAGGCAAAAAAGATAATAACAGGATTACAGCCCAGACTATATAGTGATTAAATGATCCAATTTTAAAAAAGAAGTAACCCAATTGTACTATTACATCTTGTATCCCAAGTATCAGGAAATAGTTTTTATATTCTAAACTTTTCCATTGTTTGAAAATAAGCAGTATCCAAACTATATCTTGAAGTATAGTTATTATATAAAAGATAATCATCTTATAATTTTTCTATCCACACCAGGGTGGGCAAGGCGATCCAAGTTCTAATGTAGAATTACCGTTAGTAAGGCTAATAACATTATCTGCCCGGCTTTCAACAAAAGTAACCGGTTGGTTGCCGGAGGTTATTAGTTTGTTTACAATCTCAATATCAAAAGTTTTAAAAACAACTTCCGGTTTAACGCTTTTGCTTGCAGGCAGCAACGGGTTCCTTTTATTATCAAGAATGCAAACTGCGTTATCCATAATATTGAACATTACAAACCCGGTGGATTTGCTAAGGCAATCGTAAATTATTTCATTTTTAATTTCAAGTGATAATAAAGGCAGCCCGAATTGCTTGTCCGCATCTTCACGGCTGAAAATTGTCCCTCTTGGTGTATCCATAAAACAAAACCTCAATAAATTCTGACACAAAAATAGTTAAAAATATTATTCCCTATCAAAGTTTTTTTCGCTGGCGGTAAGCTCAAGCGCAAATTTCATTAAAGCGGGCAAGGAATTAATATTCAGTTTCCTCATTGTAATAAGCCGCAGGTTATCCACGGTTTTTTTTGCAATGCTAAGCCTGTCTGCAATTTCCTGGTTTGTAAGTCCTTCAGCAATCAACTGTATGAACTGTTTTTCCCTTATGGTTAAACTTATTTTTGGTGAAGTTTTGTTTACTTTGCTTATTGATTCAAACCTGAAAAGCAATTCTTCAATATTGGTTTCGTTCCATTTGCCAAAATAGAGTGAGCCGTTAAGCACTTTATGTATTGCAAGGTTAAGTTCGCCGCTGCTAATGTTTTTGCTTAGCAATCCTTTAGCGCCAATTTTATAAGCGCGGTAAATGTATTCGTCCGTGTCAAACATAGAGAGGAATAGAATGCGTGCGCTGCGGTCGCCCGAAATTATTTTTTTTGCGGCGTCAAACCCTGAAAGCAGCGGCATTGAAATATCGCTTACAATAATGTCCGGCAGTTTTTCAAAATAAGTTTTAACAAGCGCAATGCCGTCTTCAACGTCTGCAATTACGAACAGGTCGGGCAGTTCTTCAATAAGTTTAATAAATCCGCTGCGAACAAGTTTATGGTCTTCTGCAATAAGAACAGATATGGTTTTAGTATGGGGCATAAAAAAATCCTGTTTAAGAAATTGGTATTTCAGTTACTATTAATGTGCCGAATTCTTCCGATGAATCAATCTTAAGGATTCCACCAATATTTTCCGCGCGTTGTTTCATGTTAAATAAACCGAATCCTTTTCCTTTAACGGCGGTATCTGTATCAAATCCTTTCCCGTTATCGGAGATCATCAGTTTAATCCTGTTTTCGTTTTGAAGGAGTTGTAAATTAAACTCGTTTGCTTCCGAGTGTTTTATGATGTTGTTAAGCGCTTCCTGTGCTATCCTGTAAATAGTAAGTTCAATATTGGAAGCGTATCTTTCATCAGGGTTCTCAATAAAAATAATATTCCGTATTTCTGTTTCTGTAGTTACTTTTTCGCAAAGTGAATTAAGAGCAGGACCAAGCCCGATTTCCGATAGGTATTTTGGTTTCATGCTGTATGATATTTCTTTCAGTTCATTGATGGCAGAATTTATTTCATCAATAACTTTAATAATTTCCGGCAGTTTATCTTCGGTAGTTTCCAGTTTTGAAATTTTATCTAAGACTAATTTGCTCATTAAAAGTTTTTGTCCAACGCTGTCATGCAAACCGGATGCAATCCTTTCTCTTTCGCTTTCAATAATATCCTGTATATGGTTTGATAATTCCGTAAGCTTAGCCTTTGAGTTCTCAAGTTCTTCTTCATATTTAACAAGGTTGGTAATATCGTGGAAAAATACATGCGCCTCATTAAGCTCAATGCTTCCCCTGAAATGGATTGTATAAATCCTGTTACTTATTCTTTTTTGTACGTGGAATGATTTGCTCTCGGAAATAATTTCTTCAATATTAATATTTTGATGATCCATTAACCTGTTTTTAATGCCTTCAGCACCTTCAGTTTCATAAGGTGATATTAACTTATGTGCCGCTTCGTTTAAGAATAAAATGTTGTAATTCTTATCTAACTTAAGAACAGGGTCCGGGTTCAGCTCAATTAATGATGCAATTTTTTTTGCGCTTAAAAGTTCAAGCTCCTTCTTCTCCAGTATATGCTTTTGTTTATCAGGAATTATAACGCCTTTAATAAAGAGGTAGATTGTAAACAGTAGAGATGCCACGAAGAAAACAGAAATGAACATCGGGCTTCCAAGGTCAAAAAAATGCTCAAGGTATTCATTCAGTTCTTCTTCAATCGTACGAACAATATATGTTAACAAAAGCATTTTACCTGTTAGCCTCCCAACTTAACAGCCCAAATATAAAACTTTCCTAACAAGAAAAATATATTTTTTCTGCATCCGGGAAAGAAAAATTGTAACACGAAGCGATAGCTTCGTGGACTTATATTATAACAGCAGTTTTATTTTCTGGCAATGTAGCAGTCGAAGCTTTGCTTCGACTTACAAATGCCGATGCAATAAAACTCGGCTTCAATAATGTTTTACGATGCCGGAGGCATCGAATGATGATAGAATAATAAATGGGAAAAATATATTCGACCCCGGCTGGGGTCGTATATTTTCTTGAGAATTATTTGTTCTATAAATGTGTCATCCCTTCGGGATGAAGATGTAGTTGGATTCAGGATTCTGGATACTGGATACTGGATTCTTGATACTGGATGCGGTTACTTCGATACACCCGAATAAATTCGGATTACTCAGTAACCGAGCTTCAATACTCCCTATTTAATCGGGAGTGTTGAAACAACAGTGACGAACACCGAATATTGAATTATGAAAAGCTTATATTTGCAACAACAAAACGGCCTTACAAATGATGAAGAGATTTGTTATTCTTTTTGTGATTTTCTTTTTGTCCGTATCCTTCATTCCTGCGCAGGAAAAAATACTTATTCTTGATTACCTCATGTCCGATCCGATTCTTTTTCAGCAATTTCTGATTCATCTTCCGGAAAACAACTTTAAAGTTGACTACAGAAGATATTATCCTTCACTTACTGAAAGCGATAAAGATTATGAAATGATAATTCTTGCGGCAAGCCGCTTCCCGTTTCCTTCGCCTTCCAAAATGACACTTGCTGAAAAAGATTTTCTTGTCAAGTATGTTACAGACGGAGGCATTCTTGTTTCTCTTTATTCAAATGAAGAGAATGACAGGATTATTTTAAATGAGTTATTAGATTCGCTTGATGTCCCTGTTAGAATAGAGGGGAAAGCAATTCACGACCAGGTTAACGGTTATAAGAGTACATTGCTGCCATCAGCATATTATCTTGATCCGCCGATGCTTCAGGTTCATAAAGAAACTCCGCCTGGTAATGGTGTTGAAAAGATATTCGGTGGACGGGCATTCAGTTTACTTGTGGATAAAGGAGAAAATATTTCTATCCCTGTTACTTCATTTGAAACTTCAATGCGTTTAAAAGAATTAGATGAGAATGCGGGCATAAAATCTACAGAAGGAATTTACTCAGGCGGTCCGTATGCAAATGCCGTAATGGCAGTGGCAAAAGCAGGAAAAGGTTTTATCATTTTGCTTCCAAGATATTTAATAAACATGAATGGCTGGACAACCCGGTGGTCCGATAAGCCGGTTATTCCAACAGGATTTTTACAGGAGAATGAAAAGTTTGAAAAGAACTTTATTAAATATTTAAGTTCATTACTAAAAAAGGAAAACGTGTTTGTACCTTTCAACCCCATAACCCGTTGGGATAACCTGAAAGGATTTCAGGATAAACCTGTAAATGTAGTTCTTGAAAAGAGTGAGTTGGCAATTACTCCGCCGCCTGATGTTAATGATTCACTGAAATATAATTTTGAAACAGGCAGAGAGCTGAACATTAATAATCAATCTCTAAAGGAATTAGTTACCGGAAAAATAAGGAGCGCATTTTTTGGTATGGATAACCAATCAGCAAATGCTGCAGGCCTTGAAAAGACTTGTAAATATCTTAATGATGCAGGCTTCAATTTAATTGAAGCGCCGCTGCAGGCAAGCACATATAAGGGACTTGAAAATGATTCTGCTAAAAAAGCGTTTATAAAAGATCTCAGGTTTACTCTTTCAGTACTAAAAAAATATAATCTGAAATTATTAGCAGGACCTAATCTGCCGAACCCGGATTATTTTAAAACCAAATCATATTCAAAAACAGCTTCTATTGATGGAGTTGAGAACGGTTCACCTTCACCATTGGATATTAAATACTGGAATGATGCTGTAAGACCTATTGCAATTGAACTTGCGAAACTCTCGAATGAATTTCCGAATACACTTCTCGGTTCTTTTAATGATATGGAATTATACGGGTTTGAATCCTTAACAATCACAGAAGCATTCTCCTTTGACTACCTAACCTACAATGAATTTGTTGAAAGGAAGAAAACATTTTTGCAGAACAGGAATCAATATGATGAAGCATTAAATGTTTTGCCTCATCTTCGTTTTGATTGGTTAAAGAAAAACGGCTTGCTTAAAATATATTTTTCAACATTGGAAGATGCTGTTGCTGCAATGGCAAAACAACTTGATGTTGAAGTAAGAAAAATAAATCCCGGTTTTGTATGGAGCTTTTATACACCTGGTATTCCACAAAGCTGGTACTATAAAGGATTATGGAAGGGATTAAGTTCACCCGAACGACCTGTATTGCTTATTACCTACGAAGGCAGAGGAAAACAGCAGGTTGATTATTTAGCTTCAGATGGAATTTATTTAGTTCACTGTCCCGGTTTACTAATGAACACTTTAAATGGGAATGAATGGAGAGAATGTCTTTCCGGTTTTGCTTTAAATGAAAATGGTTACTGGCTCTTTCCGGGTTATTCAATGCTGATGGATGAAAACTGGAAATACGGCAGAAATGACTGGAGCATACTTCAACCGCCAGATGAACTGTTTAAGATTCTTAAAGAGACTAATGAAATGATTGAATCGCGGAGCAGAAAATAAACCGGTATTAATTTTCTGCTTGGATTAAAATGCTCTCAGGTTATAAATGAAAGACACCATTACATATTGAGTGAGTACGTTTGTGCTTGTATCCTGTATGTACAAATCGGTTATCGTTCTTTGCTGGTTTGTGTTTTTCTTCAGAATATCATAAACGGCTATTTTAATTTCACCCTGGTCTTTATTGAATAATTTCTTGCTCAGGCTTGCATTCCACAGGTATGAGTTGGGGTTGTAACTTCCGGAAACTCCACCGTTGTACCTGTACTCAAAATCTGTCTGCAAAATTATTCCCAGCCAGAAATTCCAGTAGAATTTAAAATTAGATCTGTTGCTAAAGTAATTATTATTACTGCTGCTTTGCGAACTGTTCTTTACAATGCTGTAAGTCCCGTTGCTTGATACTGAAAAATCGAGGTCCTTGCTTATGTTGCTGCTAAGATTAAATCCTCCGCCAAAACTATTTGAATTGGAAAAGTTCGTTATGTTATTAATTACACCCGGAGTTCTTGCGTAGTTATAGTTTATACTTATATTCAAATTTGATTGCAAGAAGGAAACAGGCAAACCGTAACTAATGAATGAATAGATGCTTCTTTGGCCGTTTATATTAGTGTATGTTTGCAACTGCGTCCCCGGATTAATTACAATGTTGTTTACCTGCATAGTATCATTTGATGCAATGGTTGTGCTTGTACCAATATAATCTTCAGTCATCATTCCGCCAAGCAAAACAAAAAATGAAGTCATATCCTTCACATTTACCTTTGAATAGTTAATGTTAATTGACTGCGAAAAATTCTGCTTAAGAGACGGGTTACCGATTCTTAACTGTGCCGGGTTGGAGTTATCCAGTACATACTGCAACTGCTCAACGCTTGGTTCGGTGTTATTGCTCCTGTAAAATAATCTTATATTCTGATCCCTGTTGGAACCATACCTTAGCATGAAAGAGGGAAGTATTGAATAAAACTTTCTCTTTGTATCATCAGAATATGGGAAAGTCTGCTCGTTTTGTAATTGGGCAATTCTGTAGCTTAAATTGAAATTTAAATTCAATCCTTCTTTATTATATCTGAAACCTGTACCGTAGCTTTGCGTGTTGTAAATTTTATTATAGACAATGCTTAGCGAAGTATCCAGCAGTGTATAACCTGTTCCGTTTTGCCGCTCGAATGTATTCTGGTCACTTTTATCTTTTGAATATGAATATGCAGATGTAAACTGAAGCTGCGAGAAATCCGAAACGGGTTCGGTATAAACAATATTTGCCGAGCCTGAGAAACCATTTTTAACAAGTTCTGCAATTTGATCTGCCGTATCATTTAATGCCGGGTTATCAAAGTATAAATTTTCCGAGTACAACTTGTTGTCGCCGTCATTCTTTTTAAGTGATGAATTAAATCCTACCGAAATAGTTCTTCCTCTTTCCACGAACCTGTGCCTGTACAATAATTCAGTTGAAGCATCTACAGCAGTTAGGTTAGAGTTAAATGAATTTGTTATTGAATTAATATTTTGACCGTTGTACAAAGTATTTCCAAGCACATTGCTAGTTCCGTCATTCTTCTGAACCGATATGTTTGGCCGCAGCATTAAAGAATTAAGCGAATCGATTTTGTAGTCAAGTTTTGCATTGAACCTGTGGTTTGAATTTATGGTGCCTGACAAATTATCTTCAAGATAATTTTGTTCCTGTGGTGGAACCAGAATATAGCTGCGGTTCGTATTTACGGATGCATCGTTATTTGTCCGGTTGAAAAAATAGCTTCCGCTTACTTCAAAGTTTTCTCCCCATTGGTCGTTATAATTAACTCCGATTGCGCCGGTATTAGTAATTCCGTCTTTTGAATTTACAAGAAAATTAGAAACATCACCGCCACTCCTCTGGAAATTAAAACCACCTCCTGAGCCGCCGCTCCGCATTTGTCCCATTCCGCCCGGTCTCTGGAATCCGCCTCTTCTTCCACCACCACTGCCTGACATTACACCAAGCAAATCTTCGCTGGAAAAATTCTGCTGGTTAATATTATTTATCTGACCAAGAAGAGAAACCCGCTGATCATTATTAAATACATTAAGATTGCCTGTGCTAACATATTTATCTTCGTTCCCATAACCCGCCGAAAATTTTCCGAACGTTCCTTCTCTTATTCTTAAAGAAGTAACAATGTTAATTGTCTTGCTTGTGTTGCCGTCATCAAAGCCGGTAAACTCGCTTTGTTCACTCTGTTTATCAAACACCTGAATCCGCTCGATGATTTCAGCAGGTACATTTTTAAGAACGGCATTCGGGTCTTCCCCAAAGAAAGGTTTCCCGTCTACCAAAACTTTTTTAACATCTTCGCCCTGGGCTTTAACCTGCCCGTCTTCAACTGAAATTCCAGGCATTTTCTTTACAAGGTCTTCTGCGTTGGCATCAACATTTACTTTAAATGCATTTGCATGAAATTCCGTCGTATCCTTCTTAAGTGTAACAGGAATCGGTTTATCAATAATATTAATATCCTGTGTCTGAAGAGCAGTTGGAACGAGTTTTATAGTTTTCAGGTCAATAGATTTTTTCCCCATTAATAAGCTTTGTCTGAATGGAATATAACCAAGGAATTCAACTGATAAATTATATCTGCCGGATTTTAGATTTGCTACTTTGAAGTAACCTTTTACGTCGGTAAAGTCGCCATTGATTATTGTGCCGTTAGTGTCCTTAACGATTGCATTTGCTTTAAAGAGCGGTTTTTCATTAAGTGAATCTAATACATTCCCTGAGATAGAATATCCCTGGGGGAAAATAATTCCGTTAAGGAAAAGAAGAAATATAACAACAGCAGTTCTTTTCATTAGAATTCAGTTTTTCCATTTTGACAAATGCCAAATGGAAAAGGTTTATTTATTAGCGAATACTTTGTTAGCGTGAAGAATTCCAACTCGGTTGTTAGTTTCTGAAGAAAGCCAGATTATATAAAACCGGTACAACCGAAAGAAAATCTATTTATATTGTAAGTAACCTCATTTCCGGCAGAGAAAAATCTGAAAATGCACTTTAAATGGCAAGATATATTTTGATTTGATGTTATGTAAGAGATTTAGAGTTTATATGAGATGGACAAAAAAAAAGCGTGCTTCTGCACGCTTTTATTAAGACTACCGGTTTTTACTTTCCGCCTTTTCTTGAAGCTGAGCCTTTAGGACCTGTACCATCACAAACTCCGGTTCCTGTTCCGTTGCCGCCTTTCTTGCCGTAGCCTGTTCCATCCTGTGGTCTAATACCGGTACCGGTTCCATCTTTTTTGCCATAACCTTTTCCTGAATTTGAACCCTGAAGAGATGTTCCGAAGTTATCGCAGATACCATCTCCATTTGAATCGACCCAGTTTATTTTTTGACCGCTCCCGCTACCATTGCCGTTGCCTTTGGTTTGTGCATCTGCGGTTGAAGCAAAAAGTAAGAAAGAGAAAAATAATGCGATTGTGAATAATGCTGAACGTTTCATTTGTAGCTCCTTTTAATTTGTTTGTGAATAATTTGTTGTCGATATAATCTTAACAATCGTGCCACAAACAATTATTGACCAATTTGAAAGTTTTTGCCTGTTTGTATTATATAAAAAAATTTTTTTCGACTAATTGGGCGAAATGAAGCAACAACTTTGACGAAAAAAAAACCGTTAGAGGAATTATCTAACGGTTCATAAGAAAAAGGACTGAAATAAATTATCAGGATTCAAGTAACAACTTCTCTTTCTTGATATTATTAATAAATTCAGCAGCGCTCAATGCGGCAATAGTACCATCAGCTACAGCAGTTGTTACCTGACGATAACGTTTTGCTATTGAGTCTCCTGCAGCGTAAACACCATTAACATTTGTAGCCATGTTTTTATCAACGATAATTTCTTTCCAGTCATTCAGTTCAATTATGCCCTCAAGTTTTTCCGTGTTTGGAACGTAACCTATAAAAATGAAAACGCCATCAATTTCTTTTTCAATAATTTCCTTTGTGCCCTGGTCTTCAATTGTTACGGAGGTTAGTCTTTCATCACCTTTAAATTCAATAATCTTGGATTCCATTATAAAATCTATTTTAGGATTATTTTTTGCTTCTTCAACATAATGTTCAAAAGCCTGGAAGTGATCAAACTGATGTACGATAGTGACTTTCGAAGCATATTTGGTTAAGGATACAGCTTCTTCAAGTGCAGAATTTCCGCCTCCTACAACTATAATTTTTTTATCCTGGAAAAAATCGCCGTCACAGGTTGCACAATATGAAATTCCTTTTCCCTTAAAAACATCTTCGCCGGGCACACCTATAGCTCTTGATCTTCCTCCCGTTGCAATTATAACCGCATTTGATGTATAGGTATATTTTTTATCTACCTCTACGGTTTTTATTTCACCGGTTAAATCCATTCCGGATATTTTAATATTGGATTTAATAACGCAGCCGAATTTTTGTGCCTGTGCTTTCATATTCCTTGCAAGTTCATAACCGCTAATGCTTTCAACTCCGGGATAATTTGCAATCTCATGAGTTAAAACCATTTGTCCGCCAACAGTTCCTTCGTTTAATATAAGCGTACTTACTTTTGCGCGGGATAAATAAATGCCGGCAGTTAAACCTGCGGCACCGGCTCCAATTACAATTACATCAAAATGATTATTCATATTCAGGATTAATTCTTTTTAAAGTTTTGATCTAAAATTTCTGTTATTTGTTCTTTTGACTGAATGCTGCTAGTAGCTTTAACAACCTTACCGTTTTTATAATAAACAACAAACGGCAATCCCTGAAAACTTCTGCATTCCGGTAAATTTCGTATTACTGCTGCATCAGCGCTGTCAAATTCCATATCCGCGAATTTAACATTTGAGTATTCCGGCTCAAGTTCTTCCATTGATTCATAAACCGGAATGCACATCGGCCCCATTCTGCCGCAGCATATCATTACATTTTCGTTTTCCTGCAATACTTTTGCATGATCTTCTTTTGATAGTACGTGAGTTAAATTGGTTCTTAACATATTTTTTTTCCTTTTATTGTTTTTTTATTCTTCTACTACAGCAAGTATATCTGATCTCTGAATGATCCTGTATTCCTTACCGTCTATATCAATTTCGTCACCGCCATATTTGGCGAATAAAACTTTGTTTCCTTTTTTAATTTTTTCTTTTAAGTCCTCATCCGTTCCAACTTCAATCACTGTACCCATTCTAGGTTTTTCTTTTGCTGTATCGGGAATAATAATTCCAGAAGAAGTTCTTTCCTCAGCCTGATGCGGTTCAATAAGGACCCTGTCGTCCAAAGGATTTATTTTCATTTTGTCTCCATTAATTTTTTAAGTTCAGCATTTGCATTATTTTTGGTTTATCAAATCCAATAATTGGCTTGTTATTGATTAATATAACCGGTACGCCTGTCTGGCCGGTTCTTTTCTGCATATCTCTTGCGGCAGCCATATCCTTTGAAACATCAACATCAGTAAACCTGATACTGTTTTCCCTGAAATATCTTTTTGCCGAGTTGCAAAAGCTGCAGGTTGGTGTAGAAAATACGATTACTTTTGGTTGTGTTGTCATATTCTAAATTATTATTTATAAGTATGATGATTAAATCAGGAATAAGATTCGTAGATGAAGCAAGAACAGCAGCAGCATAAAATTATTCGGGTACCGGGCTGTGAAGGTATGGTTTTATGATGTTATAATAAAAGGAATAATTTTTCCGGGGATTATTTAGCAGAAAGTTCTTAATTAAATAGTATGTAGTTTTACGAACAGTGGATCTTCATCAAAAATCAGCTTAGACATTTTCACAATTGCAGCATGCGCTTTGAGCGCTTTTCTCTATTTGAATTGTCGGGTGTTCTATTCCAAAATTGCTTTGCAGATAAATACAAACCTTCTCAATGAATTTATCATCCATCTGATCATCCGGCATTACAAGATGTGCAGTAAGTGCAATTTCCGTAGTGCTCATTGCCCAGATATGCAGATCATGCACTTCTTCAACTCCTTTTACAGATGCCAGATAGTTCAGCACTTTTTCATAATCAATATTTTTAGGAACAGCATCCATTGAAAGATAAAACGAATCTTTAAGCAGGCTCCATGTTCCGAATGTAATCACAACAACAATAACAAGGCTTATTGCCGGATCTATTAAATAAAACCCGGTTAAATTAATTAATAGTCCCGCTACAACAACTCCAAGTGAAACACCTGCATCGGCAGCCATATGCAGAAATGCTCCTTTAATATTTAAATCTTTTTCTCTACCTTTAAGAAAAAGTAAAGCGGTTAGAGTATTTATCACAACACCAATACCTGCTACAATCATCATCGTTGTACCGCCGATTGGCTCCGGGTGAACTAATTTTCTTATTGCTTCGATTGTTATTGCGCCGACAGCTATTAAAAGAATTATTGCATTAAACAGTGCGGCTAAGATTGTAGATTTTCTTAAACCGTAAGTGCGTGTTTTTGTTACTGCGGTTTTTGCAAGATAGGATCCTAGCCAGGCTAATATCAATCCTAATACATCACTTAAGTTATGCCCTGCATCAGCTATTAACGCCATTGAGTTGATTAACAATCCGGCTACGATTTCAACAACGATATAAACAGTATTTAAAGCAATACCAATTCCGAAAATTTTATTGTAACTATTTAACTGGTGATTGTGTGAATGGTTATGGATCTGTTGCATGGCAAAAACTTTCCGGATTAACTGATAAAGAAAGCGATTATTCCCAAAAGGATTAACAGGGCGCCTGTAATTGTCTTTTCGTGATGCTCAAGAAAATTGGATCTAATTTTCTTAACACCTTTCATTCCCAACCATACTAAGATTAACATTCCTGCAATTGTTATGGATGTGTAAATTAAAGAAACGGCAATGATACCATTCCATCCAAGGTTGCCTGCAACAAAAAAGTACGCTTCAATTTCAAGGCAGGGTGAGAAGAACATAGATATTACCAAAGTGGAAATAATGGCAGCTGTGGTTTTCTTTTTGCTTTCATCGATATTAATTTCGTGAGAATGATGATGGTGATGATGTTTATTCTCTCTTATACTCAATACAAGATAAATCACTCCAAGCAGTATCAGCAGGGAAGGAGCAATGATACCCACAATCATAGAATAGGACCCGGATAATCTATATCCAAGGAATCCTACAATAATTCCAATGATGATTGTGCTTAGTGTATGTGAGAATCCTGAAATAGCAGTTATGTTCAATGTTAATCTGCTGCTCCAGTTTTCAGATTTTGAAAGCGCAACAAGAGGTATCCAGTGGTTCGGTATAGATGCATGAACAATACTAAGCAGGAATGCGCCTGTAATGATTTGGAATAAACCGGTCATCAATTATCCTTTCTGTTTCTGTAAAAATACGAAAATTCCTTTTACATCAGATTGATATACTTATTGTTTATTCGTACTAATCTTAAATCCGATATAGAAATATATGAATAGAACAAAGAGCAAGGAATAAAGAAAAGAGAAGAAGAAAAAGAATTCACCAAATAAGTAAAAATTAAATAAAAGTATTTTAACTCACCCCTCGCTAATCAAACGACAAAAATCCCCTCTCTTACCAAGAGAGGGGAAAACCTGCGACAGCAGGTTAGGGTGAGTTTTTTTTAAACAAATAAGAGTTTGCATTTTCTCTATCGGAATTTAGGGGCCTAATAATCAACCTCTTCAACATAAAGAAATTAATCCGGCTCATTTGCAATCAATGAACCGGATTAATAAAACACATTTATCCCCTTGTATTTCTTTTTTCAAACCAGCTGTAAACAGACGGAATGAGCAGGAGTGTTAATATTGTTGAAGTTATAAGACCTCCAACAACAACGGTAGCGAGCGGCCTTTGTATTTCCGAACCTGTTCCGCTTGCATACAACATCGGTATTAAACTAAAGATCGCAATTGACGCAGTCATTAATACCGGACGTATTCTATTGAGCGCTCCTTTCTTAATTGCTTCCTGCAATTCCAATCCTTCTTCCCGCAGCTGAGTAATGTGAGAAACCAGTACAACTCCGTTAAGTACTGCAACTCCGAAGAGAACAATAAATCCTACCGAAGCCGGAACGGATAAATATAACCCGGAAATGTAAAGTGAAAATATTCCGCCGATTAACGCGAACGGTAAATTTGAAATTACGAGCAGTGATAACCGGACAGATTTGAAAGTAAAAAACAGCAGAAGCAGAATTAATCCTACTGCGATTGGTCCTATTATCATAAGTTTTGCCATTGCTCTTTGCTGGTTTTCAAACTGACCGCCCCAGGTTAAATAATATCCGGCCGGAAGTTTAATATTGTCTTTTATTTTCTGTTTTGCTTCGGCAACAAAGCTGCCAATGTCTCTTCCGCTAATGTTCATTTCAATTCCGATTCTTCGTATACCGTCCTGCCGGCTGATCTGCACCGGTCCCTCAATCATTTTTATTTCAGCCAGCTGAGCGAGCGGAATGTTCATTCCATTTTCTGAAGGCACCAAGATATTTTCAATTGTTTCAATAGAATTTCTTTTTTCTTCAGGCAGACGGACGGTTATATCAAAGTTTCTGTTCTCTTCATAATATTTTGAAGCGACTTTCCCGGCAATGGCAATTTCAATTACATTCTGAACATCACTTATATTCAATCCATAGCGGGCAATTTTTGAGCGGTCAATGTTTACAGTTAAGTACGGCTGACCCGAAACTTTTTCAGCCATTAAATCTGTCCCGCCTTCAACAGTAGAAAGTATTTTTGTAATCTCGTCAGCTTTATCTTTCAGAACATCAATATCATCACCGAAAAGTTTAAGAATTAATTGGGCACGTGTTCCGGCAACAAGTTCGTCAATTCTGCATTGAATCGGTTGGCTGAATCCGAAACCGATTCCCGGGATTTCTTCAAGCGATTCACGCATTTCATTTGTCAATTCATCTCTTGAAATGTCGTGGGGCCATTCACTTTTGGGTTTTAGAATTCCAACATAGCCGGTTTTATCCACTCCTCTTGTATCAAGAGCTACTCCTGTTTGTCCGGTTCTGCTTACAATCGTTCCAAGTTCCGGAAATTCCTTCAACTTCCTGGCTACAAGCTGGTTCACCTCCATTGCTTTGTCCAATGAAACACCGGGCAGCAATGCAATATCAGCATCGAATGCGCCTTCATCCATAATCGGGATGAACTCGGTTCCTAATCGTGTGAACAAAAACAATGATACAACAAGAAATACTCCGGCGATGCTAAGCACAATTATTTTTTTCTTCATTGCATATTCAAGAAGAGGCAGGTAAAACTTTTTTGCGTATTTCATTATTACGCTTTCTTTTTCCGGCTGCGATTTTAAGAACATTGAACAGAGAACCGGGATTACGAATATTGATAAGAACAATGAAGAAAGAAGCGCAATAGCAACTGTCTTTGCTAATGGTCCAAACATCTTTCCTTCAATTCCTTCTAAAGAAAGAATTGGAATAAACGTAATCGCAATTATCAGTTCTCCGAAGATGCTTGGTTTTCTTACTTCCAATACTGCTTTTAAAACTGTACGCAATTTGGGATGTTCATTTCCACTTTCGCTTAAATGTCTCTGTACATTTTCTACCTGGATAATAGTCGCGTCAATTATCATTCCTATTGAAATGGCGAGTCCGCCGAGAGACATTAAGTTAGCGCTCAATCCAACAATTTTCATCACGGTAAAGGTTACAAGCAGTGAAAGCGGCAGAGCAATGAGAACAACAAAGCTGCCTCTGAAACTACGCAAGAGCAGATACAAAATAATGAGGACAAGAATTGCTCCTTCAATAAGGGCTTTGTTAACTGTGTTTACGCTCGCGTTTACAATATCGCTGCGGTCGTAATACGGAGACAACTTAATTCCATCCGGAAGAATATTGTTCTCATTTATCTCATTTACTTTTTCCTTTACAAGATCAACAACTTCACGGCTATTCTGGCCGCGAAGCATCATAACAATTCCACCAACTGATTCATCTTTGCTGTCTTTCATTGAAGCGCCCATCCGCACGGCTTCTCCAATTTTTACTACCGCTACATCTTTTATATATGTTGGAGTACCTCGGTAAGTCTTTAATACAATATTTTCGATATCGCTTAAACTGCTTATTAATCCTACTCCGCGAACGATGTATTGATCGGAATTGTGTTCGAGAATATTTCCTCCGACATTCTGGTTATTATTCTCAATCGCAGAAAAAACTTCATCAGCAGTTACATTGTACTTGATTAGCTTTTCAGGCGATATAACAACCTGGTACTGTTTGAAATAACCGCCGAAAGAATTTATTTCATTTACACCCGGAATGCTTTTAAGCTGAGGTGTGATAATCCATTCCTGGATAGTTCTTAGATTTGTTAAGTAAGAAATTTTTGCGAGAGAATCCGAAGGCATTTTACCTTCAAGCGTGTATTGGTAAATTTCACCCATTGCGGTAGCAATAGGTCCCATTGCCACTTCAACATCTTTGGGAACACTCTCCCTCGCCTCAGCAAGCCGTTCAAAAACAAGCTGGCGAGCAAAATAAATATCAACATTATCATTAAAAACAATTGTTACAATCGAAAGCCCGAACTTTGTCACGGAGCGCATTTGTTCAACATCAGGCAGGCCGCGCATCGCCATCTCGATTGGATATGTTACATTTCTTTCAATCTCAATTGCAGAAAGTCCGTCTGCATGACTTACTACTTCAACCTGATTATTAGTAACATCTGGAAATGCATCAATAGGAAGTTGTAAATATGAATACACTCCGAACGCTACTATTAAAAACGAAAGGAAAATTATCATTCCTTTCTGCCTCAGCGTAAATGATATAATTTTTTCAAGCATCAGTGTTCGTCTCCCTCAATTTCTTCTTTCTTCAATTCACTTTTAAGATAGAACACTCCTTTCGTTGCAATTATTTCTCCTTCTTTCAACCCTTCTTTTATTTCGATCAGTTCATCAACGGTTGAACCTGTAACAACATTTCTTTTTTCGAACACTTGCCCACCGACTGGCGTGGAAGTATCGCTTGTCTGTACAAAAACATAAGCCGTACCGGTTTCTTTTGTTACAGCTTCTTCCGGAATCATAATTGCTTTTGCGTCTGCACCAACCGGAATTTTTAACTCACCGAACATTTGCGGTTTTAACCGGTTGTTCGCATTACTAAATTCACCGCGGATAGTAATTGTGCGGGTTTGCTCGTCAACAGTCTGCCCGATGTAAATAATTTTTCCGTTGAACTTTTCATTCACATAAGTACCTGTAGTAAATATTGCGCTGGTTTTCTGGTTTAGTTTTGCAATATCCTTTTCATAAATCTGTCCGTCGATCCAAACATTACTTGTATTAATTACTTTAAACGCGTTTGTTGTTGCATCTACCAATTGACCGATCACTACATTTCGTTCAACCACAATTCCATTGATTGATGATTTGATCGGTAATGTTCCAGCCGTATGACTGTTATTATTCTCGTTAGTAACATCTTCATCATCCAGGCCGATGGAATGTACTTTTTTGTCCTCGGCATCGAACTCCGCCAAAGCTTTTTCATATTCTGCCTTTGCTTCGAAGTATGATTGTTTAGAACCAATATTCTGATCCATCAATGTTTTATGCCGTTCATAATCTGCTTTAACAAACTCAAGATTTGCTTTCGCCTTTAAGTATCCTGCCTTAATCACTCCAACATCCAAACCTTCAACAGTCATCAGCACTTGTCCGGTTTTTACAAAATCACCTACTTTAACAAACACCTGGTGAACTCTTCCCTGTACAAGCGAACCGATCTGCGCTTCATTATCCTGGTTGGTAATAACTTTTGCCGGCAGAGTAATGTAACCGGTAAAAGGCTGCAGTTTTACTGTTGCTGTTTTAAGACCGATATGCTTTATTGATTCATCAGATAACCGGATTACATCAGAATGTTCATCTTTGTGTTCTTCTTTCATTTCTGTTTCATTACCACCGCATCCATAAAATCCAGTTGATAAAACTGCAAGCATCATTAAAAATTTAATACTTAATTTCATTATTTCTCCAAATCTGGTTTTTCATAAAAATTTTGTCCTGTTATCTCTTCAATCCTGGATACAGATTGATAATGATTGAACAAGGCATTTATATAATTATTGCGTGAGTTTATTAGTGTCTGCCTGGCCTGAAGATACTCAAGATAAGGTAACTCGCCGGCATCATAACTTTTAGTGGCGCTTCTGTAAATTTCCTCCGCCTGCGGCAGAATTTCATTCAGATATAGCTTTACCTGCTTAAGATTATTCTCATTATCTGTGACTGCACTTTTAAGACTCAGCGCAATCTCGTTCTTTGTTAATTGAAGTTCCGATTCTGAAACAGATTGATTTGCCGAAGCTTCCTGTATCCTTCCTCTATGATCAAACATAAACCAGAGAGGAACAGAAATTCCAAATGAAGCGCCGTAAAAACCATCATCACCATCACGCGTTTGTTTGAAATAAGCCAGGTTGAAACCAGGCAGCAGGGAAGACCACGCAAGTTCTTTATCAATTGATGAGATACCAAAATTCAATTCAGCTATTTTAATTTGCGGATTTGTTTCCTCTAAAGTCCGATTGATTTGCTCGAAGTTAATGTTATGGTCAACAAATGTTAAAGAATCAGTCAGAACTATTTTGGTATCGTAGCTTTGCATTCCGTAACCGAGTGAATAATTTAATTCTGCAAATGCAGTTTTTAATTCATTCTTAGCAATCTCAAGATTATTCATAGCTTCTGTGTACTGAACTTTAGCTGTAAGTCTTTCAAGCTTTGTTCCCTCGCCAACATTTTGTCTTATCTCAGCTTTCTTATAAAAGTCTTCGGATATCTTAAGGTTTTCTTCTGCAAGCATTACCTGTTTTTGTTTTGCAAGTACTTTGTAATAGCTTGTCTTTATCTTACTTGTTACGCTTCGTTCTGTAAGACAAAGTTTATAACCTGCTATTTCCTCATCTTTACTTAATCTGCTTCCTTTCAAAAAATAATTGGAAGGGAATTCAAAGGATTGACTTACTGAAAGAGTTTTTTCGCTGTAACTGCTTAAACTCTTATTAACCGGTGCATATTCAAAACTAGCGCTCAATTCCGGTTGCGGCAAAGATATTCCACTCCAGTATCTTCCTTTTGAAGCTGAAATATTTTCCCTGGCAGATTTTATTTCCGGATTGTTTTTTAATCCTATTTCAATCGCATCTTTCAGACTTAGTTTATTTGTTGGTGATTGCCCGTAAATAACTGTATAAGATGCAGTCATTAAGAACAAGATTAAAATTTTGTTACCCATAGAGCAGGATTTATCGTAATCAAACATTCTTTCTCCAGATAAATTTAAAATGAACTATGCCGCTGACAGCGGTAGTATTTTTATCCCATAAGGGAATTAGCGAATTGATAAAGGATTGTTAAATGAGAAAAGTATTATTGTGAAGATATATTTCCGATGAGTGTCTGGGTGAACTAAATTCATTATTGACGATTAAACTGAGATCTTCCTGCCCTTGTATTTCTTCAAAGCAATGCAGGCAAACAGTTTTTTCAACTATTTCTTTTATAGGTTGAACAGTAACAGTCTTGACTGAATGGACATGCGAGTTTTTAACTATCAGGCAGTAATCATGAGATTCATGATTCCCATTGTCATAATCAAATAAACCCAGCTCCGAATGAAGGAAAGAAAAAATGAAGGCTCCAAGAATAAGGAGTGTAAAAAATCTTTTTGTTCTATTTAAAATTAATCTTTTCATCGGTTTCAAAGATACAAAATTCATTGCAACGAGAAAATATATTTTTATGTCAGGCTAATGCAGCCGGCAGGTTTTTAAATTATAAAGCCTGATTCAATTAACAAACCAGGCTTTATAGAGTGTAGTGTTGTAAAGATTGTTAATCTATTTTGCAAGGATCATTTTTCTTACAGAGGTGAATGAATTTCCTTTTAACCTGAGCAAATAAATGCCGCTGCTTAAATTGCCTCCGTCAAAGTCTACTTCATAGCTACCTGCAGATTGTTTTTTATTTACCAACGTTGCAACTTCATTACCAAGAATACCGAATACTTTTAATTCTATACTTTGAGCTTCGTTTCCGTTAGCCGCAGGTATATCATATTTTATCTTTGTTGCAGGATTAAAAGGATTTGGGTAGTTCTGATATAATTTAAATTTCTCCGGTAATGGTTTAACGTCCGCACCAGATAACTTTGTCTCAAATAAATCATTAATCATTGCACTGCCGGTAATTTTACCGTAAGCGGATTTAGGTTTTAATGTCAACGTAATTTCCGAAATAAGACCTTTTTTAAGTGGTGAAAATCCTGCCATTGCTATGTTCAGTTTTGATCCCTGAAATTTATAAGTCATTAACCAGTCTTTAGGTAGTTCTGATGAAATATTTTTTATGATATAATTATTCTCATCTATGTTAAGACTTAGGTTTATGGAAGAAATATTTTCCGATGCACCTGTAATAAGTGGAATTTTTAGAACGTCGTCTTCAATTGAAATTTTTCCCAAATAAATATTCTCTGCCGTTACAGATTTCGGAGAAATATTTTCAGGGAAGTTTCCATTAACTACGAAATAGAGCAGCAGGTAAGCATCATAAGCTCCAATCATTCCGTTTCGGTCTATATCGCACATTAAAGAATCTTCAGAACCGGCAACAGGTTTAGCGAGCATACCAACAACATATTGCAGTATCAGTGAAGCATCAATTGCCTGAACATATCCGTTATTATCGATATCACCTTTTGCTCTTGCAGAAGGTGTAATTGTGAAATTTCCGTTACTTACTGCAAATTTACTTGTATCATCAGCTTGTACAATTTTTATTTTACAACCCGTGGATCCGTAATTCGGAACAGTTATTTCTTCGCTATTATCATTTGCGATATTTGATGCAAGAGTGTAAGGAAAGCTTTGACCGTTATCCGTTGAAAGTAAGATATCAACATTTCCATGAATATTTTGAGAGGACCAGGATATTGTTTTTAATTCGTTTGCATTCCATTCACCTGCATTTGGCATAGTAACATCAAGTTCAAAAAAGGAATTTATATCACCCGCAAGAGTTTGCCAGTACTTGTTTCTTGTGGGAATATCAATCAAATGAATATGATCGCTTATTCCGTCGTTATTGGAAAAGATTCTGTGAGTCTTAACCTGCTTTCTTTCCTCAATGTTTTTCAATTTAACCATACCGGCATTTATATCTGAAAATGGGATTCCTCCTGAAATATCTGTAAACAGTGCACTTTGTAGCGGTACCAAACCATCATTTGCAATAAAATTTACATTGCGGCTTTGAAATCCCTGTGTGTATTTTGATAATAAATCGGTTAATAACTTAATAGGTTCATGAAGCTCACTTAGATCAACATTATTCATATTCAGATTTAACAGGGAAGGTAATTGAGTAATCATTGATAGCAAGTTACCGTTATCTCCAAGGTAGTTATCATAAGTTCCGTAAGCAATTATTTTATTAAAATATTTTTCATTCGTATTTAATTCAGTAAGATTTCCGAAATCATATTTTATTCCGTCTGAGTATTGAACTGTATTATCTCTGGTTCTTGAAATCATATTAAAATCACGGTCAGTAAGCATTATAAGCCCTTCACTAAATAAAGAAGGACTAAGGTCGACGGAAACAGGTTTAACAATTACGCTGTCCATATTATCCCATCTCAGGTTCAGATCTCCTATCCTCATCATATCAAAAGCCGGCATTTGAATATCAATAAGATTTGTCGGTAAATCAGGGTACAGGTTATTAAAAACAAAAAGGCTCCAATCAATTACAGCCAAAGGTGCACCATGATGAGGTGTACCAAGTGTAATCAATCCGAGAACATTATCGCCCTGGTTATTGTAATTCATATATGATCTGCAAACCAACCCTCCACGACTGTGGCCAACTAAGATAACTTTCTTTCCCGGGTGAGAGTCAAGTATCGGTTGAATGAATTCCGATAATTCTTTTGCGCTGCCTGTAATTCCGTTAAACCCGATTGGAATACTTGTATCCTGTTTCCATAAATAAACATCATAATTTTCAAATGTATCCTTACTTTTTTTAATGAATGCAAGCATCGTATCCCAGGCACAATTTGGTGTGGATGTCTCGGCAAAATCTCCATGTACAAGTATAATTGGTGTCTTTGATGAAGTTGGTGTAGTTGGATAAACTAATTTTATGGGTTCTGAATATGATTTAACAACAGATAGTGTTGCTGTAGCCGAACATTCTAAGTAACTGTCATCACCGCTATAGCCTGCTTTAAATTGATAATTGCCCAGAGGGATATCTCTTTTGGGAATAAAATAAACGCTTTCTTCTCCGGTGGAATCGGTTTGTGGTGTTGTTGTCGATATTTCATCAGTTATATAATGCCACTCATCATTTATATTTATTTGAAAAGTAATACTTTTATTTTCAAGCGGCAGCCATTTCAATTCCCATTCATCGTAATATTCCAGCATTGCGCTTAACAATGATGTTGTTTCAAGTACGCATGTTTTATCTGTAAAACTCTCAGGATTAATTCTTGTAGTGAATTTTGATTCCCCGATTTTAAAAGCATAAGTTGCAGACCAATCTGCACTTGCAAAAGTGGCCGGGTTGCCTGCGATATCCTTTGCTGCAACTCTCCAATAGTAATTTCCGGTATTAAACTGATGAGATGTATTAGTTCCTTTTAATTCCTGGTACCATTCAAGCGAACTAAAGTCACTTGTTTTTGAAACTTCAATTCTATACAAATCAATCGGTGACTGGCATGTCCCTTCCGAAACATTCTGCCAGGAAAAACTTATATTGCTGCTTGTGCCTTTAAAATTAGTTCTGTCTGCCGGTAAAGATAAATTAACAGGAGAAGGATTGGAATCATCGTAAACCTTAAGATAACCGGATGTACTTAAAAGGGTGCTTCCGCTTTCATCATATACTTCAAAAAAATATGTGGCATATCCATCTTCATCATTCATCCATTGTGCTGACCAGGTTGCATAACCTGTACTTAAAAAACTAATTGTAATGGTAACTTCGGTTACAAAATTTTTACTTGCTTCCGAATCGTATTCGTAAATCTTTGCTTTAAATCTTGATCCGTTCGGATAGCCGCTTGTTCGTATCACTAATCTGACGTTAT
This sequence comes from Ignavibacteriales bacterium, assembly GCA_003599415.1. GTDB lineage: Bacteria > Bacteroidota > Ignavibacteria > Ignavibacteriales > SURF-24 > SURF-24. The sequence continues at coordinate 240 of QZKB01000022.1, read as the reverse complement.
CACAGGCAGAGGCCCGTGAAACAGACAATCCGAGACTGCTTCGCCATTCAGCACTTGAAACTGAAGCAGGAACCATACTAAGTATATCGTTCTGTTTATTTAGTAATGAAACATTTCCAAATAGAATTGGAGCATTCATAAAGGAGAATAAAATAAAAGCGAGAACTTTATTCATTGTTTTGTCTTCTTAAATTGTTAAATAATATTCTATTGTCATTCCTGTTAACTAATTAAACTGAT
>QZKB01000025.1 GCA_003599415.1 Ignavibacteriales bacterium | reverse complement strand
ATCGGGAGTAACGTTTGGAAATGCAAATTCATTAACAAGCACAGCAACATTCCCGGGAGAAGGGACATACCAGTTACAGTTGTCATCAACGGATGGAGCACTTACAACAACAGACATAGTACAGGTAATAGTAAACCCTGCACCAGTAAATCAAGCACCGGTTGTTAATGCCGGGACAGATAAAGTTGTAGCGCCACCTACAAGTATTGTTAATTTAAATGGCACAGCAACGGATGATGGATTACCAAATCCACCGTCAACATTATCAATTACATGGACACAGGTAAGCGGGCCATCGGGAGTAACGTTTGGTAATGCAAATTCATTAATTACCACAGCAACATTCCCGGCAAGCGGAACCTTCAGATTAATGTTATCTGCTAATGACGGAAGCTTGACTTCACAGGATACGATTATAATTAATAGAACAAGTACGCCGGTTGTAAATGCAGGAGTCAATCAACAAATTACTATGCCGCTTGATTCTGTTCAGTTAACAGGCACAGCCACAGATGATTCATTACCAAATCCACCAGGAGCATTAACAATTTTGTGGAGCAAATCGAGTGGACCGGGGACAATAACTTTTTCAAATATTAGTTCACTTTCAACAAGAGCGAAATTTAGTGTTGCCGGAACATATGTTATAAGATTAACTGCAACTGATGGTGTCTCTCAGGGTACTGATACTGCAATTGTTGTAGTTAAACAGGCATTGCCTATTCCTGCTTCACTTAAGACTGTACAAGTGCCAGGACCGAATAATATGTCTGGCTTCGATTTTACTCAGTTCATTATAAATAATGATGCAGCTATAAAGCTCGGTAAGGCATTGTTCTGGGATGCTCAGGTTGGAAGTGATGGAATTCAGGCATGTGCGAATTGCCACTTTGCCGCCGGAGCTGATAACAGAAGTAAAAACCAGGTACATCCGGGAACTACAAACAGTTTTAATTTCAGCAAAGCGCCGAATATGCAGTTGGACATAAGTATGTTTCCGCTTTCTAAAAATAAATCCGACGATGATGTTATAGGTTCTCAGGGCGTTTTTAATACTCAGTTTAACGATATTGTTTTAGGAAATGATGTTGAATCAGGCACCGTTGTACCTGATGGTGTATTCAATGTATCTGGAGTTAATGTTAGAAGAGTTACAGGTAGAAATGCTCCTAGTGTAATTAATGCAGTTTATAACTACAGAAATTTCTGGGATGGCCGTGCAAATCATTTCTTTAATGGTGTTACACCATTTGGAATGAGAGATCAAAATGCGAAAGTATTCAAGATAATAGGAACAACGGTAAATCCTGTTTCAATTGCGATTCCATTATCAAGTTTGGCATCGCAGGCAGTTGGACCACCTTTAAATAGTAATGAAATGTCATTCAGCGGAAAGGCTTTTGCAAAGCTTGGTAAAAAACTTTTAGCCCTCAGACCTCTTGCTAAACAATTAGTAAGTTCATCAGATAGCAGATTCGGTTCAGTATCGAGAAGTCCGGCACTTGGTCTTGATACGAGTGTAACATACGTATCCTTAATACAAGCTGCTTTCAATTCTCAATGGTGGAACTCAAATAACGTGATAACATTTGTAAATGGTCAGCCGGTTATATCGGATCCCAAGGATTCATTGACTACAGATGAATTTACTGTTATGGAAGCAAACTTCTCTTTATTCTGGGGATTAGCAATACAGGCTTATGAACAGACACTTGTATCTGATGATTCTAAATTTGATAAATTCAGAGAAGGCTCAGCTTCACTTACAGCTCAGGAACAACAAGGTTTAAATCTTTTTATGGGTAAAGGAAGATGTATAAATTGTCATTCGGGACCTGAGTTTACAAACGCCTCGGTATCAGTGTTTAATTCACAGGGACCAATTGACAGGATGATAATGAAGAACGGTGACCCTGCGCTTTACGATATTGGTTATTACAATATAGCTATCAGAGGAACCAATGAAGACATTGGAATTGGAGGTAATATTTTAAATTTTCCGTTAGGAATAAGTAAACAGAATTCTGATGGAACAGTTATAGACTCTTTTTCTGTAATTAATCCAAATAATTTTCAAATACCGGGACCAATACAAAATGGTGAAAGGGTTGCAGTGAACGGAGCATTTAAAGTACCTTCATTACGCAATATCGAATTAACAGCTCCATATTTTCATAATGGAGGGAAAGCTACTTTAAAGGAATTGATGGTTGCGTATAATGCGGGAAATTTATTCAGAGTAGAAAACATAAATGATATGCCTCCCGATATATTACCGCTTAATCTTGCCTCAAGTGAAGAGGATGCAATTGTTGCATTCTTATTAACTCTTACAGATGAACGGGTAAGAAACCAAAGCGCCCCGTTTGATCATCCTCAATTATTTATTCCTAATGGTCATCCCGGTGATCAATTTTCCGTAACGAATGACGGATCAGGAAAAGCAACCGATAACCTTATTGAGTTAGTTGCAGTAGGTAATTCAGGAGGATCACCCATTGTTCCATTCTTAAATGCAAATCCTTTTCTTGGTAAGAATGGGGCTGAAGTGGATATAAGAAATATAAAGAGTGATGACAAACCGGGTGATTTTAGTTTATCACAAAATTATCCAAATCCATTTAACCCGGTTACAAAAATACAGTATAGTCTTCCTGTGAATAGTGAAGTAAAGTTGGTAATCTATGATATGTTGGGTCAGGAAGTAAAAACACTGGTTGATATAAAACAGGAAAGCGGCAATTACGTTGTGAACTGGCAGCCGGACGCATTAGCTTCGGGAATTTATATTTACAGGCTCGAGGCAAAAGCAGAAGGCAGTGCAAGGCGTTTTATAAATTCTAAGAAAATGATCTATCTTAAATAAACATCTGGGTTTTTGTTTTTACTAATTTAGAATTAAGGAAGCCGTATTATGCGGCTTCAATTTTATTTTGATTTTGGCTTAGTAGTATGACCTGATGATTTCGTATCTGTGGCTTTTGATGAAGAATTTTTATAATCAGTTTGATAAAATCCGGAACCTTTAAATATTGGTCCAGCCCCAGCCCCGATTAATCTTTTAAGTTTACCATTACATTCAGGACATTTTTCAATCGGCTCATCGGTCATTTTTTGAAAAATTTCAAAAGTCTTCTTGCACTTTGTGCATTTATAATCATAATTGGGCACAGTATCCTCAAAAATTTTACTTGTAAAAATAACGAATATAAATTATTGTAAAAAGCGCTGCTTCTTTTTATATCCTCTGAGTTGCAAAAAATCCATTAAAATGGTTATTTTACTCCACCAATTATGGATATAAAATGAGAATCAAAATTATAATTCCGGTTTTACTGTTGTCATTGTTAAGTGGTTGTCTAAACTATTATCAGGAAACCACATTAAAGACTGATGGCTCAGGAGAGATGTTTATTCATTACTGGATGAAGCTTGCTACCTCACAGGATTCAATGGTGGTTAGCCGGTTTGGAATTTTTAATCCTGATTCAATCAGATCAGAGTTTACATCAAAGTATAACACGATTGAAAATGTTGAAGTTTATCCAGATGGTAATGACAGTACAATTCATGCTAAAGTAGAAATTGTTTTTCCAAATATTGATTCATTAAATAACGCACGCGCATTCAGAGATGTAAATTTTTCGCTTAAGGATGGTGCATCAGGTCAAAAAGTATTTTCACAATTTATACCACCCGCAGCAACCGGTTTTGGATTTGATGCAGAGCTATTCGATATAACATATATCTATTATCTGCCGGGAGATATTATCACTCATAATGCACATGAAAAAAGTTCAAACAAACTTACATGGAAATATAAACTATCTGAAATTGGAATGGGCAAAACAATTACTGCTACATATCGTCCGTTCAAACTAAAAGAAACTCCTGTATGGATTTATATCCTTGCCCTGGTTGTAATTATAGTTGTAGTAATATTTTTATTTAAAAAGAACAGGTCTTAACCTGAAATTTGTTTGAAATTTAATTGAAAAAGAATTTTCTAAGTGCTTTAGTAAAAATCTGTTTTATTGACAAGCCCGGCTTATTTACTTATATTTATTGCCTAAATTTTAAATATACTTTTTGAATAAATGTCTAATGTAGATTTTAAGATATTTTCCGGCAGCGCTAATTTACGTTTAGCTGAAAAGATTGCCAAAAATCTTAAAACAGATCTGGGCGAAGTTGATTTACAAAGATTTAGTGACGGTGAGATTTGGGTTAAGTACAAAGAGAATATCAGAGGGCTTGACGTATTTATAGTTCAGTCTACGCACCCGCCGGCTGATAATCTGATGGAATTACTTATTATGATTGATGCTGCTAAAAGAGCTTCAGCAAGCAGAATAACAGCAGTAATTCCTTATTTTGGATATGCCCGGCAGGATAGAAAGGATCAACCAAGAGTATCAATAACTGCAAAATTGGTGGCCAATCTTATTACAGTAGCTGGAGCAGACAGAGTAATTACAATGGACTTACATGCGGCTCAAATTCAGGGCTTCTTTGATATTCCATTCGATCACTTGTATGCTTCTCCTATTTTTACCGGTTTATTCAGAGATAAAAATGAAAATCTAGTTGTAGTGTCTCCCGATATCGGTGGAATTAAACTAGCACGTTCTTATGCAAGAAGATTACATGCTAATCTTGTTGTAATAGATAAACGAAGACCAAAGCCAAATCAGGCTGAGGTTATGAATGTTATAGGTAATGTTGAAAATAAAAATGTTCTTTTAGTGGATGACATAATTGATACCGGAGGAACATTTGTCTCGGCAATTGAAGCTTTAAAAAAACAAGGCGCAAAGAAAATATTTGGTGCAGTAACGCATCCTTTATTTTCCGGCAAGGCACTTGAAAGAGTTGAGAATTCAGCAATTGAAAGCTTGTATATTGGTGATACAATTGGTGTTGATAAATTTGAAAATTCGAAAAAAATTGTTGTTAGAACCGCATCGGAAATATTCTCCGAAGCGATTCTCAGAACACATAGAAATGAGTCGATTAGTTCTTTATTTGACGTCGACAAGGGATAAGAAAAATTGAATAATATAGTGGAGATAACATGTCAGAGATAACTCTTATAGCAAAAGAAAGAAAGATATCTCGCAAAAGCGTAATCAATCAATTAAGAAAAAGCGGAAATGTTCCGGGTGTTTTCTATCATAAAAAAGAAGATTCAGTTCCTATTGAAGTTAGTGAATCATCTCTTAAACCCATTGTATATACTTCCGAAACTCACATTATTGCTCTTTCAATTGAGAACAAATTAGAAATGCCTTGCATTCTTAAAAACGTTCAGTTCGACCCTGTTAGTGAAAAGATCATGCATTTTGATCTTCAGGGTATTTCAAGAGATGAGAAACTTGAAATTGAAGTTCCTGTTCTTTTATCGGGTAACCCTGTTGGAATTAAACAAGGCGGTATTTTACAGCAATCACTACATAAACTTCATATTGAATGTTTACCTGCTGATATACCAGAGCATATTGAAGTTGTTGTTACTAACCTTAATATCGGCGATGCCGTTCACGTTTCAAGTCTTCAATTTGAAAAGCTTAGAATACTTAATACAGCTGATTCTGTTATCGTTTCTGTTGTTGCACCAAAACTTGAAAAAGAACCAACCGCAGTTGCCGAAGGTGAAGAAGCTAAAGAACCTGAAGTAATTAGTAAAGGTAAGGCAGAAAAAGAAGAAGATTAATCTTGCGGGCAATTATTGGCTTGGGCAATCCTGGTAAGAAATATGAGTTTACCAGGCATAACGTGGGTTTTTTATTGCTCGATTATATTGCAGCACAAAATAAACTCACATTCAAATCTGAAAATGATTATTTAATAGCAAAGGGAGAATTAGACAATTCTCCCTTTCTGTTTATAAAACCTACCACATATATGAACCTTAGCGGTGAAGCTGTTGTTTATGTTAAAGAAAAATTTAATATTGATTTAGATAATTTGTTAATTGTCCATGATGATTTAGATTTATCTTTAGGTAAGATAAAAATTAAACTATCGGGTAGCGATGGCGGACATAATGGCATAGCATCAATAATCTATCATCTTTATTCAAATAAATTTCCAAGACTGCGTATTGGTATTGGACGAGACTTTAGTGATAAAAATATTATCGATTATGTCCTGGGTGAATTTTCTTCGAATGAAGATGAGGTAATTTTACCGGTCTTTGCCTTTTGCCGTGAACTAGTATATAAGTTCCTTGAAGGCGGGACAAAGAGAATGTTGGATTTTTATAGCTCACAATACAATAAAGAATAATTTTTTGCCGGAATTATTTTAGGAATAAAAAGAGGGAGAAGTATGGAGACAATGGTTTACATTGCACCTGCAATTGGATTAGTTGCATTAATTTATTCGTTCTTTAAAAGCAGATGGATATCAAAACAGGATGCTGGCAGTGAGAAAATGCAAGACATTGCAAGTCATATTTCAGAAGGTGCAATTGCATTTCTGAAAATTGAATATAAAATTCTTCTGATTTTTGTTATTGCTGTTTCTATTCTTCTTGGCTTTTCAAATTTTAACAGAGAAGATTCTTCGTGGCTAATTGCACTGTCTTTTTTTATAGGAGCTTTATGCTCTGCATTAGCCGGTTTTTTAGGTATGAAGGCTGCTACAAAAGCAAATGTTCGTACAACAAATGCAGCTATTAAAGGATTAGGTCCTGCCTTGCAAATTGCTTTTTCGGGTGGGTCTATTATGGGAATGAATGTTGTCGGTTTGGGGGTGCTGGGTTTAAGCGCATTGTTTATTTTTTACAGCAATCTTACATGGGACTTGCCTAAAATTATGAATGTATTATCCGGATTTTCTCTTGGTGCTTCTTCAATAGCTTTATTTGCAAGAGTAGGAGGAGGAATTTATACTAAGGCTGCAGATGTTGGTGCAGACCTTGCCGGTAAAGTATATGAAGGTATTCCTGAAGATGATCCAAGAAATCCTGCAACAATTGCAGATAATGTTGGTGATAATGTTGGCGATGTTGCTGGAATGGGGGCTGACTTATTTGAATCTTATGTGGGAGCAATTGTTGGTACGATGGTTCTGGGTGTTGTATTTGCAGATCCCAATGTAAAAGGAATTGCTATTGAAGCGGTTTTATTGCCACTGTTTTTGGCAGGTACGGGAATTATTCTTTCCATAATTGGAAGTCTATTTGTAAAGGTTAAAGAAGGAGGCAATCCGCAAACAGCTTTAAACACAGGAAATTTTGGTGCGGCAGGCCTGATGATTGTTGCCTCGTATTTTTTAATTATGAATGTGCTCCCACCTTCATGGGAATATAATAGTTTTACTTATACCAATATTGGAATATTCTGGGCTACGATAATCGGACTTATTGCAGGCGTAATTATTGGAGGTGTAACAGAATATTATACTTCAACTGATAGAAAACCTGTTAAGGGGGTAGCAAGTCAATCCATTTCCGGCACTGCAACAAACATTATTGCAGGAATAGGTTTAGGAATGCAGTCTACCGCTATTCCTATAATAATTATTGCTGTTGCTATTATTCTGGCTTATCAGTTTGGGAATCTTTATGGTATTGCAATCTCTGCATTGGGCATGTTATCAACTACAGGAATTCAACTTGCTGTTGACGCTTATGGTCCTATTTCAGATAATGCTGGTGGAATAGCTGAAATGTCGGAACTTCCTCATTATGTTAGAGAAAGGACAGATAAATTGGATGCGGTTGGCAATACAACGGCAGCAATTGGTAAAGGTTTTGCAATTGGTTCGGCGGCTCTTACTGCTCTTGCATTATTTTCAGCTTATATGTTTCAGGCAAATATTTCCGTAATTGATATTTCTAAACCTACTATTATGGCAGGGCTTTTCATCGGGGCAATGCTACCATTTTTATTCTCTTCAATGGCAATGGGAGCAGTGGGACGTGCAGCGAAAGATATGATTATTGAGGTTGGAAGACAATTCAGGGAAATTCCAGGTTTACGTGAAGGCACTGCAAAACCCGATTATAAAAAATGTGTCTCTATTTCAACTACTGCAGCAATTAAGGAAATGATTATTCCTGGTTTAATGGCTGTTGTGGTTCCAGTATTTGTTGGGTTTATTGGTGATAAGTATATGCTTGCAGGTTTATTAGCTGGTGTAACAACAAGTGGAGTTTTATTAGCCATTTTCCAATCAAACTCAGGTGGAGCTTGGGATAATGCAAAAAAATTGATTGAAAGCGGTTTTCAAATTGATGGTGTAGAATTCCGTAAAGGATCCGAGGCTCATAAAGCATCTGTTGTTGGAGACACGGTCGGTGATCCGTTTAAGGATACATCAGGGCCTTCACTTAATATTTTAATTAAATTAATGTCGGTTGTAGCTCTGATTATTGCACCAATGATCAGGTAATTAATAATTAGCTTTTTACAAATTTCTTCTTTAGTTTTGTACAGTTTTTAAGTCAAATATATGTTAAACCCTGCTTTTCCTTATACCGAAGGAGAGGCCTTTAGTCCATAGGGAGGTGAACGTAGGACAATGCGTAAGAATAATTATGAGAGTGCTGTAATAATTAATGCAGCAATAGAAGAAGAACAAATTGAAGCAACCATCAAACGAATTGAAGATACAATTCGTAATAATGGTGGAGAGATTGTTGATGTCGATAAATGGGGAAGAAAAAGGCTCGCTTATGCCGTCAACAAAACAAAAAGCGGATATTATGCAATCATCAGGTTTGTTGCCCCGCCCGAAGCAATTTCCAAACTCGAAAGAATGTACCAGCTTGACGAATTTATTATCAGGTATTTGACAATTGTACTTGATAAATTCGCCCTCGAATATCTTGATAAGAGTAAATCTTTGCGCGAGCAAGAAAAACTTGATGCTCTAATGGCTGAGAAAGCCGAAGTAATTGAAGAAAAAGTAAATTCAGATAACGAAGAATAATAACAAACAAATGATAGTTTGGAGGACATAGCATGAGTGACCTGAAAATGCCTGAATTAAATAGTGTTTTAGTTGCTGGAAATTTAACAAAGGATCCTATCTTTAGACAGACTTCTAACAGTACACCTGTAGTTAACTTTTCAATTGCTGCAAACAGGAAATATAAAGACAGTACTAACCAATGGCAGGAAGATGTTTGTTACGTTGGTGTTGTTGCATGGAATAAGCTTGCCGAAAGCTGTAAAGATCGTCTTAAAAAAGGCAGTGCTGTTCTTGTTGATGGTGAACTGCAAAGCAGAAGCTGGAAAACAGAAGACGGACATAACAGAAGCATTGTTGAAATAAAGGCAAAACGGATACAATTTCTGAATAAGCTAAGTAAGAATGTTACCAACGGCGAAAATGGTGGTGAGTCTGTTGTTGATGATCTTGATTATGAAGATAATTCATTCGATAAATTTTTATCTGATGAGGAATCTGAACTTTTAAATAATTCACATAATTAAAATTGGTTGTAGGAATGAAAACTAAAAGAGTATGTAAATTTTGCGAAGCCAATGTACATTACATCGATTACAAGGATGAAAAAAGGTTGGTTAAATTTTTAACCGAGCAAGGTAAAATTATTCCTAAGAGAATTACAGGTACTTGTACAAAGCACCAGAGAGAATTAGTTGCTGCTATTAAAAGAGCAAGACAAATTGCTTTACTTCCTTATATCTCAGAAGCAATTAAATAGTAAGGAGGCAAAATGAAAGTAATTTTAAGAAAAAACTTTGAACAACTTGGCCAGATTGGCGATATAGTGGATGTTAAAAACGGTTATGCCCGTAACTTTCTTATTCCGCGTAATATTGCCTATGCTGCTCAAAAAGGTAATCTTAAATCTCTCGAAGAAGAAAAGAAAGCTCTTGAGAAAAAGAAACAGAAAGAACTTACCGCAGCAGAAAAACTTGCTGCAGAACTTGAGAAAGTTTCTGTTACAATACCGGTTAAAGTTGGTGAAGAAGATAAAATCTTTGGAACTGTTACCAACCAGATGATTGCCGATTCACTTAAAGAAAAAGGTTTTGATATTGAAAAACGTAAAATAGATATTCCTGAAGCTATTAAATCTTTGGGAATCTACAGCGTTAATATCAAACTTCATCCTCACGTAACGGCGGTTGTAAAAACCTGGGTTGTTCGCGAATAGATTAAAAAAAAGCCTCTGTGTTACGGAGGCTTTTTTGTTTTGTTTTTCTTCACACCTTCATTTATCTTTATTTCACTTTTTTAAATCGGAATGGCTTTATAGCAAATGTACATTTTAGGTATATCCGCATTTTATCATGATAGCGCAGCAGCACTGGTTAAGGATGGTGAAATTGTTGCCGCTGCACAGGAAGAACGATTTACAAGAAAAAAACATGATCATCGTTTTCCATCTAAAGCAATAAAATATTGTCTTGATAGACATGGAATTAAGGGATCAGATCTTGATTATGTTGCATTTTACGATAAGCCTTTTCTGAAATTTGAACGACTACTTGAAACATACCTTGCATATGCTCCTGTCGGCATTAAATCATTTATTAAAGCAATGCCGTTATGGTTAAAAGAAAAGCTGTGGATGAAAACAGTTATTGAAAATGAACTCGGATTTAAAGGAAAGATTATTTTTCCAGAACATCACGAGTCTCACGCCGCTTCAGCATTCTTTCCTTCTCCTTTTAATGATGCTGCGTTCTTAACAATGGATGGGGTAGGAGAATGGACTACTACTAGCTTTGGCGTTGGCGAAGGAAATAAAATAAATATTAATGCTGATATAATTTTTCCGCATTCGCTTGGAATGCTTTACTCCGCTTTTACATACTACACTGGCTTCAAAGTAAACAGTGGTGAGTATAAGGTGATGGGACTGGCTCCATACGGTAAACCAGTTTATAAAGACCTAATCCTTCAGGAACTTATTGATGTTAAAGATGATGGTTCATTCAGAATGAACATGGAGTACTTTAACTACTGTGCCGGCTTAACAATGACAAACGGTAAGTTTGATAAACTGTTCGGAGGCAAACCAAGAAAACCTGAATCAAAACTAACACAAAAAGAAATGGATCTGGCTCGCTCTGTTCAGGAAGTTACCGAAGAGATAATGCTTAAAGCCGCTAACCATGTTCATAAAGAAACCGGCAAAAAATATTTATGCCTTGCCGGAGGTGTTGCCTTAAATTGTGTTGGCAACGGAAAACTACTGAGAGAAAGTCGGTTTGAAGATATCTGGATTCAACCGGCTGCAGGTGATGCAGGAGGTGCGCTTGGCGCTGCTCTATTTGTATGGTACCAGTATTTAAATAATGAAAGAACTGTTGATGAAAATTTAGACAAACAATCAGGCTCTTACCTTGGACCGGAGTTTTCTTTAATTGAAATTGAAGACTATCTAAAAAATAATTCTATTGAGTATAAAGAAATTGACAGGAAAGATCTGGTTAATGAAGTTGCTGATTTAATTGCAGAGGAAAAAGTTATTGGATGGTTTCAGGGTAAAATGGAATTTGGTCCCCGTGCTCTCGGTGCAAGAACAATAATAGGTGATGCACGTTCATCCAAAATGCAGGAGACAATGAACTTAAAAATTAAATTCAGGGAAAGCTTCAGACCATTTGCCCCTTCTGTTTTAGGTGAAAAAGTATCCGAGTATTTTGAGATTGACAGACCAAGTCCTTATATGTTACTTGTTGCCGATGTAAAAAAAGAGCGTCAGAAAAAAATGAGTGAAGATGAAGAAAAATTATTTGGAATTGATAAGTTGAATATCCTGCGCTCCGATATTCCCGCCGTTACTCATATTGATTATTCGGCAAGAATCCAAACTGTACATAAGGAAACAAATCCGCTCTACCATGAATTACTGGAAAAATTTTATAACAAGTACGGCTGCGGTGTAATTGTGAATACTTCATTTAATGTACGCGGTGAACCAATTGTTTGTACACCCGAAGACGCATACAAATGTTTTATGCGGACAGATATGGATTATCTTGTAATGGGCAATTTTATCCTTGATAAAAAAAATCAGAAAGCGCTAAAAGAAACAAAAGACTGGCGGAAAGAATTTACATTGGATTAATCTTATGCTTGAAGAATTTAAAAATATAAAAAGCTCAAAAGATGAATTAAGAAAATTCGGTCTAACAATCGGGATTGTCCTTTTATTAATTGCACTTTTTATTTTTACATTTAAAGCAAGCTTAAGTATTGTACTTGTTGCTCCCGGATTACTCTTTATTATGTTCGCATTTACCGCCCCGATAATTCTTCTGCCGTTTCAGAAATTCTGGATGGCGCTTGCAATTGTTCTGGGCTGGTTATCTACAAGAATTATTTTAAGCATTATATTTTATTTAATGTTAACTCCAATAAGGATAATCGCAAGGATTTTTGGCAAAGAATTTCTTGATCTGAAAATTGATAGAAATGCGAAAAGTTATTGGAGATACAGATCTCAAAAAGAATTTAATCCTTTAGATTACGAGAAACAGTTTTAATTTATAAAAGAATAAAAACAACAATATGAGCAAACTTTCTATTTTGGCTGAACTTTGGCAATTCCTCCGCGTTCGAAAAAAATGGTGGCTAATGCCTATTATAATTGTCCTGGTGCTTCTGGGCGGTTTAATAATATTAACGCAGGGTTCAGCTTTAGCGCCTTTTATTTACGCCATCTTTTAACGTTTTGCAGCACTGTTTAACTGGTACTGAAGCTGGCGCGCTCCCGGAAAATCCGGTTCTGAAGCAATACACCTGTTAATATACTCAAGTGCTTTATTATAATTTTTCTTAATTGAATAGGCACCGGCAATATTATAAAGAACCTGTGCATCTGTACTGTTTGATAAAAAACTTTCTTCAAGATAGCTGATCGCTGCATCAACGTCATTTTTTGAAAGCAGAATTATTCCCAGCCATTTGGAATTGAATGAAGTAGGTTTTACCTTGTGATAAATTTTTAGCAGATCTAACGCAACATCATATTGCTTTGCGTATAATAATTGGTTTATTGGATTTTCATAATACTCATTTATTACAGGGTACTGATCGATTAATGTTCTGTATTCCTCTGCAAACTTTGCATACTCCTTCCGGTTAAAGTAAATATCCGCCGCATCTCTATGAGCCTTTTCCCAGGGAATTTTATTATCTACAACTTTTATTGCTATAGTATCGATAAAATTACTTAGCCTGATCAGGTCATTTACTCTTACTGATTTTTCTTTATCAACAAAAGGCCAGTCATTTTTTAAATACTGAATTCTGAATTTTGCAATTGTAGAATCAAGTTGTGTAAAGTGATAACTCTTTATTGCAATGCTGTCCTGCTGGTTAAATGTAAATTTACTTATGCTGCTCCTGGGAAGAACATTTGTTTCGTTTATCTTTTCGAAAAATACTTTACCAATCTTTTGGTATCCATTTAAAGTGGGATGGAGATGATCAGTCATTAAATTATTGCCAACAATACCGTTGGGACTAACTGAATCAAAAAAATTATCTATATCAGCTATTGGATAATTAAATTGTTTTGCTAACTGTTTAATTGTTTCATTTATTTTTTCCGGTGCACGGAATCTCAGAGCGTCCAGGTCTTTAGCCTGCCTGAACAACTTATTAGCGTTACTGTAATTTTTCTTCATCAACTCAGTCATAGCTTCATTGTAAATATCTGCTGCGGATTTACTGTTCTCTTTAATTGAAATGAATGGCGGCTGATCTTTCAGGTTGTAAGTCAACGTTCCTATAATAACAGGAATCTTTGCTTCCTTTAGCGTCTCTAAAATTTCCGTCAAATTATCTTTGAACTGTTCGATCCCATTGTTAAACAAAGATGATCTATATGGAATAGTCTGTTCTTTAGCCATCCTTGCCATTAGTGTTCCTCCTTCATCAACCTTATCTGATGAGGAGAATATTTTTGGGACAGCTTTAATAATATTTCTAAGCAGCTCAACTGTTTTAAATTTATTCAGCCACAATACCAGTTTAATAACAGATCTTGATGATCCGAATGATTCCATTGAACCAACACCAAGAGCACCATAATATTCATTGTGCCCGGTATAGATTAACACCAGGTCGGGTTCTTTTTCAATTATACCCGGAAGCATATCCATTAATGCGTAAGAATTAATAGCAGTCATACCTAAGTTTATTATTTCGATGTTGGTTCCCGGATAAAGAAGCTCTAATCTTTTCTTCAGGTAAACCCCGAACGAACCGTTCGGCATAAACGGATAACCGGCAGCGCTGCTTTCACCTAAAATAAATATTCGGAAAGTATTTTCCTTTTTAACTTTGTCAAAAACATTTTGATTTGAATAAGGAATTCCTTCGGTAGTAAAAAAATACCGGTATGCTAAATCTGGATTAAGGATTATTTTATTATCGGTAACGTCAATCCATTGCTCATAAGATTTTCCATAATCAAATAAGCGAAGGGAAATTTCAAGTAAGCATAAAAATAAAACCGGGATTAAGACCGGTATAATGTAAAACCACTTGCGGGGTTTTCTATTAATTGTATCGATAATGGTTTTTGTTTTATCATCAATACTTTTAGTCGGAGTTTTTTTAAAGTTTTTTTTACTCACGGTATTATATTCTTTAATCGATTTTTTTTTTTACCTTAAACATTTCAGTTTAATTTTTACGAAAATTATCAGCGGCTTTTGCAGGCAAAAATTACGCTAAAAATTTGAAATTATCTATTTTACTTTACGGGGACAATTAGTAATTTTACCCTAAAAAAAAGCTATAACCTAAGCCATTCTTTTAGCTTTTAATTAATTTCTATTGAAAGGAGGTAGTATGAAATATCCTCTACGATATTTTATAATGTTTGTTTTTGCTTTCCTCTGTTCCAATGATTCTTTCGCTTTTATGCTTGGTACGACTGGTAAAATTGCAGGAAGAATTACCGACCTAGCAACAGGAGAAGGACTTCCGTTTGTTAACGTAGTAATCGAAGGGACTTCCCTTGGCGCTGCGTCTGATGTTGATGGCTATTATTCTGTTATCAATATTCCACCCGGAGTTTACTCAGTTAAAGCTACCGCAATTGGTTACAACGTTGTAACTATACAAAACGTTAAGGTTTCTATCGATCTTACAACAACCTTAAACATCGAGATGTCTGAGACGAGCATCGAAGTACAGACAAACGTTGTAATTGTTGCACAGCGTCCTTTGGTTCAAAAGGATTTAACTGCTTCTACATCAATTGTAGGCGACGAACTTATTAAAGAACTTCCGGTTACGGAAGTAAGTGACGTGCTGCAGTTACAGGCGGGTATTGTTAACAGCGGCGGCGGCTTGCATTTAAGAGGCGGTCGCAGCGGGCAAATTGCCTTCCAGATTGACGGTGTTACCGTAACAGATGCTTATGATGGAAGCAACGTTATTGATGTATCTACAAACTCCATCCAGGAATTGCAGGTTGTGAGTGGTGCTTTCAATGCTGAGTATGGTCAGGCAATGTCTGGTATTGTTAACATCGTTACTAAAGATGGAAACAATGAACTAACAGGTAATTTCCAGGCTTATTCAGGAGATTATGTTTCCAACAAGACTGATAAATTCTGGAATGTTGATGATATTAACCCGGTTGCAATCAGGAACGTTGAAGGCAGCTTAAGCGGTCCTATTTTAAAAGATAAAATATTTTTCTTTGTTAACGGAAGATATTTTTATAATACCGGCTATCTATATGGTAAACGAACTTTTCTTGTTACAGATCGTGCAACAGAAAAGGCAGGATCTTCCGGAAGTGATTTTAACATAACTCAAAATGGTGATAATGCCTGGATTTCTATGAATCCTAACCAGAGACTTTTTGGTCAGGCTAAAATTACCGGCAGACCTTTTACAGGTGTTAAAGTAAGCTTTAATTATATTGCTGATTTTCAGGAATATAAAGATTATAACGGCAGCAATAGGTTAACGCCCGACAATAACCTTCAAAGGTTCAGGAAAGGTTATACAAATACTTTATCAATTAATCACGCTGTCTCTTCATCAAGCTATTACACATTAAATTTATCATATTTCTTTAAAGATTATCATCATTATTTGTACGAGGATATTAATAACGGTGATTATTCCACTCAATATGTTAATAATAATATTCTTCAGACTCCTCCTTATAGTTTTAATGTGGGAGGAACTGATTACAACCGCTTTAACAGAACAACCGGAACATACGGCGCTAAGTTAGACTGGACATCACAGCTAACCCAGCAATTAAATATACAGTTTGGTGGCGATTTTAAAATGCATCAGATTTACATGCATTCCATTAGTGAACTGGTGCCGACATACACTACTTCCGGTCAGTTATATATGACTGTTCCTCCGCTTACATCTAATAATAATAACACTTATACGCACAAGCCAACCGAGACCTCTTTCTATGTTCAGTCAAAGTTGGAGGCGTTTAATTTAATACTTAACCTTGGTGTTCGTTTAGATATTTTCAGCCCGGATGGTAAAACATTAAGTGATCCGACTGATCCGAATATCAATTCACCATTAAAGCCAAGCAACAGGTTTAAAGATACAAATGGAAATGGTGTACAGGATGCAGGAGAAACAGATGTTACTCTTGCTGATAGAGAAACTTACTGGTATAAAGATGCAACCGTTAAATACCAGGTAAGTCCGCGTATCGGTCTTGCATTTCCAATTACAGATAAAGGTGTAATACATTTTTCATACGGACACTTTCTTCAGTTGCCGCCGTATGAATTGATGTATGAGAATCCCGAGTTTGAACTTGGAGTCGGTTCCGGTGTTCAGGGTACAATTGGCAATGCAGATTTAAAACCACAGAAAACTGTTAAAGGTGAAATCGGTTTGCAACAGCAAATTGGTGATGATATTTCAATCGACTTAACAATGTTCTTTGAAGACTTCAGAAATCTTACCGGTACCCAAACAGACGAAATTCTTGTGTACGGACGAGGTTCAAGTTACTACAAGTATGCAAACTCTGATTTTGGTTTCGCTAAAGGTTTCATAATAAAATTTGCTAAAAGATTTTCCGGCGGTTTATCTACTAATATCGATTATACATATTCTGTTACAAAAGGTAATGCATCAAATCCGCAGGATGCAAGGAATGCAATTACTTCCGGCGCTTTACCGGAGACGTATATCGCTCCATTAAATTGGGATCAGACTCATACTCTTAATATTTCTGTTGCTTATACTCAGGCTAATGATTTTGGTTTTTCTTTAATCGGAAATTTCTATACAGGTCAGCCTTATACGCCTGCTGTTAACAAGAATACAAGAATTTCTCAGAACGGTTACCCTCGTAATAGTGAAGTTAAACCAACTATTTTTAATATAGATTTAAGAGCTAATAAAGATTTCATGATTGGCAATACCACGCTATCAATTTTCGTTAAAGTGTTCAACTTGCTGGACCTTGATAATGCGGTTAATGTTAATACAGACTCCGGTGACCCGGTGTTTACGTTTGGAATTATGGATGCGCAGAAGATAAAGCCAAAGTTATTCTATAATACTCTTGAAGAAATATATAATAGTCCTACCAACTTTTCTGAACCAAGGAGAGTTGAATTTGGAATATCCTATAACTTTTAACGGGATTGAATATGAAGAAATTTAAAACGATTATATTAATTGGATTGATCCTTTGCAGTTCTGTTCTTCTTGCACAAAAGCGAAGCGATCCTTCAACAACCCCACCATTTACAGGTGTACATAACGGCAACAGAGTCGGCATATCTTTCCATGATGACGGGCAGATTGCAGGATTCCTTGTTGGTACTGATGTAAGAGGTGAATGGCCGCTTGGCAGCGGTGAAAATTATATTGGGGATTGTATTCCTCTTATCGGTGTTGAATTCATTAATAAGAATGGAGACACTCTTCACTCTGTTAGTATTTCAAGAGGTCCGCGTAGTCATCAATCTGAAGAAAGACATCCTATTAAAGGATACTTCTGGGGATGGAATCCGAGACCGGGATTTAGAAATGCTGCTCCCGAAGTTGGCTACGAAACTCCTGCAATGAGTCATTTGGTATATTCCTGGCCACAGGAACCCTGGAATGATCCGGTTGCGCAAAGCTGGCTTGATGATGAGGGCAAACCTCAGTGGTTTGGTTACTTTGGACGCGGAGTTAGAATTAGAGACGGACAGGAAAGTTTATTTGAAGCCGACGATCAGTGGGATGATGAATTTAACTGGGCAGATTATTCCGATGAAACAAAAGGATTTTTATTCTTACCTGATAGTACTGATGCAACACGTCATGGTATGGGATTAAAAATGCGTGTACGTGGTTTCCAATGGTCAAACTTTCTTGCAGAAGATGTTCTCTTCTGGTTATTCGATATTCAGAATGAAGGAACAACAATTTACAGAAGAGCAGATTTTGGAAACGTTATTGGTACGCTTGCCGGTGGTGATGGCGACAGCGGTGATGACCTTGGAGATTTTTACCCGAATGAATCAATTACATATTCTTACGATGCACCTCCGGGAGTTGGAAACAAGGGACAAAAAGTTGGTTACGTTGGTTATGCATTCCTTGAATCGCCAAGTAACTCCTTTGATGGAATTGATAATGATAATGATTCAAAAATGGATGCATCTCCACGTTTTGATGCAACAAGTTTTGATTCTGTTACTTATAAAGCGGGCGACCAGGTTGTACTAATCAATCCTGCTAACTATGAAAGAACATTTTATACTGTTGTGGCAGGTGAGAATATAGTTTATTCGATGGGTGTACAGTTTGTTATAAAGCCGAATAAATATTTCCGTGAAGGACATATCGGAAGTATAGTAAACGGTGTTGCACAACCACATATTTCAGCTTATGATGGAATTGATAACGACCTTGATGGAGTAATCGATGAAAATGAATCGATTCATTATAAGGCAAGAATTCTTAAAGGTGACGATCCTTTGAAGTATAGAAATTACATTACCGGTGCCGGTGTTGGCGATCCTTTAATTGATGAAAGGAGAGATAACAGCATTGATGAAGACGGTGACTGGACTTCAGAATATGACGATACAGGTATTGACGGTCTTGGTCAGTATGATACTGATTACCCGGGACCTGATATGGGTGAAGGAAACGGCGTACCGGATCAGGGTGAACCAAACTTCGGCAGAACCGATCCGGATGAATCTGATCAGATTGGTTTAACTTCATTTAACTTTTTTAATTTATCTGTTGCTCCCGATATGAGAAATGACTCATCTCTCTGGAACAGGATGACACCGGGTAAATTTGATGTTATTCCTGCTACACCTCAGGACGGAGACTTTATTTATGCATCAGGATATTTCCCTCTCTTACCGGCGAATGACGATCCTGATATAAAGGAAAGATTTTCAACGGCACTGTTGTTTGGTGAAGATTACAATGATATAGTAAGCAATAAAAAAATCGTACAGCAGATTTATAACCAGGGTTATAAATTCCCTGAAGCGCCAATTGCTCCCCGTATTACTGTATCCCAGGAAGATGGTAAAGTTGTAATTTACTGGGATGGTACTCCTACGGAAACTTCACGTGACTTCATTACGAAGAAACAGGATTTCCAGGGATATAAAATTTATCGTGCAACAGACATGAATTTTATTGACTCGCGTGAAATAACAAATGCCCAGGGAAACCTTTCGTTCGATAAAGTATTTATACAGGATAATGTTTCTGCGCAGTTTGATCTTGAAGATTCTGTATCAGGATATTTTTATCCAAGTGCACGTTTACTTGAACAGGCAGGCGGTACAACATTCTGGCTTGGAAGCAACACAGGTGTTATAAACCGCTATGTTGATTCAAGCGCAGTTAAAGGACAAACTTATTATTATGCTGTTTGCTCTTATGATGCAGGTGAAGCTGATCTTGATATTTTCCCTTCGGAAAATGCAAAGAGCATAAGAAGATCAACAACAGGAGAAATTATTACTTCTGTTAATACAGGCTATATTACTCCCGGTGCAAGACCGGTTGGTTATAAAGATGCAAAAAATTCCGAGCTTCAGAAATCACCTAACTTTGTAGGAACAGGCGATGTTGAAGTTGAAGTAATTGATGACAGCGCAATAAAAGATGGTTATAGTTACGAAATTGCATTTGAAGATACAGGCGCTCAGCATTATACAACTACCTGGTCTTTACTTGACCTTGTAACACCGGATACGGTTTATATTCCTAAAACGAAAGAGACTAAGATTGTAAAACCGACCGAATCAATTACGCTTCCGGTTGGAACAGATACGATCTATGTAAATAATCTTGTGCATATTCCAACAGGTACAACATATGTAGCAACGTATGATTCAATTGTTAACCGTTCAACAGTATTCCTTGGTAACACAAAAATTGTACAGGGATTCAGAGTATTGCTTTATAATGATTCTGTAATCAAACAGGATACAAGTGAATCGGGATTTGAAGGTACTGCCTCAAGCCCGGCACCGAAATATAATTTTGCAGTACTTACAGATCCTACTTATCCTGTGAATAACGGAACAGTTGTACCAAATGATTACCAGATTGAATTCTACAATTCAATTGTTGATACTTCAGTTGCGGATACATTATTCCCCAAAAGCAGGGTATCAAATCGTTTTCCTGCTCAACCTGTTACATTTAAAATTAAGAACCTTACACAGAATAAATATATTGATTTCTTCTATGGTAAAACAGGTGTTTTAACAACGGTTCATTCTATTTTCTTTAAGGAAACAGTAGGTCAGAAGTATGTTAGGACCTGGAAGGTTGATATAACATATACGGAACCGAACAAAGCCCTTGAAACTCAGGGCGTACTTAACCTTTATAGTTTAAAACCGTTTAGCAGTAATGACAAAATACGGTTTAACGTTAATGGTGGTGCAATAGATGCGGCTTCTGCAAAAGACGAGATGAATAATATAAAAGTTGTTCCTAATCCTTATGTGGTTACACATGAAGCGGAAGCAAGATTACTCTCCACTCAAACAAGCGGACGCGGTGAAAGAGAGATAAGATTTACCCATATTCCACCGGGTTCTAAAATTTCCATCTTTACCGTGCGCGGTGAATTAATTAAAACATTAACTCACGATAATCTTTTCGTTGGTGATGTGTACTGGAACCTGAGAACAGAAGAGAATATTGATGTAGCTTACGGCGTTTATGTGTTTGTTGTAGAAGCGCCCGGAATTGGAAATAAAATCGGCAAATTTGCCCTTATTAAATAACGGGAGAATTGAATATGAAAAAAATATTATTCATTACTATAATACTTATTGGAAATTTAATTGGGCAAACAAAAGTCGGCTCTACCGCTGCTCCGTTTCTTAACGTAGCTGTTGGTTCAAGGGCTATTGCAATGGGCGGTGCTTTTGTTGCCACAGCAAATGATGTTACTTCATTATACTATAATCCTGCCGGCGCTTCAAGAATGGAATCCGGCGGCGCTTATTTCTCACACTCCCGCTGGTTTGCCGATATTACTTATAACTGGGCAGGCGGTGTTGTTAATCTTGGAGATATGGGAGTTGTAGGACTTAGCTTAACTTATCTTGATTACGGCGACCTTGAGGTAACTACGCTTAATGAACCTGAAGGTACAGGTGAGTTCTTCAATCCTTATGATTTATGTTTTGCTCTTTCATATGCTTACAACCTGACTGACAGATTCTCGGTTGGAGGTAATGTGAAATATGTAAATCAAAAAATTTATAATACCACCGCAAGCGCTGTAGCAGCAGACCTCGGCGTTTTATTTATATCTGATATCTATGGGCTTCGTATTGGTGCAAGCATTTCAAACTTCGGAACAGATATGAAGCTTGACGGAAAGGACATTTATGTTCAGCACGATATCAATTCACAGATTTACGGTAATAATGACCAGGTATTGGCAAAGCTTAATACCGAATCTTACCCGTTGCCGTTAACATTCAGGATTGGTATTGCAATGGATGTAGTAAATGCAGAAATGCACCGTTTAACAGTTGGAGCAGATGCGCTTCATCCTAATGATAATGCTGAATCTGTTAACGTTGGAGCCGAGTATTGTTTCATGAATCTTGTATCATTACGCGGTGGTTATAAATCATTGTTTCTTGATAATACCGAAGAAGGATTAACTCTTGGTTTTGGTTTGCAATATATGTTCAACAATGGTTTTGGTTTCTCTGTAGATTATGGATATCAGGAATTTGGTATACTTGATTATACACAGCATTTTTCTTTAGGTATTAAATTTTAGTTTGATCTGATTTATTATTTGTTCTGTTAAAACCGACAAATAAAAATGAGTATAGCTTACTTGTAATTAGTAAGTTGTACTCAAAGTATTTAAATACGAAGTAAAATCTATTTAAGCCGCTTTAGATAAGCGGCTTTATTTTTTTTAAAGTTCCATTTATTTTTTTTAAAATTTATTGGTTTGGATAAATTTCAGATTGCTCTATCTTTCTCACTGTATTCTCAATTTTTAAAACAGGAGGAGTTCTAATGTTTAAAAAGTTTCTATTTGTTTTTTCATTTGTTGTTATTTTAGCTTCATTAAGCTATGCTCAATGGACATATGTTGGTGGATTCCCAAACGAAGATCTTAAAGGAAATAATCATGCGCTTGCCGTGGATCCTGATGGTAAAGTTTGGGTTTCTGATTATTATAATGTTGATAGCGTTCTTAAAGCTGACGGAACATGGGGTAAATGCCGTAACATCCGCGTATTTAACGCAGACGGTTCACAAGCTTCGTTCTCACCAATTAAAGTGATCAGCGGTGCCGGATTCCAGGATACCTTGTGGAATTCAACTAAAGGTATGACATGTGACGAGAATGGAAATATTATTTTTGCTACCGGTTGGTGGACTAAATTTGTTAAAGGTCCTTGGATGTACAGACTAAATTATAAAACCGGCGAATGTATGGGTGGTATTGATATGTTCTCAACCTTGAATACATCTCCAACTGCACCTGCCGTTGATGATATGGGAAATATTTACTGCCGTTCA
>QZKB01000033.1 GCA_003599415.1 Ignavibacteriales bacterium | reverse complement strand
TTAAGCTGTCAAAAATAAAATCAGAATTTTTATCTGAATCAATCTTATTGAATATTGCAGTAGGATCTTCTTCAATTTTTATCTGCAGATTTTCAAAAATTTCTACTGCGTGTTTATGATACTCATACACCGGATCCTGCCCGCCAAGTCTTCTGAAATGAATACTTTCCTTTATATCAGCCATCTGTGCTAGATAGTTAGACCAATACAGATCATAATAGTATAACAAAATATGCCGTCCAACACTCAGCAATTTATCCTTACCTGATTTCTGT
The DNA here is from genome assembly GCA_003599415.1 of Ignavibacteriales bacterium. GTDB lineage: Bacteria > Bacteroidota > Ignavibacteria > Ignavibacteriales > SURF-24 > SURF-24. Next base: position 23,073 of record QZKB01000033.1, on the reverse strand, counting down.
AACAGAAGATTAAATTTTTCTTCGGCGTTCTCTTTATAAAATTCCAGTACCGCCTCATCATTTAAATATTCACTTCGTTTTTGAAATAATACTCTTCTCTGTTCCTCAATAAGGAAAGTGTATTGGTATAATGTTTTTTTAATCTCAAGATTTTGTCCTTCAACAATCCTCTGTACCCAGTTGATTTCGTTTCTTACGATTGAATTATCAATTTCACCGTCTTCAAGTCTGTCAATTATTCTGTCCGGAATAAGATTATCCAATTTGTAACGAAGGCACAAATCATCTTCCATACTAATGAAGAAGCGGGAAGAACCGGGATCACCTTGCCGTCCGGATCTGCCCCGCAATTGATCATCTATACGTTTGCTTTCATGTTTGTTTGTACCGATGACATACAATCCTCCCAATGATTTGATCTCACGCTTTTCATTTTCATCGTCTGCTCCCAATTTAATATCAGTTCCTCTTCCGGCCATATTAGTAGAAATTGTAACTGCACCTAACTTTCCTGCCATTGAAATAATACCGGCTTCATATTCGTCCCGTTTGGCATTCAGAACTTCGCAGGCAATTCCAAGTTTCTGCAACTCGTCGGCAAGCTGAGCAGATTCAGCAACACTACCGGTACCGACAAGCACCGGCCTTTTAGTTTGGCTGATATTAATGATCTCTTCAATGATTGCTTTTGTCTTTTGCTCCTTTGTCTGAAAAATTACATCAGGATAATCAATACGAATACAGGGTTTGTTCTGCGGTATAACAACAATATCAAGATTATAAAATTCTTTGAACTCTCTTTCTGCTGATTCAGCTGTTGCAGTCATTCCGCATAATTTTGAATACAACCTTAAAAAATGCTGGAGTGTAATCGAGTTTAAAATTTTTCCTTTTGATTGTACCGCAATATTTTCCTTAACTTCAATCGCTTCCTGCAAACCATCAGGCCAGCGTCGTTTGTAGGCAACACGACCTGTAAAGTCATCTACCAATTCCACTTTTTCATTTCTTATTATATAATCAACATCCCGATGTAAAAGATATTCTGCATGCAACGCACAATTAACGCGTGATAATAAATCGATATTTTCAGAAGCGTAGATATTTCCGCAGTTCAATTTCCACTCAACAAATTTTTCACCTCTTTCCGTTAAATGAATATTGCGCGCATACTCATCAAATTCAAAATCGAGATTTTCTTTCATCTGCGAAGCCATTCGTGCCATTATATATTTATTCTCAATTGCTTCTTCCGATGTACCTGCGATAACGAGTGGAATTCTTGCTTCGTCAATCATAATTGAATCAGCTTCGTCTACAATTGCATAATTAAAATTCCGATGAACAATATTTTCTTTATCGCTGCAAATGCTGTCACGCAGAAAATCAAAGCCGGCTTCCTTTGCAGTTATATAAGTTACATCTTTGTCATAAGCATTTTTCCGTTCGGCAATACTCATACCTTCCTGTACAAATCCAACACTCAATCCAAGAAAATTATATACCGGTTGCATCCATTCAGCATCTCTTCTTGCCAGATAATCATTAAAGGTAAGCACGTGAACTCCTTTACCGGATAACGCATTCAGGTAAGCTGGAAAAACAGCAGTAAGAGTTTTACCTTCACCTGTCTGCATCTCTGCAAGTTTTCCCTGATGCATCACAATAGCGCCAATTATTTGTACATCAAACGGTTCCAGTTTCAATGTTCTCTTTATTGCTTCATTTACAAGCGCATATGCATCTACAAGAATGTCTTCAAGATTAGAGTTGGCAACAGCATCTGCTTTTAGTTTTTGAGAAAGCTCCTTTAATTGAAAATCGCTTTTCGAACTTAATTCATTTTTAATATTGTTTATTTGTAAGAGTAAGTTTTCATACTCCGTTAGTTCATATTCGATTGTACTACCACTCAGACGATGATAGTATCTTTTTATACTTGTTAATTTTTCAGAAAGACTCATTTGATTTTCCTCTGTTAATTTTTATTGATGATCATTCCTTTGAAAGGACAGACTAAATCCTTCATTATTTCAAAAGAATGATTTGATTAAGATTTATAGAATGATTAACAGAGAGAATCGTCGTCCTGGGACAGGTGAGAAATATTGTTTTTGTGGATTACTTTAATATGATATGCAGCAGAAACAGAATTTGCTTCCAGCGTTTTATATTGAATTAACTTGTAATTGTTATAATATAACAATGCATACCTGTTAAAATGAATCGATTCAGCTTGCGAATCATAATGCTTAACCGGAGCAATGGGAGAGGAAAATATTTTATAGATGCCTGCTGCGGTAGTTTTAATTTTCTGAACAACAAGCTCAGTGGTAGATAGAGGCTGATGTTTTTGTAAATCTATTGAAGAATAGACAAGGTTATCAATCCTTACAAGACTAAACAGAATGCTAAAGACAAAAATTGTTTTTAGTAAATACTTCCCCTTATTTATTTGATTCTGTTTTTTCATAGTTGAAAAATAGAGAATTAAAATGAAATAGTGAAAAAGGTGAAATAACAGAAGCACATAAATGAAATGAGAATGAGATGGTTGACATCTAAAGAAAAAAGAAAATTTGAACTGATAAATGTAATGATGGAATAACGGCTAAGGTTGTTTCGATACTCCCGATTAAATCGGGATACTCAATAACCAGAGATCGAAAGGTTACTGAGTGTTCCGAATTTACTCGGAACATATCGAAGCAAGCGAAAAAAGGTTGCTGAGTTTCCTGAATTTATTCAGGAAGTATCGAAGTAACCGTTATTCTTCAGGCAACGAAATTGTCAGATAGTGTTGAAATTATTAATTATTTCCAATCCTTCATTATTTCACCAAAGCATTCCAAACCGCTTCCTATTACACCACCGTAACCATGTCCCGGTTTTGTCCATGCACCGGAAAGATAAAGATTTTTAACCGGCGTATTATGCGGGAACCTGTTGTTACCCGAATTATTTAAAGTCTGATCGAAACCGTAAACTGCTCCGTGGTAATTTCCAGTATAGCGTAAATTAGTTAATGGTGTTCCAATTTCTTTTACTTCAATAGCAGATGAAAGACCCGGAAGAAATGAATCTTCAACCTGCTTAATCAGAATATCTGCCATCCGGTTCTTTTCCTTTTTGTATTCCTCTTTATTACCATTAAAATAATCTGTCTCATATTTCTTCCAATGCTCATAACCCTGCAGGACTAAAATATTTAATGTGTTCTTTCCTTCCGGAGAATATCCCTTATAAAGATTATCATAAAGAGTAAGCCCATAACCTCCGTCTTCAACAACCGCGTTAAGTGCAGATTCATAACCTTTCTCAAGATCATAGCCGGAATTATAAAATATTTCAGTATCCTTGATCTTTAACTCCCCAACAAGATCTTTTTTCAATCCGAGAAAAACCTGGAAGCAGGAGAGGCTTACATTAAAATTGTCCAACTCGGATAAAAATTCTTTTTTAAGTTCCTGCTTTTTGATCATCTTATGAAATGTATCGGGTGCGTTTGCGTTTGATATTATTACTTTTCCTAAAAACTCTTTGCCGTCATCTGTCATTACACCATAAGCTGTATCATCTTTAATTAATATTTCATTCACTTTAGTATTCAGAAGAACCTTCCCTTTATGTTCTTCAATATACTTTACAAATGAGTTGCTGATTTTCTGAGACTTTCCAATTGGATAGAAACCACCGTATTCAAGATATCCTATTGTAGGCAAAGCATAATAAAAAGAAGATAACTTTGACGGCGGTAACCCGTAGTATCCCCATAGTGCTGAAACAATAGACTTCAGTTTTTCATTCTTGAGACGTGCATCAACCATTTGTCCCCACGTTTTATTGTAACATCTTAACAATGTTGGAAATTCAGTGGCAAATTTGCTCATATCAATTTTGCCCTGAGCTGCAATAAGTTTTCTTATATCGCCGGACAAATTTCTCATATCCTCAATCAGATCATGAATTCCCTGCTGTTCTTCCGGAAAATAATTAATTAACATTTTTTCATATGCAGCAACGTCCTTCTGGGGAACACTTATATCATATTCCGGATAAATTACACGGTAAAGGTTATGATGGGGAACGAACTCGACATCGGTAATTTCAGGAAAGCCGTAAATAAGATTGTTAATTCCTTCTCTTTCACCTACGGTTGTTGAGTGTAAAGAAACATCAAACAGAAAACCGCCGGGACGTTTGAAAGTTGTTGCATAGCCGCCAGGTCTGTCATGTTTTTCAATGACGAGGGTTTTAAATCCTTGTCTTGCAAATGCAGCAGCAGCGCTTAATCCGCCAAGTCCGGAACCGATTACTATTGCATCATAAACTTCCGATTCGTTATCAGCAAATGGTGCTTTGGGAAAGAGGCTCCAGTCGAATGCAGTTAAAGAAAAAGCACCAACAATAGTTTTTATAAAATCTCTTCTATCCACTGATGACCCACTCATAACACCTCCTGAGAAATTATATAATTTTATTTAGCTTTTCGACGCATTAAAATTTTATTCGGTTTATTTTCATCTGAAAGAAAAGAACAAAGGAAGAGAATAATTTATATTAGTGAAACTACACCTGTAAATTTAAGGGATTTATTAATCAGGATGTAAAAAGAATTGTTATTTTTTTCTTAGCGAGTGAAATCTGAAAATAAATACTAGTAAACTATATTTCCCTTTAGTAAACTTGTTTCCATTTTACCAAAGCTTCCCCATTTAACCAACCTCGTTTATAAGCTGCGGTTAAATCTTTTTCACCTAAATATTGATGTGAATTTAACTGCTTAACTTTATTATATTGTTCTATAGTTCCCTCCCAATAATCTGGGATTCTAGCTAGTGCAACAATAACTCCTCCATTTACGCAATAATATGCCGGATAAGTTTCTGGTTTAATTTCATCAATTAATTTTTTTATTATATACTTTTTATCTATATGGTACATTAAAGCAATAACTCGCGCTGCATTTAATCTAATATCCTCCGTTCTATGGAACTGTGCTATTGTAGTTGTAACACTTTCACAAAAAACTAATTTCGCAAATACTTTTAATGAAGTATCTTCTTTTGATTCTGACTTTAATATACCGCCTAACATTCTGATTGACCCTTCATACTTCCATACCTCCTCTTTATAATCAATATTCAAAAGACTTTTAAAGGTTTCAATCATTTTTATCTCACGTTCATTTGACGCAATTTTATTAGTCTGAGAAAGTTGACAAAATCCTAATATTATAGAACAAATAACTCCTAAAAATGTAACTATTACACTCACCGCAGTAATTTTCAATGGTTTTGTCCATTGATCTTTCTCTTCAATTTTATCTGGTGCATTACTTCTCTTTTTTGATTTTACTTCCACTATTATTTTCTCTTTATAATATGTTTGGTTTTTGATTAAATCGAATTTAATCCAAATCTAATGTAAGGATATTTTAATATTGTCCATTAGTTCAAGAGATGATTTATCAATCTTAGAAAACGCAAACCATTTCTTGCCTAAATCTTTCAATGACGCACCGAAGTGATAAACGTCTTTGTCATCAATAATTAAAAATCTATCATGGGATTTATTAAATTCTTTTATTGTAACAAACGGATACTGCGCATTAAATTTTTTCTCATCTAGCTGTAAAGATTTATTCAGATTACCTGTAAGTATTGTAATAACAACATCCTTCCTCTTTTTAGAAAACAGATCAAGGATTGATTCATCAATAAAGTTATCAATAAGCAGGATAGATTTTTCTGCTTTACGGATAAGTGAAGAAACGAATTTGTAAGCGTCGAATATTTGTCCATCGAAAAAGATACCTTGTTTCGGTTCCAAGTTCTTCTTTTGCATTTCATCGAATACCTTATCAAGTTTGCGGTCCGTTTCTGTTTGCCGGTATTCTAATTTGTCTAACCTTTGAAAAACACCTGCATTTGCAATAAGAAATCTTCGCATAGCAACAAAAGCATTAATAATTTGAATGCTCATTTTAATTGCAGTTTCGCTCCTTAGAACTCCTGCTAACATTGCAACACCCTGTTCGGTAAATACATAAGGAAGATATTTACGATGTTTGCCTCTGCCTTTTTCTAAGCTCGCATTTTGCGATCTTAAAGAAGTTGGATGTTCGTCTAAGGTCACATTTTGTGACCTTAAAGATTCATACTCTTCTGTGTTAACCTGAAACATAAACTCTTTTGGAAATCTATTAATATTTCTCTTTACTTGTTCATTAAGTCTTCTTATTTCCACTCTATAAAACTTAGCTAAGTCGCTATCAAGCATTACCTGGTTATCGCGGATTGAATAAATTTTTCGCCGGATTAAATCTGACTCGCGAATTGCTATTTGGCTTTTCGATTCTTCCATATAATTCTTATTTATCAAATTAAAAACACAAGGTGCTACTCTAAACAAATAGTTCTATAAATTTATTTACAAAGGACGTTAATAAACTAAAGGGAATATATGTCGATCTTAAACCTGGAATTACTTTTCGGAATTATTCGGAATTTTTTTTCTGCAACTTAAAAGTTTTGATTACTATTGTCAAGACTTTACGAGGATGACTAAAGAGATTGAATGATAGAAAAGGTTGTTTCGATACTCCCGATTAAATCGCGATACTCAATAACCGGACAATATAAGGTTGTTGGGTGTTCCGAATTTATTCGTAACGTATCGAAGTAACCGTTAGTAGGAAATATTTTTGTATTCATTCTACTATCCAAAACCTATGGTTAGGCTGTTATAAATCATTTTGTTTATCTTTGCCAGTAGTATTTTTTACATTAAGATTGAAAATGGAAAAACTTTATATCGGTACTGCAGGATGGTCTTACAAAGATTGGATCGATAGCTTCTATCCTGCTGCTCAAACAAAAAATTTCGACTGGCTTCAGTTCTACGCTACATATTTTAATGTGGTAGAAGTTAACTCAAGCTATTATACTTATCTTGCTCCGCGCACAGTTGAAAGCTGGATAAATAAAGTTGAAGAACAGGATGATTTTCTTTTTACAATAAAACTTCACCAGGATTTTACTCATAAAAGAAATTATAAAAGCGAACAGATTTTAGCAGTTAAGAATGTACTTGACAAACTAAATAACGCAAACCGTTTTGGCGGATTACTTTTACAATTCCCGTATTCTTTTTCGCTTAATAAAGAAAATGCAAACTACGTTAAAACATTGTTTGAAATTTTTGAGGACTATGAAAAGTTTATTGAGGTAAGACATAAATCGTGGCTTATAGAACGCTTCTTTAATTTTGCGGCTAAAAGCAATTGTACTTTATGCGCGGTTGATCAGCCGAATATTGGTGAAGCGGTTGAACTGAAACCTTACAAAACAAATGACACTCTTTATGTTCGCCTGCATGGAAGAAATGAAGCAGGCTGGAAACAATCGCTTGGTAATTTTAATAAAGAGCAATCCTACGAGCAGCAAAGCCAGCGTTATGAATATCTTTATTCTCCCGGTGAACTGCTTGAGATTGAGCACATTATTAAAGAAGTATACGACACAGTTAAAAAGGTATTTATCATTTTCAACAATCATCCTCATGGAAATGCAGTTGCAAATGCTTTTGAGATGCTGCATAATCTTAAAGAAAGAATTAAGAGTAAGAATAAGATTAAGATACCGCAGACAACTTTAAGCGCTTACCCGCGTTTATCAAAGATAGCTTTGCATTAATTTCTCTTTGCCAAGAGCGCTTATCAAACTCATCTCGTCAATGTCGGTTTCCTTTTCAACATCGCCAAAGAAGTTTGAATTGTTGCGGTCCTTTTGCGTTATAGATTTTGCCTGTGCAACAGTAATAACGGAAAGAGTATCAACAATAATATTATTTCCGTTTGCCGCATCAACTTTTCCCTCAAGCAAAAATGGTCCCATAGATAAAGTAAGCTCAGCATACTGTGCATAAGTCTTTGGAAAGAGTACAGCCTCAAACGTTCCGGTCAAATCTTCAAGTGAAAGGAATTTCATAATTTCCCCTTTGCTTGTCTTAATGCGTTTGGAAGCCATATACCAGCCAACCATTTTAATTCTTCTGTTATTATACTTAAGCATATCCGCAGCTTTAACAACGCCTGCACTGTCAATTTCTTCCCGGAAAAACTGAAGCGGGTGCTGCGTAACCATGTAGCCAAAAGTATCATACTCGTAAACGCATTTTTCTTCTATGCTGAATTCCCTTTCCGTCTCAACTTCGCATTCAAGTTTAATTGATTCGCCGATGAACAGATCATTATAGTTTTCATCTAAAAGTTTCCTGCTGTTAAAGAAAACATCAAGCTGGCGCAGCAGTGTTGGCCCGGATTTATTCAGGCAGTGCATTGCTCCGCATTTAATTAATGTAGCGGCTTGCTCGTATCCAAGTCTTGTCCGTACAATAAAATCAGCAAGGGAAACATACCTGCCGTTATTTTCTCTTTCCTTCACAATCAAATCAATATTATTCTTCTCAAGATTTTTTACTGCCATCAATCCAATTCTTATTTCCCTGCCGTGCCCTTTGTATTCGTATTCACTTTGGTTAATTGAAGGAAGAAGAACCTTGATTCCGAGTCTTTGCGTTTCTGTTATATAAACGGGCGCAGAATAATAACCGCCCTGATTTGTTAGAACAGCAGCCATAAATTCTGCCGGGTAATGCGCTTTAATATAAGCAACCTGGAATGACAGCAGCGCAAAGGAAGCGCTGTGAGCCTTGCAGAACGCATATCCCGCAAATGATTCTATCTGCCGCCACAGCTCTTTTGTAATTGAATCGCTTATACCTTTGCTTTTGCAGGAAGAAAAAAATCTCTCGGCAATTTTTTTCATTGCATCGTGTGATCGCATTTTACCGCTCATTGCACGGCGCAGCAAATCAGCTTCTTCTAATGTGAGCCCCGCAATATGATGAGCAACTTTAATTACATCTTCCTGATAAATCATAACGCCGTAAGTTTCGCCAAGATATTTTTCCATTTCGGGCACAATATATTTCCGGCGTTTCGGATCTTTATGGCGTTCAACAAATTCCTTCATCATACCGCTTTCTGCAACACCCGGGCGAATAACCGATGAAACAGCAGTAAGCATTTCAAATGTATCGCAGTCGGTTCTTTTAAGAAGAGACCTCATCCCGGGGCTTTCAATATAAAAACAGCCTATTGTGTTGCCGGTACGAATTAACTCTTTAGTCGCTTCATCCTCAAATACTTTCCGGTAATCAAAAATATTGAAGCCGGTTTTCCTGATAATCTTCGGTACCGAATCAAAAATTCTTGCATATTGCCGGGCAGCAGGCGGCTTGTAAGCTGACATTTCTATTAAATTCATCTTGACTGTTTGCCTAAGATTATACATATTAACAGTGAACATTTGCACACTATATTATAATTTATCCGGATTAAAAGCAATAGCAAAAACAGCTTAAAAATGTACTTTTTCTATGAGAACTATATTTCATGTTGATATGGATGCCTTTTTCATCTCTGTTGAAAGGATTCTGAATCCTTCTCTAGAAGGGAAACCGGTTATTGTTGGAGGCGACCCGCACGGACGAGGTGTTGTTGCCGCCTGCAGTTATGAAGCAAGGAAGTACGGACTTCATTCTGCGATGCCAATCAGAGATGCATTTCGTTTATGCCCCAAAGGAATCTACCTGCATGGGCATCATAAGGAATATGTCCGCTTCTCCAGGTTGGTAAGACAATTTCTTGAAGATAAATTTTTGCTTGTTGAACAGGCTTCCATAGATGAATTTTATTTTGATTTTACCGGCTGCGAAAAAATTTATGGTCACCCTGAAACATTCGCCCGCAATTTGCAGAAAGAAATTCTTGAAAAGTTTTTACTTCCCTGTTCGTTCGGTATAGCTTCAAACAGAACAATTGCAAAGATAGCATCAGACTTCCGTAAGCCGCTTGGAATTACTTATGTACCTCCCGGTAAAGAGAAAGAATTTCTTGCACCTTTACCAATTGAAAGGATGCCCGGCGTTGGTAAAAAAACAATTCCCATATTAAACGCAAGAGGATTTAAAACACTTAACGATATTGCAAACTCATCAACAGAATATCTTTCCGTACTTCTTGGCAAAAACGGAATTGATTTATGGAACAGGGCTAACGGGCACGGCAGCGATGTCTTATGCCGCGATAATGAACGCAAGAATGTTTCCAAGGAAACAACATTTGAAGAGGATGTTGTTAGTAAAACTTTAATTGAACAATACATTTTTGATTTGAGCAGCAAAGTTTGCCAGCTTATAAGAAAGGAAGAATGGGTTGCCTCTACAGTTTCAATTAAACTTAGATACTCCGACTTTGAAACCCTGACCCGCGCAAAAACATTATCCCATCCTACAGATGATGACAAAGTGGTATATGAAACTGCCGTGGACTTATTCCGCAAAGCTTATACAAGAAGAGTTGCAATAAGGCTAATAGGAGTTCACTTAAGCAATCTCAATCACTTTTATGATCAGGAGGAATTATTTGAAGATGAAGAAATGCTGCGCAAAAGATTATTGAAAGTAGTTACAAAGATAAGAGACAGATACGGGTTCAGTTCCATACTTGTAGGCAAAGGAGGAACACGTTGATATGTTTACGCTTCACGCACATTCTAATCATTCTTTACTCAAAGGTACTATAAGAATTGAAGAGCTTGTTTCCTTCGCAAAAAAAAACGGCAGCCAGTATGTAGCATTAACAGATACAAATTCAATGGGAGGATTGATTCAGTTTGTTAAAGAATGTTCACAGCAAAGTATAAAGCCGGTCATCGGCGTTTACATAGATGACCCCAAAGACAAAAACCTGTCCGCAATATTCATTGCAAAAAATAATGAAGGCTACTCCCTGCTTTGCAAAATGATAACGACAAGAAAGCTGGAAGAAAAATTTTCACTTGTTCAGTTATTCAATGAACCGATGACTAATCTTTTCATTATAACTTCATCTTTAGAATTGCTTAAGCAGATTAAAATGGATTTACGGCTAAAGCAAAATTTATTTGTTGAATTAGTTGTAACAGAAAAGCAGAAAAAGAAAACCCGCATCTTATATGAATATTCAAAACAGAACCAGCTCCGGGTAATTGCTTCTCACCCGGCTTATTTTCTTTCGCAGGATGATTTTCTTCTCCACAAAGTTGTAACTGCAATCGGATTGAATTCAACACTTGATAACCTTGACCCGGATTCTTTTGTTGATGAAGAATTTTATCTTAAGACCCCGGACGAAATAATTAAAACATGGAAATCATTGCCGGAAGCAGTTTGGAATGCAGATAAGATTGCCCAATCCTGCAATGTTGATCTTGAACTTGGGAAATACAAATTTCCAACTTTCCCGCTGCCGTCGGATGAAAGTGGCTTTTCATATTTATGGAAGATAAGCTTTGAAGGATTATCAAATCGCTACCAGCCAATTACCGATGCAGCAATTAAAAGATTGCAGTACGAGCTTGAAGTTATTGATGAACTTGGCTTCAGCGATTACTTTTTGGTTGTGCATGATATTATAAGGGAAGCGAAAGCAAGAGGCATTCAGCATATCGGCAGAGGCTCCGCTGCCAACAGTCTTGTTTCTTACTGCCTTGGTTTTACAGAAGTGGATCCGCTTCAGTACAATCTTTACTTCGAGCGCTTTCTTAACCGGGGCAGAACAACTCCGCCTGATATTGATCTTGATTTTTCCTGGAAGGAAAGAGACTCAATAATAAAATATGTTTTTGATAAATACGGGTACGACAAGGTTGCAATGATTTCAACAACCGTAACTTTCCGTGCGCGTTCTGCTTTCAGGGAAGTTGCAAAAGTTTTCGGCGTTGCCGATTCTGAAATTTCCAAGTACAGCAAATTCATTCCCTGGACAAGCGCTAAGAATCTGCCTGACATAACAGAAAAATTCCCGGAATCAAAATCCCTTAATGTCCAGGTTGAGCCCTGGAAATCAATTGTGAATATCGCATCAAAGATTTCTTCTTTCCCGCGGCATTTAAGTATTCACCCATCCGGCATTGTTATTACTCCGAATAAAATTACGAACTATGTTGCGCTTGAGTTTGCAAAGAACAAAGGACTTGGTTTAATAATAACGCAGCCGGATATGTATTCAACAGAAGAATTAGGATTGATAAAAATAGATTTACTCAGCCAGCGCTCGCTGGGAGTTCTTAAACTTGCAATGAATGAAATTAACTCTGACACAAAAGCACAGAAAGAAGCGAAGCAACAGGCACAGATACATCAGTTGCGGCTGGTGTAAGTAAAGAATGGAAAATGTTTAATGGAAAATGGAAAAGGCAAAAACGCAACATTGCAAGGATGCAAGTAAAAATGATTATTAGAATGTATTATCTATTTATTCAGAGAAGAGTTTTTAAGAGATGAATGAAAAAGAGACGCCCCGTAAAACAGGAACGTCTCTTAACAACAATTATTTAACTAATGTCATTTTCCTTGTTGCGTTCATAATCTTGCCATCAATTCCCAATGCTTTAAGATTATAAATGTACATTCCGCTTGTTAAACCAGAAGCATTAAAATTAATGTTATGTGAACCGGCAGAAAAATTTCCGTCTGCTAAAGTTGCAACAACCTGTCCGATCATATTGTAAACCTGCAGAGTAATTTTTGAATCAACCGGTAAATCAAATTTAACTGAGGTTGAAGGATTAAACGGGTTCGGGAAATTCTGCGCTAATGCAAATTCCTTCGGAAGTGAATTTACTGTTACTTCTGTTGAACCAACAACTTCATTTGTTCCGTCAAGATCAATCTGAACTAATTTATAAGAATAGGTACCATTCGCCAATCCGTTATCGGTAAACTGATATGATTTCATTTCAGTTGTAGTTCCGAAGCCGGAAACAAATTTTACCATTGTACCATTTCTATAAATCTCAAAACCTTTATTGTTTGTTTCAGTAATAGTCTTCCAGTTAAGAACAACATTGCTTCCTTTTACAACAGAAGTGAATGAAGCAAGTTCAACTGGAACATTAACCATAAAATCAGTGAGGAAACGTGGTTGTAACTGGTAGCCATCACCATAAACAGTGGAAGAAGAAGTAAACTGAGTTACAACACCCTGGATTGCCATAGGCCAGGTTGGTTCTGTTGAACCGTCTATTTCAGTATCACTGTCAATTCTTATAACCATCGTGTCCTGCCCCGATAAGAACGAAAGGTTAACACTTGAACCTGAAGCAGGCCATGTACCGCTTATCTTCGTCAGGTTTGTGAATAAAACAAATTCACACTCGTATTCTTCCGGGTTTGCTTTGAATTGTGCTATTGTAAGAGTCTGCGGTGCAGGTAAAGCAGCGCCGCTTTTTACAACTACAACATCTGCATCCGTAAGAGGAACAATTTCAACAAGTCCCCTGTATTGATCAACATATCCGGTAATAACAACACTATCACCAAGATTTAAAGCCGGACTTGTTAAACCGGATTTAAAAGTAGAAACGCCTGCTGTTCCATCCCAAAGATAATATGCACGGTTGTTTGTCTGAAAGTTCGGAGTAAATACAACACCTTTTACAACAATTGTATCTCCTTTTGTATCAACAATCTTATCGCCGTCAGCATCAACACGGGCCTGAGCTAATGTTAATGTCGGGTAACCCTGGGCAAAAATACCTGTACTAACAAAGATTAACGAAGCGAATAAAAAGAACAATTTTTTCATTTTTCCTCCGGTCAAATATATAAATGAATTATTCTGTAAAATTTAGTTTGAAGCTAATTATTTGGAATATCTTTTACAAATTAATTTTGTGTTAATTATTGAAATGAAATATCCATTTATAAAGTAGTCGTCAAAACTGAATAAAAAAAATCTTAGTCATTCTCTATTCCATTATATTCAACATACTAACTTTGTTAAATCAGGTTAGAGTTTATACACAATTTTATAATTCCCGGAACCAACTTCTAAGTATGTAAAATCATTTACATTTTTAAGGATTTTATATTTTTCTTCTGATGTAAATTCTTGAGTTTGTAAAACTATAATGGCACTTGTGTTAAATGGAATTGTAATATGTAAATGTAAGAAGCCATCCGCTTTTTTCCAGTAAGATTTTATAACTCCATAACTTACTTTAAAGGTAGCGTTTGCAAAATCTAAATCATCAGGGATAAATGGACTTATCATTACTTTCCTAAATCCCGGTTCTAATATTTTAATTCCTGCAAGGTCAGTAAACAGCCACTCACCCACACACCCAAGAGAACAATGATTAAATGAATTCATCGTGGGATCATAAAAACCTTTTTCAGGATGATAACTGTCCCACCGTTCCCATAATGTAGTTGCCCCATTATCAATCATAAAAAACCAGGAAGGATAAACACTATTTGTAAGTATTTTCCAGGCAATATCATTTCTGTTAATTGAAGAAAGAACCGGCATCAGAAAGGATAATCCCAGGAAACCTGTTGTAGTGTGATAATCTTTTACAATAATATCATTAGTCAGAAAATTAACAGCTTTACTCTTCACATTTTCATTTAAAAGATTAAATTGAATTGCAAGCACCGCTGCAGTTTGTGTTAATTGAACCAGGTTACCATCTTCTTTCAAAAACTTTTTCCTGAAAGCTGATTTAATCAAATCAAACTTTTCATTGTAATAATTTGCATCATCATTTTTTTCAAGAAGAAATGCAATCTTACTCATCATACTACAATCATAAGCGAAGTAAGCTGTAGCAATGAAACTTTTTGATGTCTCTTCTCCTGTGAAGAGCCAATCGCCATAACCGTAATCCGGTAAGATAAAATTGCTGCTCATAAATTCCAGCGATCTAATGAACAACTTCATTCGTTCATAATACTTTTTAAGAATGTTTATGTCTCCATAAAACTCGTAAAGCAAATAAGGAGTTATAACTCCCACGTCTGCCCAACCAGCAGAATTAAAATACACGGGACCAACACCCATTGGGGCAAGTGGAGCGAAAGGTGGAAGTGCCCCATCAGTTTTTTGTTCGTCAAAGACATTTTCAAACCACTCAGAGTAGAAAGCAGAAACGTTAAAATTAAATGCTGCTGTTCTGAAGAAACTAACAGCATCACCTGTCCAGCCGAATCTTTCATCGCGCTGCGGGCAATCTGTAGGAATATCAACATAATTTGATCTTTGATTCCAGAGTATACATTCAAACAGTTTATTTAATTTTTCATTAGAACAACTGAATGCAACCGTCTGTTCATCCAGAGAATTGATAGAAATGCCGGTTATTGTCCCCGGCAAAACATTTTCAAGTCCCGTTACTTCTACATACCTGAATCCGTGATATGTAAAAAGCGGCTCCCATATTTCCTCTTCATCACCTTTGGAAATATAAGTATCCTCTGCCCTTGCCATTCGAATGTTATCTGTATATAATGAACCATCTTCATTTAATACTTCTGCAAATCGCAAAGTGATTTTTCTTTTTCCAACATTTCTAAGATATAATTTTACGTAACCTGCAAAATTCTGATTGAAATCCAGGATAAACTTATGTTCATTTATTTTATTTATAGTAACTGGTTTTAACTCCTGTCGGGGTTTAACTTCTTCACATTTATAAGAAATTAATTCCGGATTAATTTCATTTAATATTTTTACTTTGCTGAAATTTGGATTGGCAGAATTGAATTTATCCCAGCCTTTTATGAGATAATCAAAATCAGAATCGTAAAATTCACCCATCAGGATATCTGCTTCTCTTATCGGGCCTTCACCTGATGTCCAACTTTCATCAGAAATAATGACTTCTTCGCTTCCGTCTTCATAAATGATCATCAACTGCATCTTAAAAGCCGGATATTTACCATAATAGCCTCTTCCTTTTTCCCAGCCGCAATAACCCGCATAATATCCATCAGCCAGAATTACATTAATAATATTTTCTCCATCAGGATTGAGCAGCGAGGTAACATCATAAGGATTGTAGAATGCCTTCTTGTAAAAGTTGCTCCAGCCCGGTGTAAGCCTGCTATCAGTTACCGGTTTACTATTAATACAAATATTATATAAACCAAGTGCTGAACAATAGACAAAAACTTGTGTCACTTTTTGAGCAGTAGTAAATGTCTTTCTTAAATAAGCTACCGGATTAAACTCCAGGCCTGCTTTTGGCAATCTCCATGGTAAATCACCTGCTGTTGCCACTTCCATTACCTGCTGGAATTTTATATTTCCGGATTTTATTGTAGCCTGCCAGGTTTTATCAGTTAAGATAAAAATAGTTCCCCCATTAGAATACAGGATTTCAATTCTTAAAATAAATCCGGGTTTATCAACATAAGAATTAAATCCTGTTGCCTGTATTAAATTATTGCCTTCAACAAGCAGATCTTTCACATCAGAAATAAATGGTCTTGCCCACGAAAATATTTTATCATCACTTTGACTTACAAATTTATTATTTATGAGAAGCTGGTATTTTTCGTCGGCTGTAACTATTAGCTTAGCTGTTTGAACCTGGTCAAGGTTTTTAAGTTGAAAAGATTTTTGCAGTTGAATTGTCTGGAATCTTTCGTCAGGATTTTTTAATGGAAACCAAATCCAGTTATCAATCCCGGCTCTGAATGAAATTTCCTGCTCATCAACTTCCTTGTAATTGTGCTGTATCCATTTTGCAATCCATTCATCTTGTTCAAGTAATCCTGTTGAAAATTTAGCCGGTTCACTCCACATCGAAGCTTCATCTTTTTCATTCCACACCATTACTTTCCAGTAATAGATTTTATTTGAACGAAGTGATTGACCTGAAAAGCGAATATGAATTGAATCCCGAGATTGTACTTTACCGGTATCCCAGATTTCTCCGGAATCATAATTAAGGTTACTGGTTGACGATGATACTAAAATTCTGTAAGCGATTTGAAACGAATTATAATTTCGACACTCAATAATCCAGCTAAACCCTGGACACTTTTCATCAATTCCGGTAGGATTATTTTTATATTTACATTTTAATTCAACCGGTTTTATCGATGAAAAATGTTCTTCCATAATTACAATGGATCATTCAACGGTTTTGTAATTCCAATTCCCGGTTTAACATACACCATTACCATCTTGCAAGGATTCTTTCCTTTATTAACAATTCTTATCTTGCCGGTAGCAGCCGGAATAATCATTGTTTCCAGGTAAGATAGATGAACGATTCTTCCGTTCTCAGAATGGATTTCCACTCTTTCACCCTGGACTAAATTAGTTGAATATGCTACACCGTTTGTATCCATTATAAATTCTGTTTCAAACTCAATCCTGTGAATGTTGTAGAAAGTAAAAGGCGCATCATATAAAACAACTTCCTGCCAATCGCTGCCGCTCTTTATTACTTTTGGTTTTGCGACAAGATTTTCCTGTACCCATTTTTTTCTTCTTTCAAATCTTATATTTTCAAAACCGCGTTGTACATTTATCGGGCGAAGGTTTCCTTCAAGATCTCTTCGCAGGTAATCATAAATTTTGAAAGTAAAAATGTAAGGTGTTGCACTTATCTCAAGGACTAAGTTTCCTTCTCCGCTGCAATGTACTGTACCATTTGGAATAAGGAAAAGATCATGCGGTTTGCTCGGTTCGCAGTTTACAAATTTTTCAACTTCAATTTCATGCCCGGTTTGAATTGATTCTTCCAATGTCTTTTTAAATTCTTCCGGGTTGCAGTCTTCTGTTAAACCAATGTAAACTTTTGAATCCGGTTTTGATGCGCAGATGTAATAAGTTTCATCCTGTGTAAAAGTTTCTCCGAATTCTTTTCTAATATAATTCGGACGCGGATGGACCTGTACAGATAGATTACCTCCGTCAATTGTATCAAGGTAGTCAAATCTGATAGGCCATTCATACTTAAATTGCTGGGATGCATCATTACCAAGAACGTTTTTATTTTCCCGGTACATCAGGCAGTCGAACGAGAATTCAAGCGTCTCATCTTCCTTTTCAATTATAACTCCGTTTTCAGGTACAATCATTTCAAACGACCAGGCATAATTTGGTGCATCGGGATCGAGCCCCATATGTCCCTGCATAAATTTTCCACCCCACGGTCCGGGAAAAAACCAGGGACGTAACCTGAAAGGAGTTGAAGAAATTTCTTTTAAAGCTTCTCTAAAACTATTTCCGTTAATTGATGTCGGCTCGGCAGGATTTTGCAAATCGATAAACAAATCAAGATAAGGCAGTAGCTGTTTCTTAAGCCTGTTCAGAGCGGGCCATTCAACAAAATATGACCGTTTATAAAACTGTCCGAAAGATAAATTTTCTGTCGTTCCAATATTACATTGTTCTCCGTTGCGCACATACTCCTGGATTGTATCTTTCGGAATATCGATATACCAAAGCTTATCATATAACTCTACCAATGATGAACCTGCTCCAAAAATTATTGTCAGGTCTCCGGCTTTTATTCCACGTTTAACTGATGCTTCTATCCTGAGCCTGGATAGTTTTATTGGGTCAAACAAATAATCCACTCCTAATGGAAAATGCATTCCGAATATCGGATCATCTCCGCCAAGGAATGGTTTTATTTTATCTTGTATTTCATTTTCGGAAGCGTAATAATTTTTAATATCAATCAGACCAGGGATAACTTCTTTCTTTTTCAACGCATCGGTAATCCCATCAATAAATTCCTGCCAATGTACACCCTGGTAACCTTCAACAACAAGAACACGGAGACCCGATGACATTTCACTTACAATTAACTCTGCAAGCGAATCATAACCTTTTTCAATTATTCCATTACTTATAGTAAAGCGGGGAAACGTATCAAACGGTCCGCGCGGAAATTTTTTTGTACGTTCGGGAATCAGGGCGATGAAGGGATCTTCTATATATGCAGAATTCTTATCAGACATTTATTCTCCAATTCTATACTTTAATTTTCCAAAAATGCTATTCCAATTGCTGCAGCGTTATTGCCAAGCAATGATTTTCTAATTTGTACTTTTCCTTTCGGGAAAGTCCATGCACGTTTATGAACCAATTCTGTTAAAGGCGGTAAAATTATATCTGCAGAGTTTAATACGCCGCCACCCAAAACAACTACATCAGGACCATATGCATGGATAACATTTACAATTCCAACAGAAAGATTGTCAATGAACTCATTAAAAGTCCTGGTGAATTCTTTATCGCCAAGTTTTACTTTTTCAAAAAAAGCAGGAAGCGCTTCTGCCGAATCATTTAACACAGGATGGGCTAACTTGACTTTTTCAGTTAATGCAGTTGCAGAGCAATATAGTTCAAGACATCCTTTCTGCCCACAAGTGCAATCAGGACCATTTCTATCAATGCTGATATGTCCGCCAAGCAATCCACCCGACGAATCGGAACCGCAGTAAGGTTTATCATCAACAACAAGTGAACAACCTAAACCTGTTCCAAGCGTCATACAGACCATTGCTTTACTTCCAACGCCGGCACCAAATTTATATTCACCCCAGGCATAAGCGCGGGCATCATTATCAACATAAAACGGAAATCCAAGCGCTTCAGAAAAGGCTTTCTTAAGATTTATACCTGCAAGCATTTGCCCGGCACCAATATCATTTTCAACCTTGCCTGTTTCGGTATTTATTAATCCTTTGATTGCAAATCCGCCGCTTTCAATTTTATTTTTTCCGATTACTTTCTTTGAGTGAGCAATAAGGTTTTCAAGAAGGTTTCCCTGAGAGGAAAGTGCTGAAAGTTTTTCTTCAACAAAGTTTACGGTTTCACCGTTATTATCAAATACTCCTGCTTTAATATTTGTGCCGCCGTAATCCATTCCGAATTTCATTTTATCTCTCCATTTATTCCAAAGAAGTAAATTAATGCGTCAATCAAATGTCGTCGCCAGTTTCCCCAGGTATGTCCTTCAAAATATTCCCTGTAAACAAAATGATAACCTATATCTGATAAAACATTTTGCATTCTCCTGTTGCCGCTTGTAAAATCAAGTTCTGTTACAGGAAGAAAACCTGCGCCGACTTTTCTTTCATATGTTCCAATATCAAAATATAGATTGATAGCTTTTCTTTCCGAGTCATTTATCAACCTGATTAATCGGTCATCCTTAAAAGAATAATAACCTGATTGCGAATAAGCGTTGCCGAAAAGATCATTTCTTACAAATGAAATATAAGTTGAAATCAATCCGGCATAAGAATCGCCAACAACAAGCCGTTTATCAGAAGACTGAACTGTTGGATAGTTTTCATCAATAAATGTCATTAGTTCATTGCAGAAAAAATTCACGTAGTCATCATTCATTCCATATTCCGTGGACCGGTTGGGTTCTATCGGTTGGTGAAGGTTTGGCGGAGTAACAAAAACAGCAATGCATGGTTCAATTTTATTTTCAAGAATTAACCAGTTAATTGAATAAGGCGCCAGTGCAAACCTTATATAGTCTGGTCCATCCTGAAAATATACCGTGGGATATTTTTTATTTTTATCATATCCAGGTGGAAGATAAACATAAACATCGTGAGTGTAAGGTAAAATTCCTGACGGAAGAATATGTTTTATTAGCCCGTCATAACTTCCAATTCTGCCATAAAGATAATCATGAAAATACGGATGTTTTTGATAACCGGGCATTGCAAGTTCAGAAAGTTCACCTAAACCATTTGCAGATTTAAATCTATTTGAAGGATCACATATGGAATTGCCGTCAACAATTAAATGGTATTCTATTCTTGCTTCAGGCTCAAGCTCAAGGTTAAGATAGAACAAATCTGTTCCATCTAATTTTTTAAAAGGAATTGGTTCTTCCCATCCCGTTATATCGCTGTTAAGAGAAACAGTGTTAACTATAGCCCTGTAAATCAAAATAACCTTAGTTTCGCTTTCATAAAACGGGTAGTTTTGTTGTGCAATTGCAGACAAAATATTTTTATACAACACTTCTCTTTCATTTTCTAAAAGTGTTTTCCAGTTCTCTAATGCAGAACTCAACCCTTCAACGATATTCAGGTGATTTATATTTTCCATTTGAGATTTAATTTCTGTGCTCAGTTTCATTACACGTTTTTTATTCCATTTATATCGGCATTATAGAGTTTTCCCTGGTATGGAATATTTTTCAGTTCTGCCTTAGAATCAAAAATTGTTTTTCCGCCAGGCAGGTTACCAAACTGGGGTTTAGCACTAATGCCATTTTGTAATGTTGCATTTATTCCGAAAATACTTTCAATAATTATATTAGTCCAGTTTCCGCTTGATGATACCGTCCAGTCAGTATAATAAGGCATATCGGCATGAGCTTTTCTTGCACCGCCATTTTCAGTATCAATAGCTGTCTCAACAAAATGAGCTTGTCCCAATGGTCCCTGGTTAACTGACTTAGATAAACCTTTCAACCAGTCAAGAGCTAACTCAACATTACCTGATTTGAATAATGCGGTAGCAGCCTGAGCAGGCCAGGCAGGATAAGCTCCGTTCCACTGATGATCCGGTCTTACGCTAAACATTGCATTATCATCACCCGGAGATAATGCACGCATCCAGGTTGGAGTTTGTAACTGTTTCTTAAAGAAATCAACCATTTCAAATTTTTGTTTAGCCGTCAAGTCATCGGGAATATAATTTAGAATCGTGAAGAAGTCGTAACAATGCCGTACTTCAATCAGAGAACCATCCGGGAACCTGGCATTCCAATAACCTTTACCATCAATGTAAAGTTTGTTTAGCTGGGTAATAAGTTCATCAGCTTCTTTTTTAAGATTACCGACTAATTCTTTCTTTCCTGCAATCTCACAGAATTCCGCCGCAGTTCTAAGGTTAAAAATATTTGCTGCATTTAATGAAGCTACTTCATGAATATAAGTACTTACACACTCCAGTAAATTATTTATTCCACCATAATCGGCTAAGCTGTTCTTCGATTTGTAATTCTTCCAGTTCTGAGCGTACTTTAGCAACAAATCAAACACTAGTTCATCCTGGTTATTAACTTTAATTTTCTTATCAAGCCATTTGAAATCACCATTCCATCTAAGATAATTTTTAGAAATGTCCGTGATAGCAAAATCATTTACAGAATACCATGGGCCAACAGGACCACCGGTTAAGTATTCTGAACCAAAATGTTTATGCATATCCAAAGACATCCAATGCTCAATATATTTTTTCATAACAACAGGATCCAACAATGCATGAGTTAAGGAGCTTAGTGCATAATCCCAGATGAAAGTTACCGACTGCCAGTATTTAGGTAAGAGTGTATCGTAGGTCCTTCCTAAAACAGAATAAGGATTATCCCTTTTGAAATATAAAACTCCAAGCACTCCCATGTAATAAAGTTTTGCAATTTCATTATCTGTTGTTTCAAGAAGCGGCATTGAACCTGAGAATCTTGAATTGCCCGGAGTGAATGCGGCTCTAATTTCTTCGTTCCATTCTTTCCTGCAATTTCTTATTTCATCGCTAATGTTAGATATAATTCTTTTATAATCAGAGCGGACGTTTTCTACCGAATCACCAACCACTTCTACATAATCGATAGTTTTTGTTTCACCGGGAGCTAAATGTACTTTTACTTTTATTCCATTTCGTGAAAGAGTACATTTAACTGAAAGGCCCTGCACCTGGAATGCATTGCTGTTTTTTGCAGAATAGATTAAGGAATTATTCTCTTCATCAAAATCAATTTTATGGTCAGTCTCGCAAGGCGGAAGCGGTTCATTCCATGTTTTAACTGCTTTTGTAACGCTGCCGGTAAAGCCGTATTTAAATTCAACATCTCTTTCAACACCGCCAATATTTGTAATAGTAAGATGAACAATACAAGCCATTTTATTCATCGGTAGAACGGTTATGGAATGAAGTCTCAGACCATCATACTCAGTCTCTCTTTCAATTTTATCAGCAAACCATGTATATTTTATTTTAGTACCGGTTGCAGGAAGGTAAACATCATTTATAAATAAACCTGCAGTAATAATATCCGAGCAGCCAAAAGGAGGAAAGTTCAGGCTTCTGATTCCGGTGATATCAAAATCTACCTGAACACAGCCTAAAAAATTTGTTAATCCCGGGAGATTAAAAATATCTCCGTGTTTATGAATAAGTAC
>QZKB01000018.1 GCA_003599415.1 Ignavibacteriales bacterium | reverse complement strand
TTATTAGACCAGAATGGTAATGATATAAATTCAAAATCAAATTTTAATATTCTATCTATCCAAACCCGTTTAACTGGAAAGATAACAGCTCCGGATGCTTTTGGTGCAAAGACATCCGGTCAAATAGAAGGAGAATTCTTTGGGACCTCTGATGCCGATATTAATGGATTCAGACTTAGACATGCATTTGTAATGCTTGATTGGGAAAAAATCTCGCTGCTTGTCGGTCAAACCTGGCACCCAATGTTTGTTACTGAAATGTTTCCCGGAGTTGTTTCATTCAATACCGGTGCTCCTTTCCAGCCATTCTCCAGAAATCCTCAAATTCGTCTTTCATATAAAATTGATGACATTAAAATTATACTTGCTGCGATTGCTCAAAGAGATTTCCAAAGTAATGGTCCCGCCGGTTTCAGCTCTGCTTACTTAAGAAATTCAGTTATTCCAAATCTTCATTTTCAACTTCAATATTCTAATAATGGAACTCTGGCCGGCGCTGGTTTTGATTATAAAAAACTGACTCCACGTTTAGTTACTGAAAAAAATGTTAAAGCTGACGCTACTGTTTCCGGTTTTTCTGCACTTGGATTTCTTAAATTAAACCTCGATCCTGTTACACTAAAATTACAGGGTATTTATGGACAAAATATTCCGGACTTAATGCAGATTGGCGGATATGCTGTTAAATCAATTGATGCAGCAACAGCAATTGAATCATATACTTCTCTTTCTAATATATCAGGCTGGGGAGAAATATCCGTGGGCAAACAAACAGAGGTTGCATTATTTTTTGGTTACTCTAAATCTTTAGGCGCTTCAGATAACATTATTGGTCCTTATTATGGAAGAGCAACCAATATTGAGAATATATTTAGATTATCGCCGCGTATTCAATTCAACTCTGAAAAGACAAGAATATCAACTGAAGTTGAATATACTTCTGCAGGTTATGGCACTCCAAATGGTCTGAATAAAGGAAAAATTGAAAATGTGAAAACAGTTACAAATGTAAGACTGCTTCTGGCCTTCTATTATTTCTTTTAGTTAATTCTAAAAGTAGATATCTAAATCGAATTGCTTCATCATCCCGACTTGCTTTTAATATATAAGCAAAGTCGGGAGAAGCGATTTCATTTATTAAAATCCGGTTATGGTCTCTCTTTGATTTATTTGTGAAATTATTGATAAATCAATTGAACAATAGAAATCCCATGAAGTAGCTCTTTAATAACTAGTAGTGAAAATTTGAGTTTGTTTTCCATAATTAAAAATATTTCAGTCATTTTATTTTTGAAATAAATTATTGCGTTCTTATCCTTACTTCAAGATAAATCAGATTATTTTATGCGGGAATATGTCTGATACTTTAATTAGAGCAGAAATTTTAGCCAAAGGATTTGTTCAGGGAGTCGGCTTCAGATACTTTGTTTTGCGCAATGCAGTAAAACTTGGGTTGAAAGGTTATGTACAAAATCTTGTTAGTGAGGACGAAGTCCTTACTGTAGTTGAAGGTGAAAAGTATTTAATTGAAGATTTATTCAAGGAAGTAAGAATTGGGCCTACTTATTCATCTGTTAAAAAATGTACAATTGGCTGGAAGGAATATAAAGGAGAATTCGATACTTTCGATGTGAGAGACTAGTATCTGTAGTTTTAAGAATTGCATCAGGGATTCCTGGAATGCTACTAATGGCACTTTAACTTTATCCGGTTCTGCTTCCATTGCTAATTATTTGACAGCAATTTGAAATAATTTGTATAGCAACTTAAGTTCTAACCCCGGTAAACTTACAAGAACTATCAGTTTTATGGTTAATGATGTTACAAACAGCAACATTCTAAGATGACAGGTTTCTGTTACTGCTATTAATACTGCTCCTGTTTTTGCCAGTCTTGATAATGTTACTCTGAATGAGAACAACTTCAGGGAACTGGACCTGAGTACTTTTTTTTCTGATGATGATAATGAGATTAAGGATTTATCTTCTGTTAATGGTAAGATTAGTATTGCCAAGACCAATGTTTTCTCTTACAGGTTTGAACCAATGGCTAACTGGTATGGCGTTGATACTGTTAAGATTGTTGTTAGTGAAGGTTTGAATAAATCCTCTGCCAACTTTGTTATTGGTGTTAAGATTAATTCCGGCATATATATTTTCAGAATTAGTGTACGCTCTGTTAATGGAAGTGAAAAATATGTTTTCCCCACAAGATGCTGATGAAGTAAACAAAATATTTTTCTGTTTAATATCTGGCCTTAAAAATTTCTGACCGGATATTTTTTTATCTCTAATTTATTTTTACCGGCACGGTAGTTAATAAAATCTCTGTTGTTGTATAATCCTAATCCTACTTATCATTATGAAAAAGTATTCCTATTACTTTTTCCTTTCTTTGTTTATTAATTAAATAAGACAGAGACATAAAATAGAATCTGTTTGACTTTAAATTTTGATTTTTTATATTGGCAGTAAATTTTAAAGTTGTTTGATATTAAATAAAACTCCCGCGGGGGCAAATTGAAATTTTAGAACCTTACAATATTCCTTTACTTAAGAAGGCTGGATAGCTAATAAACCTACTCACATACACATATTAAAAATTCAACGTTATTGTTATGATTATTTATAAAAGGAACTATAAAGATGAAAAAATTACTATTACTTTTTTGTCTAATGAATTCTCTATTTTTTGTTATTTCTGCTCAATCAGTTACAGGCAAAATAATTAACATAACTGGCGAAGGTTTACCTGGACTCCAACTTCAACTTTATATTTCACCAAATGTATACTCAACTACTTCTGGTATTGATGGTACTTTTACATTTTCCAATGTTTCTGATGTAGAGGACGAAAATATTCTTCCTTCCGGTTATAATATTTCTAACAATTATCCTAATCCTTTTAATCCTAAAACAAGGTTTAATATTTCTCTGCCCAAAACAAGCGTAATACAAATAGAAATATTTAATGTGATTGGTGAAAAGGTACTTGGTAATATTGAAAAGAATTTTAGTGCCGGAGAAAATTTTATTGATGTAGAAATGAATGGTTTACCAAACGGAGTTTACTTTGCTAAAATCTCTGTGGATAATAAATACCAAATTATTAAGAAACTAATGTTACTGTATGGCTCACAGCATTTACAGAATAGTGCGCTGAGGTCCAGCAGCACTCCAACTCAATCACTAAACAAATTTTCAGTAAATAACATAATTGACAGCCTGGTTATTACCGGAACTGATATTAAGAATAATATCTTTTATGATTTACCGGAAATTACAGAGAATAATCTTGATTTAGGCACTTTAATATTAAATACAACCTCAACTGGAATTCACTGCCCGGGCACACCAACTGTTACTTACTCCGGCAAGACGTATAACACAGTCCAAATAGGCAATCAATGCTGGCTAAAAGAAAATCTTGATGCAGGAACGATGATAAACGGAAGTAATGAACAAACAAATAATAGTACAATAGAAAAATACTGTTACGACAATCTTGAGTCTAATTGTGATACTTATGGCGGACTATACCAATGGAATGAAGCTATGCAGTATATAACGACAGAAGGAGCAAGAGGGATATGTCCAGAGGGCTGGCACATGCCGACAAAAGCAGAATTTGATACATTAGCTGTAGCTGTAAATATGGATGGTAGTACACTAATAGAAATTGGATCAGGGACAAACACAAGCGGTTTTTCTGCTTTGCCTTCGGGCTACTTAAGCAGTGGTTACTTCTGGGGTTTAGGTGGCAATATTTACATCTGGGGTTCAAGTGAGGATTATTCTAGTAACGCTCGCGGCTTTTACTTACGCCCCCAAGATAATGGTTATTACTTTTTCAGCGATAACAAGAATGCGGGTCATAGTGTTCGTTGTCTTAAGGATGATCAACATTTAAATTTACCACAGACACCGACATTATCATCGCCAAGCAATGGAGCAACGAACGAGTCTACATCACCGACATTAACTTGGAATGCAAGCAGTGGTGCAACAAGTTATACTTTGCAGTTATCAGAAAGTAGTTCTTTTAATAATTATATTTTTAACCAGAGCGGAATAACAAGCACAAACCAGGAAGTAAGCGGGTTAGTTAATTCTACGACCTATTACTGGCGAATAAGTGCGTCTAACGATATTGGAACATCTAATTGGTCAGACTATTGGTCATTTACAACTATTTCAAATAATGTAACGGGAATTCCCTGTCCGGGTACACCAACTGTTACTTACTCCGGCAAGACGTATAACACGGTCCAAATAGGTGATCAATGTTGGTTAAAAGAAAACCTTGATGTAGGGATATATGTAGCATCAACATTGATGGGACCAGAAGAAATTTCAGATTTAACCAATAATGGAATAATAGAGAAATACTGTTATGAAAATAATGAAGCTAATTGTGGGATATACGGAGGACTGTATGATTGGTACGAGGCAATGCAATACAGCACAACAGAAGGATCAAGAGGTATCTGTCCAGAAGGCTGGCACATACCAAAATCTTCTGAATTACAAGAATTAGCATCATCATCAGTAGTGGGAAATGATGGAAATAAATTAAAAAGAGAAGATCAGGGAACAGGAAGTGGTAAAGGAACAAACAACAGTGGTTTTTCCGCTTTGCTTTCGGGTTACCGGGATAACAATGGTGGCTTCGGCCCTTTAGCCCCCCACACTTCTTTTTGGAGTTCTTACTCGCACACTGCAACTTACGCTTACCGCCTTACCTTGAGCTACTACGGTAGTAATGTTGACTTCGACTACTACGACAAGCATTACGGTTATAGTGTTCGTTGTCTTAAAGATTAAGTGATGTAAAATTGGATGATGGTAGATGGACAAAACAATCATAAATATTTTTATAATAGTTCTTGTAATTGGTTGTGTGCTTCACGCACAAATTGTGGATTTAATTATTAAGGGATCAAACACTGTAAACGCTAAACTCTATTCTATGCAAGGCGAAAAGACTTTTTTCGTTGATTCAATTAAATCCACCACGAAAGATCAGTTCAACTATTCTTTTGATCCAACAAAACATCACTCGGGTATTTATCGCTTATCATTATCAAATAATAAATGGATCGACTTCGTTTATGACAATGAAGAAATTAATATCAAGACTACGGCTAACAATATCTTTGATAGCCTGGTAATCAACAGATCAGAAAGCAACAAGTTGTTTTATTCTTTTATAAAACTTAACAAAGCTTATAAAACCAAAACAGAGCTGCTCCAGCTAATACTTGCTCGTTATCCAAAAGATGATAATTACTATAAAACAACTCAACAGAAACTTGTCCAACTACAGAAAGAGTATCTTGAGTTTGTAAATAATGAATCGCAGAAAAATACGGCATCATTCATTGCAAAATATATTAAGTCCTCTCAGCTTCCTGTTGTTGATATAACTCTACCGGTAGATAAGCAATTGGCCTCTCTTAAATCTCGCTCACTGGATAAAGTTGATTTTAATAATGCTGAGCTCATTTACTCAGATGCGTTTACAAATAAGACAATTGAATACCTGACATATTATCGGAACCCTCAGCTTCCAAAAGAACTGCTTGAAAAAGAATTTATGGTTGCAGTTGATACTATTCTTAATAAAGCAAAGGTTCATCAGTTAGTTTATCAGCATATTGTGGATTATCTGATAGACGGATTTAAGAAATTCGGCTTTGATAAAATTATAGATTACATTGTGGACAATTATGTTATCAAAGATGATCTATGTCTTGATGAAAAAACTGAAGGAATGATTCAGAAAAGAATTGATCAGGCAAAATATTTTAAGATTGGAAGCACCGTACCAGATATAATACTCCCAGATTCATCTGATAACCTTATAACACTTAATGAAATTAAAACAGATAAGACACTTGTAATTTTTTATGCAAGCTGGTGTCCTCATTGCAAAGAAACTCTTCCGCAAATATTTGCCCTTTATAAAAAGCAAATAGAAAAAAAATTTGAGGTATATGCCATTTCACTTGATAATAAAAGAAAAGACTGGTTGAGTTTTATAAACGCAAATTGCCCAAACTGGATAAATGTATGCGACCTGAAAGGCTGGGACGGCAAAGCAGCAAATGATTATTACATTTATGCAACACCAACAATGTTTTTACTTGATAAAGATAAGAAGATTCTTGCTAAACCAACTGTGTTTGAGGAAGTAAAAAGAGCATTGGCGCAATAATCATTCATTAATATTCAAAATATTCGCATTACACTTTATAACTAATTCTCATCGAGAAAATCGGAAATTGCTTTAGTATAAATCTTTTGGGATTTCATAAAGCCAGATCCTCGTTAATTTATTTTATCGGTACGATAGTTCTGAAAACTCCTGTTCCTGTTCCGGCATAGACATAACCTTTATTATCAACAGCTATAGCCTGAATTAATTTATCTGTTAATCCGTCATTGCATTCGGCCCACGTTGCTCCGCGGTCTGAAGTAAAATAAATTCCTTTAGGACTTTCCATATTAACAAGCCCTTCCGAAGCAAACAGGTAGCCGCTGCTTGTTGATTTGAAGATAGATATAACCAGATTACTTAAGCCGGTCTTTGTCCAGCTTGTTCCTTTATCACCGGAACGATATACTCCCTTATATGTTGATGCATATACATTTCCGGATTGATCTGCTTCCAAAGTTCGTATGTACGCTGAATCAATTATTCCTTTTTTTAAAGTCCATGATTGTCCCTCATCCGCAGAAACCAAAAGGCTATCCGACCTCACATCCATCAGCGTATTATCACTTAACAGAATTAAACTACCGTTTCCTTTATTTCTCTGCCAGAAACTTGTTGTCCAGTTCTCACCATAATTTGTTGTATAATAAATCCCTCCCGGTGATTCATCATGAAATATACTTGAAATAAAAAGTTTATTCCCGACAGATAGTATTCTTTTAAAGTCCGATTTATGTTCGGGAGAAATATTAGCCCATGTTTTTCCGTCATCTTTTGAGCAATATAAATTACATTGCATGCCGTCATGACCGGCAATAAATATCTCGCCGCTTTCATTAACGTACAAGGCTTTTACATTTTCGTTCTTTGCAAGAGTTATGTTAGCGCTGTCCCAGATAACAATATCTTTAGAATAAAATATTTTGTTACCAATACCGGCCTCATAAACGCTTACATAAATATCACCGCGGGAATTAAATGCTATCCCGGTTACATTACGATTATTAAGTAACTGCTCCCATTTTATTTCTAACAGTTGATTGGTTACGGGATTATCTTTACTACATGCTATGAAAGAAAGGATAAATGCTACACAAAAGAACCCAGTTGCTTTTTTCATTTTGGCCACCCTCCAAATTCATCTGCAAGTTAATAAATTGAAAAAAGAGAAGCAATATGATTATTCCCACAAAAAATCCAACCCGGGTGGAAGAAATTAGAAGTTGGCAACTGGTAACTGAAGATTGTTAAACGGAGGTGCATCAAAAATATGGATGGTTGATGTTTGTTGGTTAAAGGTTTGAGAAGAAAAATATCTTGTTATACTTAGTGAATACTTGATGCAACTTTGTGATACGAAATATTGATTTCACAGAGTTACACAATGATTCAGAACGCAACCCTTACTCTTTTACAACGAATCAGATTACTTTTTGTAATTCAATATTGAAAATGAAATGTTGAATTATAACAAGGAGTTCTTCTCAGCCTTCGCCTCTGCCTCAGCCTTCTTAATGACAGATGAATGACGCGAACAAAGCGAGCGAATGACAAATGAGTGACAATTGAATAATGTGAAACCAATTATTACTTCTTTACTTCGGCTGAAATTTTAATTTTCCCTGTTCTCTTAAAATAAAGAGTTATATCCCCGCTTTTACCGATAGGAATTTTATTCTTGAGATCAATCAACATAACATGATTTCCGCCGGGCTTAAAATAAAAAGATGTTTTTGCGGGAACAACAACAATCGGAGTTTTCCTCATACCCATTGCATCACCAATCTTATAAGTTTCATGTAATTCTACAATTTTGGATAGGGAAGACTTTACATTAAATAAAGTATCCGGTTTATTTCCTTTGTTCGCTATCTCAAAATATGCTGCGGTGTTCATTCCTTTTGCACCGGGACGAATCCATGCATTTTTCACCTCAATCGTATTTGGCTGGAGCAAGAACATCAGGAATGAAATTATATATAACATTTCTTCTCCAAAATTCTTTTTACATGTCCTTAATTAATGTTTTAACATCAGTTAATATTTTTTCCAAGTCCACTTCGCTTCCTTTATAATTACCAACAACATTTCCGTTTTTATCCAGAAGATAAATCCTGTCTGTATGAACAAAAAAGTAACTTGGTTTTTTATCCTCACCGTAAGTTGTATCTCCTGCAATAGCAAGGTATTTTAATTGATGCCGTAACGAATCCACTGTTTTCTTTTCAGCAGTAAGAAAGCTAAACCGGTCAAAATTTATTTCTCTAACTGAAGCAAACTCTTTTAAAACAGAAGGAAAGTCTCTGTCGGGATCAAAAGTGACGGAAACAAATTTAACGTCTGATATTCCTTCTTCATTCAGCTTGCGTTGTATTCGCTGGAGGTTATTTGTAATCATCGGGCAAATATCCGGGCAGTGCGTAAATATGAATGCCAGAAATGATGGTTGCCCTTTAACAAAATCAGGATAGGTTACTTTAACACTATCCTGATTAAAAAATTCCAGATGAATATTACTAAGGTCCGTTTCTACCTTAACCTCTTTTTTACATCCAACAAAAGCTAAAATAAAAAGGGCTATTAAAAAAAAATGCGTTCTTGTTTTTTTATTCATACTTGTCTTTAAAGTTTTTCAAAAACGAATTTCCCGTTACCGCCGACAGATATACTAATTGTATCTCCGTTTATAAACTTGTTTGAAAGCAACTCCTGCGAAAGGGGATTAACCAGATACTTTTGTATAGTTCTTTTAAGCGGACGGGCGCCGTATGTAACATCATAACCAATTTTTGCCAGCCAGTCTTTGGCTTCATCATTAATATCAAGATTAATATTTTTTTGCGCAAGGGATTTTCTTAAACCTTCAATCTGGATATCTACAATTCTTCTCAGTTCATTCTTAAGCAATGGTTTGAAAACAATGCATTCATCAATTCTATTTAAAAATTCCGGGCTGATTGTTTTCCGGAGCATTTCAAAAAGTTCTGCCCTTAAATCATTAAGTAGGTCGCTTGCGTTCTCCTCCGTAAACGAACCAAGTTTTTCCTGTAAAAGATGAGAACCAAGATTAGAGGTCATTATAATAATTGTATTTTTAAAGTTGACCGTTCGTCCCTGGTTATCGGTTAATCTGCCATCATCAAGTACCTGAAGAAGGACATTAAATACTTCCGAATGTGCTTTCTCAATTTCATCAAGAAGTACAACAGAGTACGGTCGTCTTCTAACCGCTTCGGTTAATTGTCCGCCTTCATCGTAACCTACATATCCCGGAGGGGCACCAATTAACCTTGATACCGAAAACTTCTCCATATATTCAGACATATCAATTCTAACCATTGCATGTTCGTCATCAAATAAAAATTCAGCCAATGCTCTCGCCAGTTCAGTTTTTCCAACTCCTGTTGTTCCCAGGAATATAAACGAGCCGATTGGACGATTAGTGTCCTGCAAACCTGCTCTTGATCTTCTTATTGCATTTGCAACTGCGGTTACGGCATCATCTTGTCCAACAACTCTGTTATGCAAAGCATCTTCCATTTTTACAAGTTTACTTCTTTCACTCTCAAGCATTTTACTTACGGGAATGCCGGTCCATTTTGCAACTACTTCTGCAATATCTTCAGCCTCAACTTCTTCTTTCAGCATTTTGTTGTTCTTTTGAATTTCAAAGAGATGTTTTAATTCTTCGTTAATTCTTTTATCAAGAGAAGAAATCGTTCCGTACCTAAGCTCTGCAACCTTTGCCAGATTACCATCCCGTTCATATTGTTCGGCCTGTAATTTTGCCTGTTCAACATCACTCTTCATTTGTTGTATCTGCTGGATTTTATCTTTCTCTAACTTCCAATGTGTTTTTAGCTGATTTCTTTCCTCGTTCAGATCTGATAATTCTTTTTTCAGTTCGTTAAGTCTTCTTAATGATTCTTCATCTTTTTCTCTTAGAAGAGCTTCCCGCTCAATTTCCAATTGTTTTATTTTTCTCTCAACGTTATCAAGTTCTTCAGGCATAGAATCAATTTCAATTCTTAATTTGGAAGCAGCTTCATCAATTAAATCAATTGCTTTGTCGGGCAGAAATCTGTCTGATATATACCTGTTAGATAATTGAACCGCTGCAATTATTGCTGAATCAGTTATTCGTACTCCATGATGTACTTCATATTTTTCTTTTAAACCTCGTAAAATAGAAATTGCATCTTCTTCATTTGGTTCTCCGATATAAACCTGCTGGAATCTACGTTCTAATGCAGAGTCTTTCTCAATATATTTCCTGTATTCATTCAACGTAGTTGCACCAATACAATGAAGTTCACCGCGGGCAAGGGCTGGTTTTAATATATTAGCAGCATCCATAGAACCTTGTACAGCGCCCGCGCCAATCAATGTATGAAGTTCATCAATAAACAATATTACTTCACCGTTTGATTCCTGAACTTCCTTAACAACAGCTTTTATTCGTTCTTCAAACTGCCCTCGGAATTGTGTACCTGCAACTAACGCACCTAAATCTAATGCAACTATCCTTTTTGATTTTAAATTTTCCGGAATATCACCGCTTATTATTCTATGCGCAATCCCTTCTGCAATTGCTGTTTTGCCAACACCAGGTTCACCAATAAGAACAGGGTTGTTTTTTGTTCTTCTTGATAGCACCTGAAGAACTCTTCTTATTTCATCATCCCTTCCAATTACAGGATCAAGTTTTCCCTGCTGAGCTAATTCATTTAGATCTCTTCCATATTTTTTTAACGACTGATATGTATCTTCCGGATTTTGTGAAGCGACTCTTTGTGTACCACGAATATCTTTTAATGCAGTAAGAATTATTTCTCTGCTCAAGCCAGCATCAAATATTAATTGACTTGCCCTGTTTTTTGAGGAAATCAATCCAAGCAACAGATGTTCGGATGAAATAAATTCATCTTTTAATTGTCCTGCCTCTTTCGATGCATTATCAAATAGTCTTTGCGTCTCTAATGATAATTGTTGATTACCTATGCCTGAACCGCTTACTTTTGGAAGTTTTTCAAGTAGCTCATTTATCTTCAATCGTAAGTGATTAATATTTGCTTCAACTTTTTTTAAAATCAAAACGCTGATGTTTGAATCATCCTGTATCATTGCTCCTAAAATATGTTCAGGTTCGATTAATTGGTTTTGGTAATTTTGCGCTATCTCTATCGCATTTTGAATAATCTCCTGAGCTTTTACCGTCAATTTGCCAAAGTTAAAAGCCATAAAGTCCGTCCATTTTTTATTCGGTTAAATATTTATCATATAGTTACAAAAATCCAGCCAATTAAGACGAAGCAATAGATTAAATTTGAATTATGATTCACGTGAATCTTAGAAGACATTTGGTTTATTGAATTTAGAGCTTTTAAAGGGTAATTTTAAATCGTGAATTTTATAAATGAAGATATAATAACAGCAATAGCTACTCCTCCCGGAAACAGTGCCCTTGCTATTATCCGAATAAGCGGTAAAAATTGTATTGAAATAGCGGATAAAATTTTTATTGGAAAGAAACCTTTAGTAGAATCCGACTCACATACAATTCATTATGGAAAAGTAATTGATGAAAGCCAAACAGTATTAGATGATGTATTGGTCTCTATTTTCAAAGCACCTAATTCATATACGGGCGAAGAAAGTGTAGAAATTAGTCACCATGGAAATCCAATTATTTCTCAACAAATAATTGCATTATTATTAAAACACAATGTTAGAGTTGCTGAACCTGGAGAATTTACGAAAAGAGCTTTTCTTAATGGAAGAATTGATTTAGCCCAGGCAGAAGCTGTTATCGATGTCATCAGTTCAAGAACAATTTCTTCTCTTAAGGGATCAAGAAATCAACTTGATGGTATTTTATCAGAGTATGTAACTACGCTTAGAGATTCATTAGTCGATTTTTCCTCTTTGCTTGAAGTAGAATTGGATTTCGCAGAAGAAGATTTGGAGTTCGTTTCAAGGAATGATCTGATATCTAAACTTGAAGAAATTGTTGAAGGAATAACCAATTTACTAAGCACCTATAGCTTTGGAAAGGTAATTACCGAAGGTGTAAATGTAGCTATCGTTGGCGAGCCAAATGTTGGGAAATCATCTTTGCTGAATAAATTATTAAAGGAATCCCGTGCAATCGTTAGTGAAATTCCGGGCACAACAAGAGATATTATTCACGAAGATATTGAAATAGATGGAATTTTATTTAAATTATTTGACACTGCTGGATTGAGATCAACCTCTGATAAAATAGAAAAAGAAGGTGTTACAAGAGCAATTGAAATTATTAAAACGGCTGATGTTGTTCTTTTTGTTTCAGATCTGGAGAACTCTTTTCCAGATTCCATTTACACTCAATTAACAGAAAATTGTGAAATAGAAAGAATTATAAAAGTATTAAATAAAATAGATCTTGTTAGAAATAGTACAATTTTTTCTGATATAAAAATTTCTTGCAAGACAGGAGAAGGAATAGATACATTGCTCTCCCTGTTAAAGAAGAAAGCTCTTCATGGAGAAATTTATACCGAGAAGACAGCCATACTAACAAATGTTAGGCATTTTAATGCTCTTTATAAAGCGAAAGAATTACTTGAGAAAGCGGTGGGTTCTATCAAGCAAAATTATTCGGGGGAATTTATATCGGTAGATTTGCGTTCTGCAGAAAATCAATTAAATGAAATTATCGGAGTTGTTACTTCGGATGATATTTTGAATAATATCTTTTCGAAATTCTGTATAGGAAAGTAGACTTTTCACGTGAAACTAACTTTGAGTAGATATGAAAAAATTTGATATAGTTGTGGTTGGTGGTGGCCATGCCGGAATTGAAGCGGCAAGTGTTGTAGCAAATATGGGTGCTTCCGTAGCTTTAATAACTTTGGATAAAGAAGCTTTGGGAAGAATGTCATGCAATCCTGCTATCGGTGGAAGTGCAAAGGGTCATTTAGTTCATGAAGTTGATGCTCTTGGTGGTATGATGGGTCTGCTTGCAGATAAAACAGGAATTCAATTTAGAACATTAAATAAATCTAAAGGTCCGGCCGTTTGGGCTCACAGATGTCAGTCTGACAGGAGCCGATATTCAGAACAAGCATTAATAGATGTCTCTAATATCAACAATCTTGAAATAATCGAAGATTCATTATATGATATTGTCGTTGAGAACAACAAAATTATTGGTGCTCTAACCTCGACGGGTTTAGAATTAGCTTGTTCTGCCTTAATCCTTTGTTCAGGAACATTTTTAAATGGATTGATGCATACAGGATTAAAATCCACAATTGGTGGCAGATTCGGAGAAAAGGCAGCTACTGGCTTAACCGAACAATTCACAAAGATTGGATTTATTTCCGGAAGACTTAAAACAGGTACTCCGCCAAGATTATTAAAACAGTCTATCAATTTTGATATTCTTGAAGAGCAACCTGGGGATGAAACTCCTGAACCATTTTCTTTACGTACTGATGTTTCACTATTTCCATATTTACCGCAGGTAAGCTGCCATTTATCATATACACACCTTGGGACACACGAAATTTTAAGAAAAGGATTTGCCGAGTCTCCTTTATTCGGTGGAATTATTCAGGGTGTGGGACCAAGATATTGTCCCTCCATCGAAGACAAAATTGTACGCTTCAAAGATAAAGTAAAGCATCAACTTTTTCTTGAGCCTGAAGGTTTGGATAGTGATCTTATTTACCTTAACGGTTTTTCATCTTCACTTCCAACAGAAATCCAGATTGAAGCAGTTCATTCTATTAAAGGACTGGAGGAAGCTGAAATAGTTAGACCAGCATATGCAGTTGAGTATGATTATTTCCCGCCTTACCAAATAGATAATACTTTGGAAACCAAATTAGTTAAAGGTCTGTACTTTGCCGGACAAATAAATGGAACTTCCGGATATGAAGAGGCGGCAGCTCAGGGTATTATGGCTGGAATAAATGCTGTATTAAAAATTCAGAAGAGAAAAGAATTTGTTCTTAAAAGAAGCGAAGCATATATCGGTGTATTGATTGATGACCTTGTCA
This sequence comes from Ignavibacteriales bacterium, assembly GCA_003599415.1. Classification (GTDB taxonomy): domain Bacteria; phylum Bacteroidota; class Ignavibacteria; order Ignavibacteriales; family SURF-24; genus SURF-24. The sequence continues at coordinate 9,074 of QZKB01000018.1, read as the reverse complement.
CTAAATCAACTGAAGAACCTTACCGTATGTTCACCTCAAGAGCAGAACATAGATTATTACTAAGACAGGATAACGCAGACAGAAGATTGCTTGAGTACGGTTATAACTTCGGGTTAATCTCTAAAGAAATGTTTAACGAGCTAAGTAAAAAGGAAACACTAATTAGAAAAAATATTGATCTGTTCCAGACCAAAAAACTTAACACCACAATAGCAAACGAGTTTCTCGAAGTATTTCAGTCAACGAGGTTAGATAATCCGGAAACAATCTCAAAGCTTTGCAAACGACCAGAAGTTTCACTGGAAAAACTTTTAGAGTTACTAGGTTCAAATCAAAAAGAACCAATCATTGAGGAGTTAATCTCTAACAAAAAGGTATTAGAGCAGGTTGAAATAGAATTGAAATATGAAGGTTATATAAAACGCCAACAGGATTTGGTTGACAAACTTGAAAGATATGAAGACATAGAAATTCCATTAAGTTTTAATTATCTAAATTTGAAGCCACTTTCAACCGAAGCAAGAGAAAAGCTGAATAAAATCAAACCCCGTTCAATAGGGCAGGCAAGCAGAATTTCCGGAGTAACACCTTCAGATATTTCCATTTTATTAGTATATTTGAAACGCTAATTCAAAACAATTGGGATAGGATTTGGACCAACAGGAGCAGTATCTACGCCAATTAAAAACTTTTTTTTGGGAAAACGGACACAATCCTGAAGACTATCAGCTTGAACGATTAGCAATTTTTGCTACACTGATCACTAAAAAGAATCAATCCGTTAATTTAATTTCCAGAAAAGATATCGCTCACTTAGTTGAAAATCATATTTTTATTTCTGCTTATCTTGCTGAATTCCTGCCGGACAAAGTAACTTCATTCCTGGATATTGGAACAGGTGGAGGACTTCCCGGAATTCCACTGGCGATAGTAAGACCACTACTGAAAGGCGTGCTGGTTGATTCAATTAAGAAAAAAATTGATGCGGTAGATGATTTTATAAATAAACTAAAACTAAGTAATGTTGTTGCAGAAAATAGTCGTGTTGAAAATCCTGAATTTATTGAGAAGTATTCTAATCAATTTGATTTAATTGTAAGCCGTGCAACCGTACCATTAATTCTATTGGTAAGTTATTCTTTACCTCTCATAAAGGAAAAAGCTTTTCTCGTTTCTATTAAGGGTGGAGATTTGAATGATGAAATTAAAAAAGCAGAATTGAAATATAAACCTCATATTAAAAAACTGACCGTGTTTGAATTGTCTTATAAACCGACTAACATCAGAAATGAAAAAGAGAAAAAACTAATTTTACTGGAATTGAACAAATGAGTTCATCTGAATCAAAAAAAATATTTGATGAAATTGCATCTCTTACTACCGAACAACGCAATCCTAACTCGATGGATATTGATGCAAAATCAACTGAAGAAATTCTTAAGATAATTAATAACGAAGATAAAACTGTTCCTTTAGCTGTAGAAAAAGAACTGCCTTACATTACAAAAGCTGTTGACCTGATTGTTAAAGCTCTGAAATCCGGCGGCAGGTTACTTTACTTTGGTGCAGGTACAAGCGGCAGACTTGGTGTAGTTGATGCATCCGAATGCCCGCCGACATTCGGCACACCATTCGGAATGATAGAAGGATTTATTGCCGGTGGTAAAGAAGCAATGTTCCGAGCACAGGAAGGCGCAGAAGACCATGAAGAAAACGGCTCGGCGGATGTAGTTAAAGCAAAAGTAAATTCCAAAGATGTTGTTTGCGGAATTGCTGCAAGCAGAAGAACTCCTTATGTTGTTGGTGCAGTTAAAAAAGCAAAAGAACTTGGAGCAACTACTTTATACATTACCTGTAATCCGAGAAAAGATTTTAATATTAAAGAAGTTGATGTTGCTATGTGCCCGTACGTTGGACCAGAAGTAGTTATGGGATCAACAAGAATGAAAAGCGGAACAGCACAGAAACTTGTGTTAAATATGCTTACAACAACAGCTATGATACGAATGGGAAAAGTTTACGAGAATATGATGATCGATCTTCAGATGACAAACAAAAAACTTGTTGAAAGATCAAAGAAAATTGTTATGACAATTACAGGTGTATCATATGAAGAAGCGGCAGATGTGCTTAAAAAAGCAGGTGGACATGTAAAGACTGCTTTAGTAATGATTAAAGCAAAAGTTGATGCGGACGAAGCAAAGGAGCGTTTAATTAAAGCTGATGGCTTTGTACGAAAAGCAATTGAAGGTAAATTTAATTAATATTTCTTAATGTGAATTTTATTTTGGGCGAATCTTTGATTCGCCTTTTTTATAAGGATAGATTTGAAAAAGGGAAATTTAATAGAACTGGAAATTTCTTCGTATGCATTTGAAGGAAAAGGTATAGCCAAAATTGATAAAGATGAAAAGAAAAATTTTGTAATCTTTGTTCATCATTCATATCCCGGGGATAAAGTTGTTGCCAAGCTGACTAAAGTAAAAAATTCTTATGCAGAGGCAGTCGTTGATAAGCTTCTTATTCCTTCCAACGAAAGAACCAAAGCCAGGTGCAAATTCTTTGGAACATGCGGCGGATGCCGGCAGCAGGATCTTGATTACCCGGCTCAGCTAAGATATAAACACGAACAAGTTAAAGATATTTTTGAAAGACTTGGCGGATTTACTGATTTTATTCTCGAAGATATTATTCCTTCAAATAATATTTTTCATTACAGAAATAAAATGGAATTCTCTTTTGCAGACAGACGCTGGCTTACAAGCGAGGACATGAACAAAGAAATAACTGATTCCAACTTCGCTTTGGGTTTTCACCTTCCGGGAATTTTCAGTAAAGTACTTGATATTGATGAATGCTTCCTTCAATCAGAATTGAGCAATAAGATTTTAAATCTTACCAGAGATTTTTTTAAATCAAGAGGAACAAACATTTATTCTACCAGGACACATGAAGGCTTTCTTCGCAACCTGGTTTTAAGACAATCATATTCATCTGATGATCTGATGGTAAATCTTGTTACTTCAAACGAGGATGATGAGCTGATAAAAGAATATTCTGATGCTCTTATAAAATCTGTTCCGCAGATTACAACCATCGTTAACAATATTAATCTCAAGAAGGCAGCTATTGCTGTGGGCGATTATGAAAAAATTTATCTTGGCTCAGGAACAATCTTCGATACGATAGGGAAGTATCGCTTCAGAATAAGCGCTAACTCTTTCTTCCAAACCAATACACTGCAAGCGGAAAAACTATATGAGACAGCTTTGGATTTTGCTGATCTTAACAAAGATGAAATAGTTTATGATCTTTATTCGGGAGCAGGTACTATTTCTATATTTATTTCTGATCATTGCAAACAGGTTTTTGCTTTTGAAACAGTTGAGTCTGCAATAAAAGATGCCGGGGAAAACAATCTGCTTAACAACATTCAAAACGTTCAATATATAACTGCCGATCTGAATAAATCATTTCTTGAAAAAACATTATCTCTTCCAAAACCGGATGTTGTAATTCTTGATCCGCCAAGAAGCGGAATGAATCCCGTAACTGTTAAAGATGTTGCTTCGCTCTCCCCAAAGAAAATTGTTTATGTTAGCTGTAATCCAACTACACAGGTTCGCGACATTAAATTATTTACCCAAGAAGGATATTCGCTTATCAAAGTTAAGCCGGTTGATATGTTTCCTCATACCTATCATATTGAAAATGTAGCTTTGCTGACTAAATAGAATTTTTCCGGACATTAAGGGCAATCTGCTCCGTTCTTGGGACTTTAAGAGATTTTTTTTACCTTTGAAATAAAAAAATCTATGGACTTAAAAATAAAAGACGTTGTTGAGCTGCTTCAGGTAACAGAGAAAACTGTTTACCGGTGGATTAAGGAAAAGAAAATTCCCTGTTACAGAATTAACCACCAGTACCGCTTCAACAGATCAGAAATAAATGAGTGGATTCTTAGCAACAAGATTGAACTTTCCGGTTCACTTATTAATCTTGGATTTAACAATTCAAGTCTGCTTACATTAATTGAACGCGGTGGAATTATTTCCGGAATTCCCGGCAAAGACGTTAAAGAAATTTTAACGAACGCAATTGATAAAGTCTTAACTCCATCGGGTTTGTCTAAAGAAGAAATACTGCAGGCGTTGTTAAGCCGCGAAGAATTAATGCCCACTGCAATTGGAAGAGGAATTGCAATACCGCATCCCCGCACACCAATTGTTACAAATCCGAATAATGCAAGCGTTTCAATCTGTTATCTTGCGGAACCAATAAACTTTAATGCCCTGGATGCTCAGCCGGTTCATACTCTTTTTATTCTGCTTACTGCAAGTCCAAGAATGCATCTTGATGTACTTTCCAAAATTTCTCATCTTTGCCAAAGCGATTTTTTCCTTACAATGATGAGAGAACGTTCATCACTTGAAAGCATATTAGAATTTGTACGCGTGAAAGAAAAAGAATGGCAGAAAAAGGATAACTAACAGATGGGCATTTTTCTTATAGGTATAATTCTTTTCTTTACCGGTGGAATTGCTTCCTCCTTTTTTAATGAAAACTCAAAAGGAAAAGTATTTTTATTCTTTGCTGTATTAAGCCAGATTTTTTTGCTGCCGGATATTTTTAGCGTGCTCTTCAGTGGGAATCAATTAGAATCCTCTTTAACATTTTCCGAACCAATTGGAATTTCATTACTTCGCTTAGATCCGCTTGCGGCATTGTTTGCCTTGATTATTTCACTTGGCTCTTTGCTTGCATCAATATATTCAATCGGATATATGAAAATGTATTACGGTGAAAGATTGTCGCTTTCATCTTATTATTTTTTTCTTGGATTGATGACTGCCGCTATGCTTCTTGTTGTAATTGTTCAGAATGCAATCCTGTTTCTGATTGCCTGGGAAATAATGTCAATTGCCTCTTTCTTCCTTGTAAGTTTTGAAAACAAAAAAGAAAACGTACGCAAAGCAGGAATTTATTATTTAACAGCAATGCAGATTGGCGCAGCCTTTTTGATTGCTGCATTTAGCTGGGCTTCCGCTTCAACAGGTTCGCTGGATTTTAATTCATTCTCTTCTGTCCTAAGACAGTCAAGTGAAATTTCAGCTTTACTTTTCATTCTTTTCTTTGTTGGCTTCGGAACCAAGGCAGGATTTATTCCAATGCATACTTGGTTGCCTAAAGCTCATCCCGCAGCACCAACAGGAGTTTCTGCATTAATGTCAGGAGTTATGATTAAAACCGGAATCTACGGTATACTAAGAATTTTACTATTAAGCGGAACTCCAAGTTTCTCACTTGCTTATATAGTTTTTACTGTTGGATTATTAACCGGAATTATCGGAATTATAAATGCAGTATCTCAAAAGGATATTAAAAAGTTGCTCGCTTATTCAAGTATAGAAAATATCGGCATCATCGGGATGGGCATTGGCTTGGGAATGCTTGGCCTTGCCTATAACAATTCTTTTTTAGCCGCTCTTGGTTTCTTCGGCGGAATGCTTCACATACTTAATCATTTTACTTTTAAAAGCACTTTATTCTATGGCGCCGGAGTTGTTTATTCACAAACACACACAAGAAATATTGATAAGCTCGGTGGCCTGGTAAAACATCTGCCTAAAACTTCTGTTATGTTTCTTATTGCTTCGCTTGCAATATGCGGATTGCCAATTCTTAATGGATTCATCAGCGAGTTTGCAATCTACCTTGGTATGGCAAAAAGTTTTTCCGTTAAAGAACTACCTCTAACAATCTTTGCCTTATTGGGAATTGCAGGTCTTGCTCTGATCGGAACGATGGCGCTTCTCAGTTTCACTAAACTTTTCGGTATCGCCTTCCTTGGTTCATCACGCTCAGAATTTCATAATAAACCCAACGAAAATGAAAAGACGTTATTACTACCAATGGGTATCCTGGTTGTAATTATGTTTGTAATCGGTCTTTCTCCATGGCTTGGAATAATTCTTTTAAAGAATGTGGCAAAACAATTTCTACCGGTTAATTCTTTTTCACAAATTGAATCTTTGATTCCTCTGTTCAATTCAATTTCACTTGGTGCAGGTATTTTCCTCATCTTTATTATTATTCTCTTTGCATTAAGAACTTATCTTTTAAAAAACAGAAAAGTTGAAACCTTCAAAACATGGGATTGCGGTTACCAAGCGGAAAGCAGCCGTATTCAATATACAAGCAGTTCATATGTGCAGCCATTTTTAAATTTAGTGGCAGAACTCGTTCCGCAGAAAATAAAGATTGAAAAAGAAAAAGTTCTCTTTCCAAAAAGCGCATCATTAGAAAGCCATACACAGGATTTTTCCGAGAGATTTATTATTCATCCTTCGCTTAATTATTTAAACAGGTTCATGAACATGTTCTCCTGGATTCAAAGCGGAAGAATGCAGCAGTACATTATTTACGGTTTACTCTTTCTTATATTTTTACTCATCTGGATTTTCGGAGCTAAATGATGAAGATAATTTTTATAGCTCTGTTAATCGTATCACCGCTTTTCTTTATAGGATTGATAAACAAAGTAAAAGCAATCTGGGCAGGCAGAAAAGGCGCTTCGCTGCTTCAGCCTTATTATGATTTCGGCAAGCTTCTTAAAAAAGGAGAAGTAATAAGCAAGACAACTTCTTTTGCCTTCAGGCTTTCACCATCAATAAATGTTGCTGCGGTTCTTTTTGTTTTATTAATGATTCCTATTCCCGGGCTCGGTTCTGTTCTTCACTTTGAAGGTGATTTTATTTTATTTGCATATTCACTGGCACTCTCTAAATTCTTTACCGTAATAGCAGCTCTTGATACCGGCAGCGCATTTGAAGGAATGGGAGCAAGCAGAGAAGTTACTTTTACAACAATTGTTGAAACAGCATTTTTTGTTGTGCTTGGCTCGCTTGCTTTGTTAACAAATCAATTCTCGTTCGAATCAATCTTTGCCGCTATTAACTTAAGTTTGGTTTACACACCATTAATAAAAATTTTACTTGTTGTCTCTCTGTTCATTATGCTTTTGGCAGAAGGAAGCCGCGTTCCGGTTGATGATCCGAATACACACTTAGAATTAACGATGATTCATGAAGTGATGATACTTGATAATTCCGGACCAGACTTAGCATTCATTCAATATGCGGCTGCATTAAAGATGACAATCATTTCTGTTTTGATTGCTAATCTACTTCTTCCGCCGGAATTAATTCTTCCTGCAGCTCTTTCATTATTTGTCGTAATCTTGTTGGTGGTTTTTATTGCCGTGGGATTGGTTGAATCCCTGATTGCACGCTCAAGAATTTCTCACGTACCTCAGTTTTTATTTTTGATGACAGCTCTTTCTCTTACTGCATTCGCAATTATTGTTTTCTTTTTGTTCGGAGGAATTTAATGACGGATATTCTGATTATACTTTTAGGTACAACGATGCTTTATGTCTTTGCGGTAAGCCGTATTGAAGCTTATGTAAAAACATTGTCCGTCCAAGGCTTGCTCCTTTTCCTTCTTGTCATTGTCGATATCAGGGAAATCAACTGGCTGAACATTGCCTTCTTAAGCCTCGAAACATTAATCATCAAAGCAATTGTGATTCCTTATTTTCTGCTTTCCGTAATCCGTAAAAATGAAATCGGGCGCGAGATTGAACCGTACATCTCACAATTCTATTCTCTGCTAATTGCAAGCGCAATTTTCATATTCGGATTTGTTGCTGCTTTCTGGTCTGTTAAAATCGGAAGCGACATTAAACCGCTTTACTTCGGAATTTCAATCGTCATTATTATCTCCAGCCTGTTCCTGATTATCAACAGGAAAAAAATTATTACGCATATACTTTGTTATATGATGCTTGAGAACGGAATATTTCTCCTCTCGCTTTCAGTTGCCAATGAACTTCCGATGCTTGTAAACATTGGCGTGCTTCTGGATTTATTTGTTGGAATTTACCTGTTCGCAATTTTCTTTAACAAAATAAATGAAATGTACGACGGCAGCCATGTTGATGTTTTAACGGAGTTGAAGGATTAGCATGATAAGTCTTGTTTTAATATTGCCCGTTGCATTAGGATTAGTTGCTCTCCTCTTTAAAAATATAGTTGTGAACAGAGTTGCCATGTTTGGTTCCGTCGGATTGTTCTTTGCAGTTGGAATTATGCGCTGGATGAATCTTGAGTGGTACTGGTTTCCAAAATGGCTTTTAGATTATTTCAAACTTGATACAATTGGTCTTTACTTCTTTAGTGTGATGACAATTGTTTTTGCAAGCTCGGCATTTTACAGCTTATTCTATTTTAAAGAACACGCTCTTACGGCAAAACAGGAATCCGTTTATATCGTAGAAGTTCTTTCATTCGTAACTGCAATGACCGGTGTAATTCTTGCAACTCATCTTGCGCTGCTCTGGGTTTTTGTTGAAGCCACAACCTTAACAAGCGCAGTCCTCATTTATTTCGAAAAGAAAAAGTCTTCACTTGAAGCTGCATGGAAATATGTTTTTATCTGCTCAATTGGTATCGCACTCGCTTTTGTGGGAATAATTCTTTTATCAATCGGAAGCAAGAATGTTAATTCTCTTTTCTTTAATGAACTTTACGCTAAAGCTTCGCTTATAAATCCTTTCTGGCTGAAAGTAGCCTTTGCATTTATTTTTGTGGGATTCGGGACAAAGATTGGAATAGCCCCTATTCATGCGTGGCTGCCGGATGCTCATTCGGAAGCGCCTTCGCCGGTCTCTGCATTGTTATCCGGTACACTGCTCAATTCCGCTTTCCTGGGTTTGCTGAGAATACAGGAAATATTTGTCCATTCTAATCAACAGGATTTTACCAACTTCTTCTTCATCTTAACCGGTTTCCTTTCGCTGCTTGTAAGTTCTGTCTTCATGCTCCGCATTAAAAATTACAAACGTATGCTTGCTTATTCATCAATTGAAAATATGGGAATATTATTTATAGGAATCGCTTTAGGCAGCACAGGAATTTTTGCGGCAATGTTACATACACTTGCCCATTCATTTTCAAAAGCATCTTTGTTTTTAACTTCGGGCAATATTCTCTATCATTATAAAAGTAAAAAAG
>QZKB01000048.1 GCA_003599415.1 Ignavibacteriales bacterium | reverse complement strand
ACTTATAATTATAAAAATAATTATGATTATGAAAGAGCTAAAACCTTTAAACTTACTTTTGTTTTTCTCTTTTGGTGGCGCTTTGTATTCTCCAACGGTAGCAGCTTTTATTGCATTTATGCCGGCTTTAATACCTTCAAAATACTCACCTTGTTTAAAGTAAGGACGAACTTCATTTCTTAAGATTGAGCCGCATAATGCATCGGGTAAGGCTCCTTCCAATCCATAACCAACTTCTATTCTTAACTTCTTATCGTTCTTAGCAATTATAAAGAGAATTCCATTATTATTTTCTTTTGTCCCAATTTTATTTTTCGTAGCAGTTTCATACGCAAACATTTCAATAGGATAATCATTCAATGTAGGTATCATCAGCAGAACAACCTGGTTGGATGTGGAATCGGCAAACTGTTTCAGGTCATTGTTAAGATAATTTAATTCGCTTCCGTTAAGCGTATTGGAGAAATCGTTTGCCCAATTTTTTAAAGTAGGAATTTCTACCTGGGCAAATGAATTGACCTGCCAGAGAATTAAAATGAATAAGAATATTTTCTTCATCAAATTCAGAACTCGACTTTAGGAGCGTTCTCAGAACCCGGAGCGGCCTGAAAATACTGAACCTCCTTAAATCCTGCTATATTTGCAAAAATAAAAGCCGGAAATCTCTTGATCCTGGTATTATAATCTTTGGCAACATCATTGTACTTTATGCGGGCAACATTAATCCGGTTTTCAGTTCCTTCAAGCTGTACCTGCAGATTCTGAAACTGTTCATTAGCTTTCAGGTCAGGATACTTTTCCACAGTAACCATTAACCTTGATAAAGCGCTGCTTAACTCCCCTTGAACAGCCTGGAATTTCTGGAATGCCTGAGGATCATTGACCAATTCAGGCGTAGCTTTAATTTGACCGACACTTGCTCTTGCTTCAGTTACTTTTACCAAAACTTCTTTTTCAAAATTAGCATAGCCTTTAACAGTATTTACTAAGTTAGGAATCAAATCTGCTCTTCGCTGATATTGACTTTCAACATCACTCCAGGTTTTCGTTACATTTTCTCTTTGCGATACCAAACCATTATATGTATTAACACTCCAGATTCCCACGATAATCAGAAACAGAACAATAACCCCAATAATTGAAAGAGTAATCAGTAATCCTTTTTTCATTAACTCCTCCGTCTACAATAAGGATATTTTAAATACTTAGAAATATTTCCCTCAAAGAAATGGACGGTTGAAATTAGTTAAATTTTATAAAATAAACCAATAAAAATTTTTAAAATTCATGGCTTAAGACCGGCAAATTTATATTGCAGATATTCCAGAGCCCGGTTAGAAATTGCGATATTTTCCTGTTTTACAAACTTATTAACATTCTGAATATTCCCGCGGTGAAATCTTAGAAACAATCCGGTATAAACAAATCCGTCAAATATTCTATCGGCATAAAAAGAATTAATGCTCAAATATCCAAACAAACCACACCAGGCAAGTGAAAGAATTCCCGAAAATTCATTCCCTGTATAAATCTGTCCGAAACCCGGGATTATTGCAGAAGCAAGAACAAGCAAAGTACCGGAAAATTTTTGTCCCGCAACATCATTACAGAAGGCTTTCAGTTCATGGTTTTTATCAATTTTTTCAAATTCACCAGCGGCAGATTCCCAATCATCGGCAAAAATATATGCCCACGCCCGCCAGTAAATCAGATCATTTTTTTTGTCAGTAAACCTGCTATCATCTTCCAGTTCTTTAATTAATTGAAAAGCTTTAGGGATTGTCCTTCTTAAAATATTGCACCTTATTATCTCTGTCTGAGATTGATAAAATCCTTCTGAGTCTGTCGTGTACTTTTTTGCAAGAGAGAAATACTTAATTGCATCATCAAGAAATGCTCCACCCTTGTAGCTTTTACCAAGATACATATTGCCGATGAATGAGTATTTATTTTGTTCATCAAAAAAGAGAAGCCGTTTGAATTCTGTTATGGCGTTAAAATAATCTCCATTATCGTACAGGTTGCTGGCAGTTTTAAACTGGGCATCAAGATATTGCTGCGCAAAACTTATTCTTAAAAATATTAACACGAATAAAAGATATTTAATTACAGATGAAATCATATTCAGGAATGAAATAATTTTGCTTCTTAATAAATGAATCTAACTTTAAATGAAAATTAAATGATACTTCGGCATTGTATATCTGTGCTGCTGCTGCCGATCCATAAATATTACCGGCATAGAAATATGTAGCTAACCCACCAAATAACCATCCCCGGAATTTGTGTTTTGCCTGAAAATTATCATAGGATAAATATGATAACAAACCTGTAACAAGCAAAGATGTGAAACCATCTGTGTATTGCGAGGAATATATTTTACCGGCACCGGGTATGATAGCTGAAAGTACGGCTGCAACTGTTGGAGAACGGTATGGTAAAGATGTACCTTCATCATAAATTTGATTTATAATTTCTTTTGCTTCACCTGAAAAAACCGACAGGTATTTCTGTTTATCCAAAAGCCACCTGTCATTTTCCAACTCATTGCCGTACAATTTGCTGAAATGGAAAAGTCTTGTTGATGCAGTTATTAAGTTCTTAGCTTCACCTGAACATAAGCTATTATTAATTGAATCCAGGATTACAAATTTCTTTTCCAGGAAATAATTTTTAGCTGTTTCATCTTCAGCAGATTTACCTAATTTTTTATTCCACTTCGTATTTATAAAAATCTCGTTTGCCTGTCGGTAATCTGCCATACCCGAATAAGACAAACCAATTTTAAATTTAACCGTGTCGTTATCAACTTTACTTAAGTAACTTTTATATTCATCAATCGCACGAAGATAATCTTTTTCACAGAAAAGATAATCTGCAAAGCGCAGAATATTTGAGGGGGATTTTAAGTGATTCAGATCGTCAATCATTGTCTGCGTAAAAGCAGGATTACTAAGAAGAATAATTGAAAGAGCAATAAATTTCTTTATATAGAATTTCAATTTAAGCGCCGGATTATTCATCTGTTTTTTCTTTAAATGAATCGGGATTGACGTCTGCCTGCTCCAGTTTATAATTTTCAGTCGGATCGAAAAAGCGGGCTCTCTTTGTAACCGGATAATGATTCAACACTTTAAGAAAATTAAGATCGCGGGTAAACCTGTCTGCAAACATTAAAGAGCCCTGAATAAGATTAGTCTGCCTAACTGATTCAATAAAGAATGCCGAGCAGGTTGGTTCAAAAGGACAATTATCTCCATCAACATCTGAGATAAAAATTTTGTAAACAGATCTTGCAGCAGTAATTAAAACATCTTCTAAATCCTTATTTGAACTTTGTAAATCATGGATTTCTTCATTTTTAATTTGATAGGATAATTCTTTTGCCTGCCAGCGAGCATAATCTTCCTGGCAAAGACATGTAGCTGCAAGTAGTGCAATGAAAGCAAAAACAAATTTCATCTGAAATATATTTGTTTAATTTACACTAAAAGATAACAGCTTTTAACTATTTAGCAAAGCCCGAGCAATAACCAGTCGCTGAATTTCTGAAGTGCCTTCGTAGATTTCTGTTATCTTGGCATCGCGTAAATATCTTTCTACAAGATACTCACGCACATAACCATACCCGCCATGAATCTGGATAGCTTCCAAAGCACATTCAACTGCAATTTTTGAAGCATATAATTTTGCCATAGCAGCTTCTTTAAAATATTTTTCCCCGGCATCTTTAAATGAAGCAGCACGAAAGGTTAACAGTTTTGCGGCATCAATTTTTACGGCCATATCTGCAAGTTTAAATTGAATGGCCTGTAAATTAGAAATTGCAGAATCAAAAGCATTCCTCTCTTTAGAGTATTTAATTGACGCTTCAAGTGAAGCTTCAGCAATTCCGATTGCCTGTGCGGCAATTCCGATTCTTCCACCGTTTAGAGTTTCCATTGCAAAGTTAAATCCCTTTCCTTCTTCCCAGATCAGATTTTCAACAGGAATTTTTACATTAGAAAAACTTAAGGAACAGGTATCCGAACTTCGTATTCCAAGTTTATCTTCTTTTTTGCCATGTTCAAATCCGTCCCAGCCTTTTTCAACTAAGAAAGTACTTATGCCTTTGCTCTCTTTAGATTTGTCTGTTGAAGCCATTACTAAAAAGTAATCTGCCGACTGACCGTTTGTTATCCAGTTTTTAGTTCCGTTAAGGATATAATTATCGCCATCTTTAACAGCCGAAGTTTTTTGCTTTGTGGCGTCACTTCCCGCTTCCGGTTCAGATAAAGCAAACGCACCAAGCTTTTGTCCGGATGCAAGCTGGGTTAAATATTTCTTTTTTATGAAATCACTTCCATATTTTTCCAGGCCGAAACAGACGAGAGAATTGTTAACCGACATTATAACACCAACACTTGCATCCACTTTTGAAATTTCTATTAACGCAAGTACATGACTTACAGTATCAAGTCCTGCTCCTTCATAATCAGGATGAACCATTATTCCCATAAATCCCAATTCACCAAGTTTCTTCACAATTTCTGTGGGAAACTTTCCGCTTATGTCACGTTCAATTGATGATGGTGCAATCTCCGCTTCGGCAAATTCCTTTGCTGTCTGCCGGATTATTTTTTGTTCATTAGTAAATTCAAATTCCATTATTGCCCACTTTTATTATTTATAAGTTAATTGCTTACAAGCGATATAGCAATATTTCTTTTCTCATCTTGGTTTGCTATCACATCACTTTAAAAAGAATGAATCTTTTTAGTTGCTTCTCTTTTGTATATTTGGATATGGAAAACGAAAATAATAAAAAAATTCTGCTTAAAGGTTTAAGTCTTGATGAATTGAGAAGCCTGATGATTGAAAATAAGCAGCCTAAGTACCGGGGAGATCAGCTTTTCAACTGGATATACAATCGCCTCGTAACAAATTTTGATGAGATGATTAACTTCCCAAAAACTTTACGGGAGGAATTAAAAGATAAATGCGTTATTAATGCACTTAACTTAGTTGATATTCAGTATTCTAAAACTACCGGCACAAGAAAATATCTTTATTCAACTGCAGACGAAAGAAAGATTGAATCGGTTATAATCCCGGACGATGAACGCGCTACTTTATGTATTTCTACGCAGGTAGGATGCCCGCTTGATTGTAAATTATGCGCAACTGGTTTAATGGGTTATAAAAGGAACCTGACCGTTGGTGAAATTATTGACCAGTATTATCTTTCTTCGGGAAATTATGATGGTGGAGTAATTACAAATATCGTTTATATGGGTATGGGTGAACCATTGCTGAATTATGCAAACACTCTTAAGTCTCTTTCTATTTTTACCGATGAGTTGGCTAAACGTGTAAGTCGTACAAGAATTACAATCTCAACTGCAGGTATACCTCAGAAAATTAAGGAACTTGCGGATTCACAAGTAAGAGTTAAACTTGCACTTTCACTTCATTCTTGTTTTGAAGATGTTCGTTCAAGGATAATGCCCGTAAATATAAAATATCCGCTTAAAGAGAATATTGATGCTCTTAAATATTACACTAAAAAGACAAAAACCAGGGCGACGTTTGAATACACAATGCTGAAGGATGTGAACGACAGACAGGAAGATATTGACGGACTGGTGACACTATGCAAAAAGATGCCGTCGAAGATAAATATTATTCCATTCAATTCAATTGCGCATATGAGCCCGGATGGAATCAGCGCCAGTCTTGTTCCAACATCGTATGATAAAATTTTAGCTTTTGCCGATGCGCTTAGACAAAAAAATATTACAGTTATGGTAAGAGAAACACAGGGGAATGATATTGCCGCAGCATGCGGTCAGTTGGCAATTACAAAACATAATAATTAACAACGGATTAATACTTCATAAAAAGAAAACTATGGCGTGGCTTTATTTAATAATTGCAAGCATTTTTGAAATTACCTGGGCGGTAGGACTTAAATATACCGATGGTTTAACCAAACCTGTTCCTACGTTAATTACAATTATTGCAATGCTCCTCAGCTTCGTGTTTTTATCTCAGGCTGCCAAACAATTACCAATAGGAACTGCATATGCAATATGGACAGGTATAGGTGCAGCCGGAACAGCAATTTACGGTCTGCTCTATTTTAATGAATCGAGAGAGCTGATAAGGATAATTTCCATCTTCCTTATAATAATTGGAGTAATAGGATTGAAAATTTTTTCTTCACAACAGTAATCAACATGAAAAAACTTACCCACGATGAAATAGCAGCAAACCGAAGCACATTAGAAACAATCGGACAAGTAAAAAAACTTCCTGTTTATGTTTTGTTAGACAGTATACGAAGCAACTATAATGTCGGTTCAATATTCAGGACATCCGACGGTGTTATGATTGAAAAATTATTCCTTTGCGGTTTTACTCCTCATCCGCCTAGAAAAGAAATTCTTAAAACTGCCTTAGGCTCAACAGAAAGCGTTCAATGGGAATACGTTAAGGATGCTATAGAAGTTATAAAAGATTTAAAAACTAAAGGAATAAAAATCTGCGCTCTTGAATTAACAAGTAAAAGTCTTCCATATTATAAAGTGGAAAATTCGGAATTCCCGATTTGTCTTCTTGTCGGAAATGAGATTACCGGTGTATCACAAAATCTTTTAGACTTATGTGATTTTTCGATTGAAATTCCTCAATTTGGAATTAAGCAATCACTCAATGTTGCGGTTGCTTATGGTGTGGCTATCTTTGAACTAAGAAAGATTTTTGATCTGAAGAAATGATGGCGATTTATCAGTGTTTGTCAGCAACAGAATGAATAACTTTTTCCTGCATCACTGTTCCAACTACGCTCAGAACAATCTCCATTGTAATTGCTACTATAACTCCCCAGATGTTAAAGACCAGATCAAGAGGATCATATACGTTTGTAAAAATTCCCCAGTAGCCATCTGTTATTTCAAATGATTCCAGTATAACGATTGCGCAAAGTGCAGTTATGAAATCATTTTGCCGCCAGTACTGGTTTGATATTCCTATAATAAAATAAACAGTGAATGAGACCCAGAAATTTCCCCAGTAGCTTAAAAAGAAATCAAGGAAAGGACCTTTGTAAAGCGTTTTAAAAAGGAAAGCACATAATCCAATTCCGATAAAAATTAAACTATTGATTGGCATGCTCTTTTTCATACACAACTCCACCAATGTACTATTAACTTCTGTTATTTTTGTAAGGAAGACATCTCCTCAAATATCTGTGCAGTAACCCGGGTTATTGCATTGCTGCAATAAATGACGCTATATTAATATACATCGGGAAATACGCATTATCGGAAAAATGACATAAAATATTTTTAGAAAATTAATTTTTTACAACTGGTTTCCGGCATTGGTAAAGAATTCTTCTCCGTTTTCTTTGGTATGAATAAACAGCAAACCTGCCCTTACCATCTTAACAAGAGTCCGCGAAGCCCTTCTGTCTGAAAGATTCGCGAGATGAGATAACTGTTTAACAGATATTGTTTCATTGTTTGCAAGATAATCAAAAACTATCTTTTCATTTGAGCCAATAGAATACTTCTTAAGTTCAGTGGCACCGGTATTAGCTTTTAACAATCTTATAAGTTCTTTACTTGCCAGGATGCTTTTATCATTAACCCGTATGTATACTTCGGCTTTGTTTATATCAAGTTCTTTCTTATAATCCTGAAGCCTGTGCGGTTTATTTTTAGATTCCTTTACATTTACCACAACAATTTCTTTTTCATCAATATTTAAATAATCAAGAGAGTATGCGATTGGGGGTTCACAAAATTTTGCTGCTACAATTTTAATAAGTTCGGCTTCCCCTTTTTCACTTTGCACACCAATAATTTTTTTATCATCATTCACACCCATCAGTAAATAGCCGCCTTTAGTGTTTGCGAATGCAATCATTTCCTTTGCGATTTTTTCTTCGGAAGAAAAATGAAGTTTAAACTCGCAGTAAAGATTTTCCCCCTCTTCAATTAATTTAAGAAGCTCTTTACGTTTCATTATTCAGATATTATAACATCTGCAGATCTGCCCCGGCTGCGTGAGGCTCTTCTGCCTACATAGCCTGAATTATCAGATGGTTTATGACGCAACGGTGATGGAATTACAGCCGCCATCCTTGAGCATTCATTAAACGATAATTTAGACGGGTCTTTATCGAAATATATATCGGCTGCTTTTTTAACTCCAAAAATTCCGTCACCCCATTCAACTGCGTTAAGATAATTTCCGAGTATGGCTTCTTTGCTTATTTCTTTCTCCATTCTAAGTGTAATCACAAATTCCTTTGCTTTTCTGAAAATGCTCCGGTTTGTATTAAGAAAGAGATTTTTAGCAAGCTGCATTGTAATTGTACTTCCGCCCCGCGCAACTTTTTTTCTTCTTTGATTGGTCCTTAAAGATTTCTCAAGTTCATACCAGTCAATTCCTTTATGGTTAAAAAACTTCCCGTCTTCCAATCCAATAATGCACTTTGGTAATGCAGGATTAACATCAGCAAAACTGCTCCAGGATTGCCTTGGATAAAAAAGCATATAGCTTTCAAGCGCTCTTTGTTCCATAAGTGCAGTAATACGGAATCTTCCCCATTCCAAAGTAGGGATCATAAATGAAGGCAGACTTAGGTAGAAAAGTAGTACAACATAAATTAACCAATAAGATTTCTTTCTCTGCCGGTAATACGGCAGGAATTTTTCAAACAGGTTTCCAAATTCATTTTGCTTAAACTGAATCATTTTATTTTGGACCGGATGAATTTATTCTTGTGGTATCAACCGCAGGTACCTTCCTGTTTACAGCAGATGTATCTATTACATTCATCGGTTTGATTACTTTTATTGAATCAACCGGTACAATTTTATTCTTCGCTGCTGATGAATCTATGGGTACAATTTTATTCTTCGTTGCTGATGAATCTATCGGTACAATTTTATTCTTCGCTGCTGATGAATCAACAGGAGTAATGCTTTTTATTACTTTTAATGAATCTTTCGGCACTGCCGTCTTATTCTGAATTTTGTTATCAACCGGATTAAATTTCTTTTTGACTTTTGAACTGTCGGTCATTCCGGGCTTATTGTTCTTCGTGTTAACCTCTTTGCCGGATTGTTTTAGCATATCATTTTTAACTTTAGTTGAATCCGCTTTAGTTTTTTTACCTAATTCAATCCTCTTTATTCCTGATGTATCGGTTTGATTAATATTCAATGAATCCGCCGGTAAAGGTACATCAGGTAAAAATTCTTCCTGTTTATTCATTGTTGAGTCGCTTACACCAATCGTTTGTTTACCTGGTTTAGAATTAAGAGAATCCAGTTTGGCTTTCTCCAATTTCATCTTTTCTCTTAATGCAAGCGAATCAGCCTGTTTTGCAGAATCTCTTACAGCTTCAAGTCTTTTTTGCTCGGCTTTATAAGTTGATAACTTCGGCGAGATTTTATTTGCATAGACGCTGTTTGGAAATTTCTTTGTAATTGAATCGTACACCACGGCAGCTGAATCATACATTTTAAGATTATTTTCAAGTATCCAACCTCTTGATAGCCATGCTTTGGGAGCAAAAACGGATTTAGGATATTTGTCGGCAACTTCAATAAATCCGTTAATTGCATCATCATACTTTTCTTCTTTCATTTTATTTTCGGCTAACAGATACAATTCCTCGGCAGGATCAAAATCAAAATTGATTAATGGTTTATTAAGCTTATTTGCAGCAGCGTTTGCAATCTTTTCGGTTTTATAATCATTATAAACTATTTGGAAAAGACTGTCTGCCTTACTGTTTTGATTTACTGTTGAATAAGTTGTTCCCAATGCAAAAAGCGCACGCGCAATATATTTTGATTTGGGATGCTTTTTTATTATTCCGCCGTAATAGTAAAAAGCAGAGTCCGTATTCTGCAACTCGGTCAAAAATAATCCACCTAGTTCGTATTCATTTTTTGCAAGCACGGAATGAAGTGAGT
This sequence comes from Ignavibacteriales bacterium, assembly GCA_003599415.1. Classification (GTDB taxonomy): domain Bacteria; phylum Bacteroidota; class Ignavibacteria; order Ignavibacteriales; family SURF-24; genus SURF-24. The sequence goes on along the minus strand of QZKB01000048.1, from coordinate 13,570 downwards.
CGGAAGATATTGTAGGTTTCACCGGTTCTGGTATTGTTGGTTTTAATAATTCTACTTCCTGGCCCGTACCACCCTCAGTATCTCCTCTCCTGTTACGGGATTCATTCTGAGATTTGTTTTTATCACCCGAAGATTGTCTTCTGTTTCTATCGCCGGTCGGGGGTTGTGTATTTTTATCTCCCGTTGGCGGCTGCATGTTATCTCCTAACTGTTGTAAAGGATTTCCATCTGCAGGATTCTTCTGCTGAAGATTGCCATCCGTTGGTTGCTGTTGCTGAAAACTGCTATCTGCAGGAGGCTGCTGATTGTTTGTGTCTTCTGTTTCAGGCTTTAATTCGTCTTCACCTAATTTTTCCTCTTCATTCAGTTTATTAACACTATCAACTCTTGCTTTTTCAATCGCATATGCAATAGAATCTTTTACAAATAATTCAGGATCATCAAGATAGGCAAGCTGCTTGTTAAACTGGTTAAGATCAGTTTTAATTTTTTTATACTGAGTAAATACGGTACTTTTGCGTTTTACCTGGTCAACCATATCAACCGGTAACGATGCGGCAATTGCTCTTGAGTAATAAACATTTGCACTATCATAATTGCCGTAATACTTTTCCATAATTTCGCCAAGATAGTATTTAGCAAGTCCCGAACTTTGTGTTTGCCTGTAAACCGTATCAACAGCAGTGAGCTGGTCAAAGGCTTCTTCATATCTTTTCAATGCAATTTTTGTAATGCCAATCTGCAGTTCTGTCTGGTCAAGGAATTCATTAAAGATTGATTCCGAATATATATCTTCAAGAATCTCTAGTGATATTTCATTATTGCCGAGAACTCTTTGTGTTTTTCCAAATTCTAACCTTGCCTGGAACTCAGTATCAAAATCCGGTGAATAATCTCCAACTGCTTCAAATGATTTAGATGCATTTTCCGGTTGATCAATTTTTAGATAAAGTTTACCAAGCTCATACATAACAAGAGCATTCTTTTCATCGTCTCCGGAAACCTCAACTAATTTTTCAGCATTAGCAATCGCTTCGGGATAGCTTTCAATAGATATAAAATAACTTACCTTTTCAGCATAAATATCAGTAAGTATTTCAGTCTCACCTTCGCTTTCAGCCATTTCTTTTATTTCATCAAAGAATTTATTCCCCTCATCAAATTTTCTTAACCTGAAATTTGTTTTTCCCATCCATAATTTTCCTTCAAGGGCAAGATCGCCATCAGGAAAAGTTGTAACAAGCTCATTGAATTTTCTTAATGCTTTAATATAATCCTGCTGCAAATAGAATGATTTACCGATCATAAGCAGAGCATCATCAAAATAAGCGGATTCCCTGTAGAACTGGAGAATCTTGGAAAGTTTCTCAATTACTTTGTTCAGGTTCTCATTAACATTACCGGAAGGTTTGGTATCCGTAAGTGAAAACAATTCTTTCTTTTGTGTTTTAAGTTGTTCAACCACTTCATCAAATTTTACCGAGGCGTTATAATAAAGGTTGAAATATGCGGTGAAGTCATTCCAATATGAACAACCGGAAAAGAACAGAATGAATAAAGTGATCCATAAAAAACGGATCTTTGCGATGGGGAAATAATTTTTTCTTTTCATGGCCAAAAATTAAAAATGAAAACTAATGATTAAAAGGTAAAATATTTTACAGTGCGTCCCTCCCGGATTCCTCCGTACGGATACGGATAACATCCTCTACTTTATAAATAAATATTTTTCCATCGCCAACCTGGCCTGTCTTTGCGGTTTTAAGAATTGCATCAATTGCTTTTTCAATTTTATTCTCGTCAAGAACAACTTCAATTTTTATTTTAGGTACAAATTCAATCTGGTATTCACTGCCACGGTATGTTTCCTTATGTCCTTTCTGCCTGCCGTAACCTCTTACTTCAGTTATTGTCATTCCACGTATTCCTTCTTCAAGCAAAGCCTCTTTCACTTCATCCAATTTGAAGGGACGTATAATGGCCTCTATTTTTCTCATTATAACCTCAATCCTTGATTATTGATTACATCAATCTGGTTGCTGATTCCAAAAGCAAATATTGCAAAAAGGAAAAACAATTCAAACGTTAAAAGTGAAATGTTAAACATGTATTTATGCCATTCTAATTTCATGTTTAACCTTTAACGTCTGACTTCCAGTAATAATAAAACACTGCTCTTATTCTTTACCGTGACAATTTTTATATTTCTTGCCGCTGCCGCACGGACAGGGTTCATTTCTTCCAACCTTTTCTTCAACTTTAACGGGCTGCACTTTCTGACCTGATCTTGCGGCTTCCTGGTTTTCTGCAGTACCACGAGACATACCTAAATTATCGGAGCTATCTTTAATCTGTGTCATCCTGGAAGGCTGCCTTCTCCTACGTTCCTGTACCTCACTAGGAGCCGCCGGCCAAAACTTGAAACAGAACTGGAGAATATCATTTCGTATTAGTTTAACAAGGTTGACAAACATATTGTAAGCTTCGCCTTTGTACTCAAGAAGAGGATCTTTCTGACCATAAGCTCTTAAACCAATACCTTCTTTAAGGTCATCCATTTCTCTTAAGTGCTCTTTCCACTTTTCATCAATTACGCTAAGAACCGCATAACGTTCAAGGCGCGCCATTAAATCAGACGATAACATTTCTTCTTTTCTTCTGTAGAACTCTTTAGCAGCCTGAATAATTTTTTCGGTTACTCCTTCTTTGCCAAGCGTGCTGAATGTATCCGGATCAATTTTAAAATCAACAAGATAATTCTGAAGCAGGTATTCTTTTATTGCTTCAATATTTGCATCATCATAATTTTCTTCCACAAGCTCAGTAATGCTTTCATCTAGCATCTCTAACACTTCACCCTTCAATCTTTCACCTTCAAGAGCGTGGCGTCTCCTGTTGTAAATAACTTCGCGCTGCTGGTTCATCACGTTATCGTATTCAAGCAATCTTTTACGGATTGCAAAGTTATTTTCTTCTACTTTTTTCTGAGCACGTTCAACAGATCTTGTAATTAAAGGATGCTGAATTACCTCACCCTCTTTAATTCCTATTCTTTCCATAACAGAAGATATTCTGTCACTGCCGAAGAGTCTCATTAAATCATCTTCTAGAGATAAGAAAAATTTGGTTGTACCGGGATCACCCTGACGACCGGAACGACCACGTAACTGACGGTCAATTCTTCTTGATTCATGACGTTCGGTTCCAAGAATAAATAATCCGCCTTTTTCCTTTATTCCCGCTCCAAGTTTAATATCTGTACCTCTACCTGCCATGTTGGTTGCAATAGTTACTGCACCGGGTTGCCCTGCAAAAGCTACAATTTCCGCTTCACGCTGATGCTGCTTTGCATTTAACACGTTATGAGGGACACCTTTACGTTTAAGCATTCTGCTTATTGTTTCGGATACCTCAACAGAAGTAGTACCAACGAGAACAGGTCTTCTCTCATTTCTAAGTTCTTCAATCTTATCAATAACTGCATTTAATTTTTCTCTTTTAGTTCTGAATATTGCATCATCCTGATCATCTCTTACAACTTCTTTGTTTGTCGGAATTACTACAACCTCAAGTTTATAAATCTCGAAAAACTCTCCTTCTTCTGTCTCAGCAGTACCTGTCATTCCCGCAAGCTTTTTATAAAGCCTGAAATAATTCTGAAGCGTAATGGTAGCAAGTGTTTGTGTGTCTCTTTCAACCTTAACGTTTTCTTTTGCTTCAATTGCCTGGTGCAAACCATCGGAGTATCTTCTGCCCGGAAGAATACGGCCGGTAAACTCATCAACAATTGCAATCTTTCCGTCTTCAGTTACTACATATTCATCATCTTTTTCAAACAGAGAATATGCTTTAAGTAACTGATGAATTGTATGAATCCTGTCGCTTCGTTCAGAATAAGTATGGTAAAGTTCGTCTTTCTTCTTGAGTTTTTCTTCGGCAGACAAAGACTGATCATTTTCAATATGGCTTACTTCAGTTCCCAGATCAGGAAGTACAAAGTATTGCTTGCCTTCGCTGCTACCGCGTGCTAACTCTTCCCTACCTTTATCAGTCAGATCAATTGTATTTGCTTTTTCATCAATTGCAAAATAGAGTTCATCATCAATCTCGTGCATTCTTCTGGCTTGTTCGCGGAGATATTCCAACTCAGTTTGTTGCATTAATCTTTTGTTGGAAGGTTCACTTAAAAGCTTCATCAGCTTTTTATTTTTAGGAGCACCTCTGTATGCTCTTAATAAATGGACACCTGCCATTGCCTCTTTATCTTTTTCACCTGAAGCTAAATAATCTTCAGCTTCCTGGGAAATCCTTGAAATGAAATTGGATTGAAGCCGTACAAGTCTTTCAACTCCGGGTTTCATATCATTAAACTTATGATCAGGATTATCAACCGGACCGGAAATGATAAGAGGGGTTCTTGCTTCGTCAATAAGAACAGAGTCAACTTCATCCACGATAGCATAAATATGTTTACGCTGAACCATACTTTCTTTATCGCCGGTCATATTATCTCGGAGGTAATCGAAGCCGAATTCGTTGTTCGTTCCATAAGTAATATCGCAATTGTACTGGACAATCCTCTGCTCAGGAGTCATCGTGTTTATGATACAACCGACTGTAAGTCCATGGAATTTATAAATTTCACCCATCCACTCACTGTCACGTTTAGCAAGGTAATCGTTAACAGTTACAAGGTGAACACCGCGTCCTGTAAGCGCATTAAGATAAATAGGCAATGCAGCAACAAGAGTTTTACCTTCACCAGTAGCCATTTCCGAAATTTTACCCTGGTGAAGAACCATACCACCGATAAGCTGAACATCGTAAGGAATCATATCCCAGGTAATTTTATTACCGGCAACGTCCCATGTTTTACCAACTAATCTGCGGCATGTATCTTTAACAACGGCATAAGCTTCAGGTAAAATCTCGTCAAGAATATCTTCATATTTCTGATCTAATTCTTCCTCAAGGTTATCAAGCTCATCATAAATTACTTGCCTGTCAATTTCTTCATCAGATTTCAATTGTTCTTTTAATTCATCTATTTTCTTACGGAGTTCTGTGGTTTCATCCTGAATTTTATTTTTAAAATCCTGAGTTTTTACCCTAAGCTGATCATCACTTAACTGCTGCATTTTTTCATAATGCCCGTTAATTTCATCAACAATCGGCCATAAATCCTTAACTGCCCGAACATTTTTATCACCGAACAATTTCTTGAGAATATTTAGCATCTACAATAATCCTTTTTCATTAAATGGTGTTTCAAAATTAAATAAATGAGGTAAGAATTACAATGAAAGTTCTGTTACCTGGAATTATCTGTCCATTATTATCGAATGCTCATTTTGCACAAAATCAATTTTTAAGAGCGAATAAACCATCATATAAAAAGAAAGACTTACTGCAATCATTCCAACCAGCGGTGTTAACGTTTTACCAACAAAAACTGACAAGGCCAAAATGAATAGTGAGCTAACCCAAATATATTTTTGAAAACCAGGCTCATTAGCTCTATTTATGTAAAAGCCAATCAGAAAGATTATCAAAGCAATTGTACCTTTAGTAAGAAACCGAAATACGCCAAGCTTTTCCCACTCAAGAAACGGATATAAATTTGCTCCCCAGAATACAGAAAAGAAAAGGAATGTAAGCATTAGAATTATTTTTAGTCTTAAAGAAAGAAAAGAATTTCTTGAGCTGATATTTACCAAAGCTAACAATATGAAAATCCAGAAACTTAAAAGTGAAGGGAACCAGTTAAGCGGAATGCCGGAATCACCTTTGGGCAGCTTATCTCCAAAGAATAAAAAAAACAGGAAAAGTGATATGATTAGTGCAAATACAGAAACATTTGTTAAATAATAAATCCATCCGGAAGGATTTTTAAATGCAATTCCTGCGCTGTTAGTTATTACAGAATCTCTTTTTCGTAAAGCGTACAGTAAAAAGTAAAGGAGGAATAATGTTGAACCGAATAATTCAAAACCTTCTTCTATGGCAATCAGCAAATCGTGCAAGTGCCAATCTGTTGCACCCGGATTAGTAAATAAAATATTCATTTCAATCTTTTCAAGGAATGGATTAACAACGTAGCATGTTACCCCCGCTATTAAAATAAAAAACAGTTTGGGATTCTGAAAAAATTTCAGCAGGCCAAAGGCAATCATATAAAATGCTGCAAGACCAATCGGAACAGCCAAAGTGGTGATCCATCCAGCTTTTATTTCTTTTGCAGAATCAACATAAAACAATTGCCCTATCATTTCATGGATTGAGCCCAGTTCATCAAATGAAAGAAGCAGAAAAATGTAAATAAATATAACCCAGCCAAAGCTTAGTATGCGTTCCTTTCTTGAAGAAGCTGTTAAGTAATCTGCTGAGAAACAGGACAGGCTTAATCCAGATGACAGCGATAATAGCATTGATGAGTACCAGGTGGCAATATTATTTTCCGAAGCAAGGTTAAACTGAACAAGGATATATTTATAAAACCAGCTCTGAGTATAAATTGTATTTTCCACATTATGATAGACATAAGAAAACCAATACGTCAACAGGACCAAGGAAAAATTAATAGCTGCAAAGAAAATAAAAATTATTATTGGAGATATTTTGAAAGCAAATAAAAGATTTAATAGATGATTTTCTCTTTTATCCAAATTGCCGCCCTTAATTGTAGTATTCAATTATGTTAATTGCCGCCGTGTGTTATTAACAGGTTGCGAAATCTTTTCTTAAAAAACAAATTGAAATGCAGATGAAGTGAGTTTTATCATCAAAAGAATTGAAGTGTAAAAAGTTTTTTAAATGAGATGAAAATTTTTATTAAGGCAGCTTTACCTGTTTTTCTTTCCGCAAACTTCATTAAATACACGCAGGAAATTTCCGCCGAGAATTTGTTTCACTTCAGAATTAGTATAACCATGTTTCAATAAAGCATAGGTTAATGCAGGAAATTTTGAAGCATCTTCAAGTCCCACAGGAGTAGTAATGCCGCCGTCAAAGTCGGAACCTAATGCAATGAAGTTTATTCCCACCAACTTTTTTATGTAGTCAATGTGCTGGATAACAGTCTCGATTGTAACATCATTACTGCGTGATAAAAATGATTTATAAAAAACCACGCCGATTAAACCACGGCTTTTAGCAATACTTATTATCTGCGCATCTGTAAGATTGCGGTAGTGATTATTTAATTTCCAGACACCGGAATGACTTGCAATGATCGGGTTTTTAGTTACCGTCAAAATATCCTCAATAGTTTTAACACCAGTATGGGAAACGTCTATAATCATTCCGAGCGAGTCCATCATTTTTATTACCTGTTTGCCGAACTCAGATAGACCTCTTGTCTTGCTTTCAGCATCCTTTGCACTAACCGCCCAATTGGAATTATAATTCCATGTTATTGTCATGTATCTTACACCAAGATCATAAAACTCCTTTAGCTTGTTAAGATCATCTTCAATTGCAGAACCGCCTTCTACGGCAAGTATGCCTGCAATCTTTCCTTCATCAATTCCGCTCTGCAATTCTTCAGGATTAGTTGCCTGCATAAGTGTAAATGAATTCTTGTCAACCTGGTTGAAAAACTTATCAGCATATCCAATCACCTGCTCATATCCTTCAGACGGATCGCTTCCGACATTCGGCCACATTGCGAATACTTGTGCATCAACACCGCCGGCTTTTAATCTCGGAAGATCGGTTTGATACTGAGGATTTGAATCGCCGATATTTTCATCGTCTCCAAGCAACTCAAGAATATCATTGTGAAGATCAATTACGAAAGCAGCATTATGAACGAGATCAAGTTCAAAATCTATTTTAAGATTTCCGGTTAATTGATGAAGAGTCGTATCGGGTTCATAAGCTAGTTTAGAAGCTATGACATAAAACTCAGCGTTTGTAATTTCGTTTCCCTTCGATAAAAATGTATTAGATGAACCGCTTATTGCTCCCCAGCCTCCGCTGCCGCCACCATCAAGCTGAATCATTTTCTTAACAATCTGCCGGTTATCAAACTCCATTGAATAAAGAATTACTCCTGCACTTCCTTTGCTTGTCCACGTAACGGAATAATTCCCTGCATCAAGCTGAAAAGTTTTCCTGTCAATTTCTTCACCAATAACCGAGTAGGCGGTAAAAGTAACAGTTCCATATTCCATTAAAGAAAAATTTATTTTAGTGGATGGATTAAACGGGTTGGGATAATTCTGAGAAAGCGAAAAATTAATCGGCTTATCAGATTTATCATTTACATCCGAAGGAGTAAACTGGTATTGCCAGCTACCGCTTGCATCAGAAAAGGTAGAATATTTTTCAAGCGGATTATTTTTATTTACAATTTCAACCAACGCAGAATCAAGCGAAATTTTTTCAACTTTATCCGTCACCGTTCCTGACAAAGTGATTGTTTGTGCAAGACTAATATTCTGAATAAGCAGAAGTGCAATAAAAATTTTAAGAAACAGTAAATACCTTAAACCCATAAAAGCCAATCATTTTTTTTGCAAACATACCGATATGATAATAATAATGAAAGGAAATAGATTGGATAATAACGAAATTTCACTAATTAATTTCTCTAATTATTCAAGTTAGCACTTTGATTGAATTATTCAGCATTAGTACCTTTTTTAATAAAAGTGTAAATGCCTAAGCAACAGACGGCAAGGAGAAGAATGCATATACTAAAAATAATTTTATCTCTATCGATTTTATTTTTGCACTTATCAAAAAGAAATTTTATTTTTGTATCAATCCAGTCAGTCTGGAGGTGGAAGGACATAAGAGCCTTTGCCCCGAGTAATCGGGGTTTTTTATGGTAATAACTTTATTCCATAACCTTCTATCCCTGATTTCCCTTTATAATATTTCCTTTCAAGTATTTCAATAATTTTTTCGCCAAAAACATAAGATTTACCTTCTTCAATTTTATAATATCTGAACATAAATCTTCGAGAGGGATGAGCAAGTAAATCAACCAATTGCAAACATGCAATGTTTAGCATTTTAGGTTTTACTTTTAATTCTTTACTTGTTAACTTTTTCTGAAGTTTATCGGCTTCAATATATTGTGTTCCGCTTTCATAAATTCTTGAAAACGATTTTTTCAAACGAATATCTTCTTTGCCTCCACGTGATTCAATCATTAAATCTCCAGTTGCGGTGTTATTTTCCAAGAAAAAGTAAAATCTTTCTACTAGTATTTCCATACAATAATGATAAGGATCGTATTTCCAGGTATTATATTTAGTGTTATGTTCTTTCTTATCAATAAGGACTGAAATAATTATATATTCTAAATCGTTTATCAATTTCAGAAATTCTGAGTTAAATTGTGTTTCAATTAGAGGATCCAGTAATGAATGGAACGGATATTTTTTATTGACCATTTCTTTACGATGCAGTATTATTGGTTCGTCAGGATGTGAGGGAAAATATTTTTCTTTTAATTTTTCAAGTAAAGGAGTTACTGTTGTCTTCACATAGTTTAACTCAAAGATCGCACCAGTTAAACTAAGGTAACGATGATTGGGATTATCGGAACTTGCAAGGTCATTGTTCCCTACTTCATCAATGTAAATCCTATACTTAGACATTAATTCTAACTCTAGATTTTAATGTAACTACTTAATCTTCCATTTTTACATCAATATGAAATGTTTCTCGGATTGTTGCTTTTAATTCATTTGCAAATATCTTAAGTGATTCTGGATCATTTTTCCATAAAATAGTTAAATGATGATTTGTATCAAAATGTGTTTTACTATTATTAAACTTTTCTTTTTCACAGATATAAAGAACTGGCATTCCTAAACCTTCAGCAAAACCAGCTTCCCAATAGGCACCGTTGTTATCATCTGTAAGATCAGCAATTAAAAATTTAGAGCGACGAATTTCAACTCTTAGTTTATCATCAATTAAACCAGGTCTCTTAATATCATTTAGTTTCCTTATCTCAAAGCCTGTTCTTAAAACAGCTTCTTTTATAACTTCATTATAAACTTTTTCAAGAATTTTATTATCATATTGCATCGCCATAAATGCAACCCTACTATTAACTACAGATTTGACAATGTTATCATATAATTCCCATCCTTCAAAATTTAGATAGGCCGCATATTCTAATTCTGACTCTTGTAATAGATTTATATAATTTTTACCTGCCAAGTACTTTATTATGTATCTTACTCCACTACCTTTAATACAGCCTAATATTGAAATCAGATTATTATATCTTCCTTTTATTGTTTGATCTGGAGTTTCAGATTTGCTTGCCAACCATAAGATAAAATTATTAGCTTGCTCTCTAACGGTAGGCAGAGAAGTGTTACAAAGAATATTTTCTATATCATCCTTTGCAAGATATAATTCATTTTTTGTCTGTCTTTGTCTAATCCAATAACTCAATATTGCTCTATTCTTTTGACTATCTTTTATATAAGAATTAATATCACTAACTAACTCAGTACTAATATAGAATTTACCGCAACGATAACAATTGATGTAAAGGAATGGATCACCTGGTCTTCCCAAATACTCAGTTGTATTTGAATTACAAATTGGACATAATTTTTCTTCCATTTTACTATCCTTAAATTTAATCTATTGTATTTAGAATTTAGCTATTTAAGTTTAATTAGCACTTTATTGGTAGACAATCGAATTCTGTCCGCTGCACCAGTACAAAAATATATTATTGCATTTGTAAGTCTTAAACTCTTAACTGTGGTTTTACTTTTGCAAACATAATGATATGAGAATACTATTGGAAGAAAAAATGTTTAGGAAACGGATTTGAATTTTGCGTGAATAGCAAGCGATTCAAATTATATGTTAAAGGTCAAACGTCAAATGTGAGAAGAAAAAGGATTGCAAGGGTGCAAGGCTGAAAGATTTAATGATTGAAGGATTGAAGTCTGCAAGGTTGCAAGACTACCTTCGGTAGTTAAAATTGAAAGGTTGAAAGATTAACACGGAGCGTATGATTAGTTTTATTTCTTTTATCTATATGATATTAGAATTACTTTTCTAGAACTTTCAGTGTATAAGAAATAATTCACTTTGTTAAATACGCACTATAGTAAACATCCTTCTTTAATAGCATTCCAAATATTTCAATTGGAAAAAGGAAAATAAAACTTATCCAAAATCCTTTACTTGTAATTTTAAAAGAAAGGAAATCCATCTTCCTGCCTACATTCTCAAGTTCGGCAAGAGTTAGTCCCGCTTTATTAACAATAAATTGAAGTGAGCTTTTGTTAAACCCAACAACATGGTAAGGAGTATCAAACGGTTTTATTTTAACAGAAATATTTCCCTTACCTGTTAAGGTAAAAACTATTTTTCTTATTGTATTGAACAAGCAATCCTCATTAGGTATACCAACATACACTATTCCGTTCTTCTTCAGTATTCTTTTAATCTCAGTAAGATATTCCAACGGTTGAAGCGTATGTTCGAGCACAGAATCCATATAAACAAAATCAAATGTGTCAGCAGGAAAATTCTGTTCCAGCAAACTGCCGGTTTTGAAATTTATATTTTCTGTTTTCGCATTTTCATTCCGGTTATCAGTTATATCAATGCCGGTTGCATTCCAATTTCGTTTAGCTGCTTCTGCCAACGCATTTCCTTCTCCGCAACCCACATCTAAAAAATTAATATTTTCTTTTTTGTTAAGTAACTGTTCCGCTTTGGTAAATCTTCCAAGCAATTCCTTCTTTCTTTGATTGTAAAGCCACTCTGTTTGTGAGGCAAAATACTCTGAGTTATATAATGCCTGCCATTGTTCCGGAGTAAAAGAAATTGCAGGAGCAACATAATACAAGCCACAGTTTTTACACTGCACTACCTGGTAGGTGGTTTTAATAAATCCTGAGGATAATGAGTTTACTTTAGGTACACCCATAAATTTAAAATTAATTTTATTACAAACCGGACAATTATTTTCCATTCTACTTATCTCAAATGAATAAAAGTATTAGCAATAATTTTTCTTTGAAATATTTTTTCCCATCAGTTTTCCAAAAGCGAATTACATCCTTGACAGGAAAAATAAAAGGCTATAACAGCAATTGGCAAATCCAGCAGAGACAAAAAAATATCAGTACGTTTGTTTTGACCAAATCATTTCCCAATCGGTAGTGGAATAGAGACAAATTTTTCCATCGTGTTCTAATGCAAAATATTTACTATCACTGCTGAAAGCCATCTGATATGGATCAAAATATTGGTAACTACCTGCATTATAATTGTGCCAAAATTTTATTTGATTTCCATTAAAACAATCTATGACAGATACATCAGAATAAGTAAAAGAGGCAAAATATTTATTATCTGGAGATATTATTTTGAATCCGCTCCAACTATAATTTGAATTAGGCTTTTTAATTGATACACTATCTTGCCTCCACTCTCTAATTATTTTTTCTTCTTCTAGTGAATGCTCATAATAAAAGTCATTTAGGGTACCATAAATAAATTTTGTTTCATCTTTAGTAAATACAGGTGCGCCAATGCTTGTTTTTTTCGGAATTTCTATACTACATTTTAATGTATCGCCGAATATGTCCCAAACATATATGTATTTTTTCTTTGAGCTATAAATTGCAGAACCAATTCCTTCAACTACTTCTTTCATTCCCTGGGCAAATTTGCTTTGACCATATTCATCATAAGGGAACTGTGATTCTCCCCAGAAAATAAAATATCTTCCATTACTACTTAAATCCATTTTTATGGCAAGATAATCCTCATGCTCAAGCACTGAAGTTATTTCATTACTCTTGTTTATAATCTCACCGTCTTCTGAATTTAGAATTAGTGTATGTAAATAAGTTACGCAGATTATTTGTTTATTATCATCACTATAAGCCAACCTTAAACAAGGAGCTTTACTATACCAACTTTTCAACCAAGCCCAGCTTGCAGTTTTATACCATATTTTTTTCCACGCCCACCTGTTTTCCTGAATTAAATATTTTTTAATTATATAAGCATTCTTTCCATCTTCATCAATAGATCTTGACATTATAATAAAACTAGAATCATCATGACTTACATTAAAAGCTTTTACATCTTCATTATATTCTAAAAGCACTTCCTTCATTAAATTTCCATCATCTTTCGACCAAATTCTAATACATTGTTGATTAAAATTATCCTTCCAACTCAGAGCTATAATATTATTACTTACCGACATAAAGTATAAAAATCTGTCAATATTATTATAAATAATCTCTGAACTATCGACTTGTGCTAATGCCTTAAGACAAAGAAGAAATAATAAAATGAAGTATTTTTTCATAGAGATATTTTAATTGTGTATAATGGAAATAAACTGTTCATACCAAACCAACCCAATTGTAATCCTTAAACTCTTAACAGCAGTTTTACTTTTACAAACATAATGATATGAAAATACTATTGGAAGAAAAAAGTTTAGGAAACGGATTCGAATTTTACGTGAACCGAAAGTAATTCAATTTAATTCAAACGCCAGAGGAGAGAATGCAGAGGATTTGCAAGGATGCAAGACTGCAAAAATGGGTTGGTG
>QZKB01000162.1 GCA_003599415.1 Ignavibacteriales bacterium | reverse complement strand
ATCTATAAATTATTTCACAAAGATGTTCCGGAAGAATTAATAGCTTACCTGATAAGTAATAAAGATAAACTTGTACCGGAATTATTTGCCGTTTGGGAAAAGAATGGATTTAAAACTAAAGGAACTTGGGAAGATATTTTTGGTAAAGGTTTACATACTGATGAAATTTTTACTGCCTGGTATTTCGGAAAATATGTTAACTATGTAACCGAAGCAGGTAAGAAAGAATATTCTTTGCCGATGTATGTTAATGCTGCACTGATAAGGCCGGGTTACAAACCAGGTCAATATCCAAGTGCAGGTCCATTGCCACATCTTTTTGATGTCTGGAAAGCGGCTGCACCACAAATTGATTTCCTTTCACCTGATATTTATTTCAAAAGTTTTGTTGAATGGACCACAAAATTTAACAGGCAGGGCAATCCAATGTTCATTCCGGAAGTCGGAAATGACCAGAGTCTGGCGAATGCTTTTTATGCTTTTGCTGAACACAATATTATGGGCTATAGTCCTTTCTCAATTGAATCACTTGAGAATCCTGAAAATAACCAGGTTGCAAATGGTTATAAAGTTTTAGAACAATTAACTCCGTTGATAATTGAAAATCAGGGTAAAGGAAATATGCGGGGAGTTCTTTTAGATAGTGCCGATGAGAAGAAACAGATAAAGTTAGGAGATTATATTTTCAATTTTTCTCATGCATACAGTTGGAAATATGCTGCCAGGACAGAAGGTGATAATCCGAGATTCGGAGGAATGATTATAATGCTTGCCCCGGATGAATTTCTTATTGCAGGGCGCGGACTGATAGTAACATTTCAGACTAATTCAGATTACATTGCCGGTATTGCAAGTATTGATGAGGGATATTACGAAAACGGGAAATGGATAGCCGGCTTACGAATGAACGGCGACCAGAGCCACCAGGGAAGACATCTTAATCTGCCAGGCAATATTTTCAGTATGCAAAAAGTGAAGCTTTATAAATACAAATAATCATAAGAAACAAAACTGTATTATCTTAAAATGATTTATAAAATAAATGTTTTTTTGCTGGTTGGTGTAACTCTTATTACCGGCAGGTATCTGGCACAATCAATCGATGCTGAGTACCAGGTAGGTACCTGGCAGGGATTTAAAAGCGCAGCAGTCAGTTTTACATTTGATGACGGAACACCAAAACAATTCTCTGTGGCTGTTCCTATGTTCAATGAGTTCAATTTTCAGCTTACACTTTTTACTGTAACTAATTGGTCTTCTGCTAACTGGACATTATTTAAATCTGCTGCTAATGATGGTCATGAAGTTGCAAGCCACACTTTAAGCCATCCTCACCTTGGTGCTTTAACAAATGACCAACAGACATCAGAAATAAAAAATTCACAAGATCAGATAGATACAAAAATCAGCGGGCAAAAATGTTTGACCATTGCTTATCCGTATTGTGAGACAGGTGATTTATCCATAACTAAAAAATATTATATAGCAGGAAGAATTTGTTCCGGTTCAATTGAAAGAAAATCTCCAACTGACATGTTTAATATTAGCTCTGTTGTTTGCGGAACACAGGGAAGCGTTAAGACTATACAGGATTTTAATACCAAAGCAAATTCGGCAGTTAATTCAAAAGGCTGGGTTGTTTTTCTCTTGCATGGTGTGAATGATGACGGCGGCTATTCACCTGTAACCGGCGATGTATTAAGAGGCGCACTTACTTACCTTGATACTAATAAAACAAAATTCTGGGTAACATCATTCGGGAACGTTGCAAAATATATTTATGAAAGAAATTGCGTTTCAATTAATGAATTATCAAAAGCTGAAGACAAAATTATTTTATCGGTTACTGATACTCTTGACAACGGAATTTTTAATTACCCGCTTTCAGTAAGAAGAGTACTTCCTTCAGACTGGATTTCTCCGGAAGTAACAATAAACGGAAAAATTATTGAATCGGAAATAGTGGAAGTCAGCTCAATAAAATATATATCCTTTGATGTTATACCTGATGAGGGAGAGATAACAATTTCAAAAAGCAGTTCAACAGGTTTGAATTACGAATTATCGCCTCAAAATCTGAAGTCTGAATTATTCCAGAATTTTCCAAATCCTTTTAACCCGGTTACCAATATTAATTATCTGGTGGAAAATAATAGTCACGTAACTTTAAATATTTATGATGTACTTGGAAGAGAAGTTGAAACTCTTGTTGATAAAAGATTAACACCGGGCAGATACACAGTTCAGTTTGATGGTTCAAATCTGCCGGGAGGATTATACTTCTGCAATTTAAAAACGGATGATTACATCAGCACAAAGAAAATTATTTTTTTGAAATGATATTACGGTTAAATGGTTAAAAGCAAAAAGGTATTTGATAAAATGAAGTTGAGTATAATTTATAAAAAGGAGTTTAATCTGTCCGGATCATTTCTGTTGTTCGCACTTTTTCTCCTGGTCAATAATCCAATAAACGCCCAGACACTGACAATAACCGGAAAAGTGTATGCATCATCAACACCTGTTCAAAATGCAGCAGTTTCTTTTGAAGATATGGGCGGCGATGGAAAAATTTATAATGCTATAACAGATTCAACCGGTTTCTATAAAGTAGTTGTTGATGGAGTAACATCTGTTGAATACAGCAGTGATATACCTACGAAATTCGTTCTTGCGCAAAATTATCCTAATCCTTTTTCAACATCCACAGTTATTCCTTATGAAGTGATGGTTCCATCGGAAGTTGAAATAACAGTTTATGATGTGCTTGGAAGACAAGTAAAAAAATACAATGTCGGATTAAAATCCACTGGTATAAATTCAATTCAATGGGATGGAAGAAATGACTTGGGCAGTAAAGTATCAACCGGAATTTATTTCTATTGTTTGAAAGCCGGCAATGAAATGCAGGTGAAGAAGATGGTATTTAATTCAGGTACAATTGCAGGTCCACATCTTTCGCATCAGAATATACCGGCATTAATTTATAAAACAGGAAATAGTATAGACGAAACCAGTGAGGTAAAATATTTCATTATTAGAATAGAGAACACAGCTAATACTTTACCTAAAATAATCTCAAAGCAAATCGAATATGTTAAAGTAAGCAATGACACTACTATCAATGTGGTCGTAGATTCACAAGCTTCAGCATATACCGCAAATATTTATCCGGATAGTTTACAACAGGTCATAAGAGGTTTTGGTGCGGCAAATATTTTACGCTGGCGGCCCGATATGACTTCAGATCAAGTTGATAAAGCATTTGGTGTTGGTGATGGCAAATTAGGTTTTTCTATTCTTCGCTTGCGTGTACCATATAATGCTTCCGAAACGGAGTTTGGCTATAATGTAGCAACTGCAAAACTTGCAGCTTCATATGGAGCAATTATCTTTGCTTCTCCGTGGACTCCACCGGCACATATGAAAAGTAATAATAATATTGTTGGTGGCTACCTAAAAGAAAGTTCTTATTCACAATATGCCGCACATTTAAAATCGTTTGTTGATTATATGGCAAGGAACAATGTTCCTTTGTATGCTATCTCAATTCAGAATGAACCGGATGTAACTGTTACATATGAATCCTGCGATTGGCAACCATCTGAGATGGTGAAATTTGTTAAGGAAAACGGCGCTTCAATTGGTACAAAAATAATTTTGCCTGAATCATTTAATTTTAACCATATGATTTCTGATGCTGTTCTAAATGATCCTGAAGCTGAAAAGAATGTTGCTATTATTGGCGGTCATATCTATGGCGGTGGATTAACAAGCTATCCTTTTGCTGCAGAAAAAAATAAAGAGTTGTGGATGACTGAACATCTTGACCTCGATACTACCTGGGCTGGGGTTATGAATACTGCTAAAGAAATTAATGATTGTATGAATGCAGGAATGAATGCTTATGTCTGGTGGTACATCATAAGGTTCTATGGACCAATACATGAAAGCGGAGCAATTACAAAACGCGGTTATGTGATGTCTCAGTATTCAAGGTTTATTCGTCCTGAATACCATAAAATAAAGTGCAGTTCAGCGCCACAAAGAAATGTTTATGTAACAAGTTACAAAAGCGATGATGGTAAGCTGGTAGTTGTTGCCGTTAATAAGGGAACTGTATCCGTTGAACAAAATTTCCATATTGTAAATGGGAGCGTAATCAGTGTTATTCCTTATACAACATCAGCAAGCAGGAATTGTGAAAAGGCAAGCGACATAAACGTAACCGATGGAAATTTCTTGTATGAATTAGAGCCTTCAAGTATTACAACTTTTATATCAAATTAATCAAAACAAAATGAGTTTAATAATGCTTCAAAAAAAAGAAAATAGAGTTAAGATTTTTATTTTTTCAATTATTATTGGTTTCATATCATGCATCCAGTTAAGAGCACAGTCAGATGCGATTGAGACAAATGTACCGGCGTTGAAAGATGTTTTTAAAAATGATTTTTATATCGGCTGTCTTTTATCTTATGCTCATATTGGTTTTGCAACAGATCCATACGTTGCGGGTCAATCCAGTATTGCTGCACCGAATGGCGGTAACCTGATTAAATTTCATATGAACTCAATGAGCCCGGGCAACTGGATGAAACCTGCATACATTGTTGATATCAATGGAAGTGCATCAGCATATAATTCCGCCTCAACTCAGTTAGTAAAAGACTCAATTAACGTCCACCCTAAGGTTTCCTTTAATGGAAATATTATTGCGCAGCTTAACTGGGCAAAAAGGCAGGGATTTACTTTTCGCGGACATACATTAGTCTGGCATTCCCAAACACCGGGCACTGCATTTTTCAGAACAGGATATTCATCAACCGGTAGTTATCTTTCAAAAGAGAAAATGACGGAACGATTGGAAAATTTTATTAAAGAAGTAATCCGGATTATACATGAAAGCTGGCCTGGACTTTTATCTGCAATGGATGTGGTTAATGAAGCAGTTAATGACAACGGCTCAGATCGTTCATCTGACAGTGAATGGTACACTGTTTATGGCGATAATACTTATATAATGAAAGCTTTTGAGTTTGCAAGAAAATATACTCTTCAGTACGGAGAAGATCAGATAAAGCTTTATTACAACGATTATAGTACTTCAACTTCATCTAAGGCTAGCGGCATTGTTAGAGTATGCGGACCAATTTACCGCGCCGGTTATTTGGATGGTATCGGTATGCAGGAACATGATGCAATGACATATCCTTCTGCCGCCCAATGGATTGCAAGCTATAATAAATTTGATACCGTCTGTACTGAAATGTCTGTAACTGAGTTTGATGTTTCAACCGGCAGCGGTACTAATTCACCTTCGGCATCTGTATTAGCAACGCAGGCAAACCAATATGCACAGTTATTTAAATGTTTTGTTGAACGAAGTTACAGATCGGGAAGAGGTAAAATAATAAGCGTTTCAAAAGATGGTTTGAATGACGAATGGACATTTGTTAAAAACCAATCGTCATCTTTATGGACAACAAAAAACAAATGCAAACCAGCATTTTATGCCGTTGTAAATGTTGGAATAAATTATAACAAGCTTGATTCACTGATTGCTGTAGCGGATACATTGAATGAAAATGATTATACAACAGAATCCTGGGCAACTTTTCAATCATCATTGTCATCTTCTAAGCAAGCAATGGAAAAAAATTATTCTTCAACAGTCTCTGCCTCAGATGCCTTGGTTGCTGCAAATGAAAATCTTGTTGCTGCAATTGACAGTCTAATTAAAAGATCAACAGGTATAAATGATAGTAAGATTCCTAATGCTTTTGCATTAAAACAAAATTTCCCGAATCCTTTTAACCCGGTAACAACAATTCACTATTCGCTTGCTCAAAGCGGATATGCTTCACTAAAAGTTTATAATCTTTTAGGTGAAGTTGTTTCAACATTATTTGAAGGAATACAAATTGCCGGGAATCATTCGGTTACATTTGATGCTGCCGGTCTTGAAAGTGGTGTGTATTTATATCAGTTAAGGACTAATAATTTTACTGACACTAAAAAACTGGTGCTTCTCAAATAAAATTAAAAAGCTTTTGGCGGTAAGCAAAGTAATTTATAATCAATTTGAATAATTTATTACAGGTAATAAAATGCAAAATGAAACGAAAATATTTTTTAATGTAAAGAAGAAGATGCTTAATAAAAATTTCCCAATGATTAAAACAAGGTTAGTATCCATAGTTCTTTTTATCATAATTTTAGTGTGCCCGGCTGAAATTAATTCTCAACCGCTTGCACAAGGATTAAACAAATTTTTAGGTGCGGGAACAAGCAGTGATGTCTGGCGTAACTTTTACAAATACTGGAACCAGGTTACACCTGGCAATGATGGTAAATGGGGCTCTGTAGAATACAGCAGGGGAATGTACAATTTTACAAACCTGGATAAGATTTATAACTATGCGAAGAACAGACCCATTCCCTGTAAAGAACATACATTGGTCTGGGGGCAGCAGCAGCCTGGGTGGATTTCATCACTCGATAATGCTGCGCAACTTGAAGCTGTAGAAGAATGGATAGATACGCTTGCGGCACGTTACCCGCTTATGGCATATGTAGATGTTGTTAATGAACCAATCCACGCTGAGCCTGATTATAAAGATGCTCTTGGCGGTGACGGTGCTACCGGTTGGGATTGGGTTATAAAAGCATTTGAGCTTGCAAGGAAATCTTTCAACCCTGATACAAAACTACTCATCAATGAGTATAATGTTCTGCATGATAATCAGGTAACGACAGATTATATCAATCTTATAAATCTTCTTAAGAACAGAAATCTGATTGATGGAATCGGTATCCAGGGACATTACTTTGAATTCCGCAGTCATGTAGGAGCAACGAATAGTTATGTTTATAGTGTAAGCACTATTAAATCCAATCTTGACAAGCTTGCCGAAACAGGCTTACCAATTTATATAACTGAATTTGATATTGATGAACCGGTTGACAGTATTCAGCTTGAACAGTACAAAATTTATTTCCCTATTTTCTGGAACCACCCGACGGTAAAAGGAATTACATTCTGGGGATATATACAGTTTGATGTCTGGAGCAGCCATCCAACAACATATTTAATAACGACAAATGGAACTGAGCGCCCGGCTCTGCAATGGATTCGTGATTATATTAAAAGGCCTTATACACCGGTTCTATCTTCTCCTATAAATAAAACAGATGAAGAGATAAATCCCACTTTAGTTTGGAATTCTTCATTTGGAGCAACTTCTTATCGTGTACAGGTTTCTATGGTAAGAGCATTTAATTCTTTGGTTATCGATTCTGTTGTAACGGATACACTTTTAAAACTGGATACATTAACAGGAAATACGACATACTACTGGCGCGTAAAAGCAATAAATGAATATGGTGAAAGTGATTTTGCAGCATTCAGCAGTTTTAAAACAAAAGTTGTTTCTGATGTTGAATCTGACTTATCAGCAATGGAATTTATGTTGAAGCAGAACTATCCTAATCCATTTAATCCCACAACAACAATAAAATTTACCTTACCAAATGTAGAGACGTCATATATGACGTCTCTACGGATATACAATATTCTTGGTAAAGAAATAATCACCTTAATAAACAAAGAATTATCTGCCGGAGAATATGAAGTTGATTTTACCAGTAATAATTTATCAAACGGGATTTATTTTTACACCTTGCGAGCAGGCTCATATATAGAATCGAAGAAAATGATATTGGTTAAATAGAAAATATAATTCATAAACTTTTTAACAAGAGAAGATAAATTGATAAGGTATAATAACTGTAAATGCCCAATTAAATTTTTGTTGATAACAACAGGCTTAATACTTGCTTCACTTTTTACCGGGTGCAGTTCCGGAAATAAAATTACCGGCGCATACAAATCAGGAAATTATCCTAATCTGTTCAATTCTCTTTTAAGTAAAAGTGATGCCGAAATTAAAACAAAACTTGGGTATGCTTTTAATCAGCTTTTTTATGGCAATGATTCAACTGAACGGATTTATTATCCTGTTGGCAATGATATGGCTTATCTTGAAGATATTCTTCATAAGGATGTCAGAAGTGAAGGTATGTCGTATGGACTTATGATTACTGTTCAGCTTGATAAGAAAACCGAATTTGATAAACTCTGGAAATGGATGAAAACCTATATGCAGTTCAAAGAAGGTGAGTCAAAGAATTATTTTGCATGGCAAATGTATACTGACGGAAGAATAATGGATTCCACTTCTGCTCCCGATGGAGAAGAATGGACTGTGATGGCTTTGTTGTTTGCCTCTTCACGCTGGGGTGATGGTGAAGGAATTTTCAATTATAAAAAAGAAGCTCTTACTCTCTTGAATGAAATGTATGAAAAAGATGATAGAGGATTCAGAATTAAAAGCATGTTCAACAGAAAGGAAAAACAGGTTGTGTTTGTTCCGGAGCCCCAGGCGAACTTTTTTACTGATCCTTCATACCATCTTCCTCACTTTTATGAATTGTGGGGACGGTATGCTTATAAGTATAATCAATTCTGGCAAGATGCTGCTGATACGAGCAGAAGCTTTTTGAAAAAAACTGTTCATCCTGTAACAGGACTTGCGCCTGACTATTCTCACTTTGATGGAAAACCTTACAGCACAAAATGGAATCCGGGTGCGGCTAACTTTCAATATGATGCTTGGCGCGTGGCAATGAATGTTGCTGTTGATTATATATGGTTCAAGAAAGATGACTGGGCTGTTACTCAATCAAACAGACTTTTAAACTTTTTCGAGAAAACAGGAATAAAAACTTACGGCAATCTTTTTACTCTTGATGGAAAACAATTGACAGTTGACCGCAGCCTTGGATTGATATCAATGAATGCTGTTGCAGCACTTGCTTCTACAAATGAGAATAGAAAATTATTTGTTGAAGAATTGTGGAATGCTGACGTACCAACAGGTCAGTATAGATATTATGACAGCGCCTTGTATATGCTTGGAATGCTACAGGTGAGTGGGAATTTCAGAATTTATTAAACTTTTGTTAAAAAAATTATGACTATCAAGTTTGAATTGAAGGGATAAATTAAAATGAAGAAATATTATCAAATCATTTATTACTTATTTAGTTTTTTACTTCTACCGGGCATTGTTGATGCTCAGGTAAAATCATTTATCTCTGATAAGAAAATTGATAATAGTTTTACTCTCTCTGCTAATGGTAAATCAGTTTCAATTGTTATCAGTTCGCTGGATTATGAGGGAGTCAAACGTGTGGCCAAAGATCTTCAAAAAGATATTAAAAATGTAACAAGTGCAGAACCCAACCTTTTCTTTGATGATATTCCGAATGAGAAAGAAGTTGTAATTATTGGAACGATAGGTAAAAGCAAACTGATTGATGATTTAATTTCTCAGAACAAACTTGTTGTAAATGATATAAATGGCAAATGGGAAACATACCAGTTGCAAGTTATCGAAAAACCTTTTCCCGAAATTGACCGTGCTTTAATAATTGTTGGCAGCGATAAACGCGGAACAATTTTCGGCACGTATGATCTTTCAGAGAAGATAGGTGTTTCACCATGGTATTGGTGGGCAGATGTGGCAATAGAACATAAAGATAAATTGTATGTAAATCCTGGTACCTATATTCAGGGACCTCCATCCGTTATGTACCGCGGTATTTTTCTAAATGATGAATATCCCAACTTAACCAACTGGATCATAGATAAATTTGGTTTTGTAACTCCGAGTAAAAATCCGCCAAGGCATGAAGGAATTGCAAATTACAACCATGAATTTTATACAAAATTATTCGAATTGATTTTGCGGCTTAAAGGAAATTACCTGTGGCCGGCAATGTGGAATAATGCTTTCAATGAAGATGATCCTGAAAATCCAAAACTTGCGGATGAATATGGAATTGTTATGGGGAATTCACATCAGGAACCAATGCTGCGTGCACAGAAAGAATGGGACCGCAGATATTCTAAAACTTTAGGATCCTGGAACTATGCAAAGTATCCTGATACTCTTAATAATTTTTGGCGGGAAGGAATAAGGCGGAATAAAGATTATGAAAGTATAATTACAATTGGTTTACGCGGCGCTGATGATACTCCAATGGCTCCAGGTGGACCCGAAGAAAATATGGCACTGCTGGAAAAAATTGTTGACGTGCAAAGAAAAATAATAAGTGAAGAAATGAATACTGATGCCACTAAGGTTCCGCAGCTTTGGTGTCTTTATAAAGAAGTACTTGAATTTTACAATGCAGGTATGAGAGTGCCGGATGATGTTACTCTGCTTTGGGCTGAAGATAATTGGGGCAACGTTAGGCGATTACCCACCAATGAAGAACGCCAACGTAGTGGTGGTGCAGGAATTTATTATCACTTTGATTACCATGGCGGGCCAAGAAGTTATCAATGGATCAATACAAGCCCAATTCCAAAAATCTGGGATCAACTTTCATTGGCTAAACAATATGGCGCAGACCGCATCTGGATTGTTAATGTCGGTCATTTCAAGGGGTATGAATTTCCGCTTGAATATTTTATGGATCTGGCATGGAATACAAATGAAATGACCAATGATAATTTTGATGAATATACACAAATCTGGGCTGCCCGTGAATTCGGTTCCAACTATTCAAGTGAAATAGCGGATATTGTTTCTAAGTACACAAAGTTTAACGGGCGACGTAAACCGGAACTTCTAAACCCGTTTACTTATAGTCTGGTTAATTATGATGAAGCAGAAACCGTTGTTAATGATTATAACAAAATTGCCTGCAAAGCAGAGGAAATTTATAACAAACTTTCCGCAGAAAAGCGTGATGCGTTTTATGAATTAGTCTTATTTCCGGTAAAGGCTTGTGCAATAGTGAATCAATTATATTTAGCTGCGGGTAAAAATGCATTATATGCAAAACAAAACAGGGCAAGTACAAATGATATGGCTGCGGAAACAAGAGCACTTTTCTCAGCCGATACAACTCTGATGGGTTATTTTAACCGTTCATTCCTAAACGGGAAATGGAATCACTTTATGGATCAGACGCATCTGGGCTATACAAGCTGGAATGACCCGCCGCAAAACAGTTTACGTGCTATTAATCTTAAAGAAATTGAAATACCGGATGATGCGAAAATGGGAGTTTGTATTGATGGAAGTGAAGTTGATATTACAGGGGAACAGAACCAGGCAGCCTTACTTCCATTTGATGTATTCAATCAGCAAAAACGTTATATAGAAATATTTAACAAGGGAAAATTAACATTTGAATTTAATGTGAGCACAAAAGCATCCTGGATTATTCTTAGTGAAGTTAAAGGTAAAGTTGAAAAGGATAACCGGATTTGGGTTAGCATTGATTGGGAGAATCTGCCTTCAGGTAAAAACTCAGGTGCAATAATTATTAATGGCACTAATGAAAATGTAACATTGATAGTAGATGCATTCAAACCGGATGAGCCTGCAAGAAAATCTCTTGATGGTTTTGTTGAGGGAGATGGATTTGTTTCAATAGAAGCAGAACATTTCACGGCAAAAACGGATAGTGATTTTAATTGTTGGATTAAAATAGAGGATTATGGACACACTCTTTCAGCAATGCGGGCAACTGCTCCTGCAAATGCACCTGCAGCTGTTCCGGGAAAATCATCTTCCTGCCTGGAATACAAAATGTATTTATTTAATACCGGTGACATTGAAGTACAGGGAATCTTTTCTCCGACTTTAAACTTTTTGGCTGGCCGTCCATTGCAATATGCAATTTCGTTTGATGATGATACACCCCAGGTGGTAACACTTGTCCCTGCTGATTTCATTGCTCAACATGGAAATATGGACTGGGAAAAAGTAGTTGGAGATAATGCCCGGATTAGCATCACGAAACATAAAATATCAAATCCAGGTTACCATATTCTAAAGATTTGGATGATTGATCCCGGAGTTGTACTTCAAAAAATTGTTGTCAACACCGGTGGAGTCAGACCAAGCTATCTTGGTCCACCGGAAAGTTTTTATAATGTCTTAAACAAATAGGATTTCCGGATTTGTATCTGAACTTTATAAACAAATAAATCTATTAGAAATGGAGAGCAAATAATCTGTGGTCATGCTTATCTCCTTTTATATTTGTGTCGTTACTCTCCATTTCATTTAATGTGATTTCGCAGGAAAGGAAATTTTACATCAACAAAATAATTACAAACAACAGGAATTATAAATATGACTGATGAACAATGGGGCTTACTTTCAAAAATTATTAATGGTGAAAAGACAGAGCAATTACCAATGGGATTTATAATTGATTGCCCCTGGCTGCCTAACTGGTACGGAATAAAAATAATTGATTACTTCACTAATGATGACTTGTGGCTAAAGGCAAATCTTAAAGCGATAAATGATTTTCCTGATGTGATGTTTCTCCCGGGTTTCTGGTCAGAGTATGGAATGTGTACCGAGCCTTCGGCATTTGGCGCCAGATGTAATTTCCCACAGAATGAATTTCCGCACGCACATAAAATTATTCAAATAGAAGACGATATTGACAGGCTTGAAATTCCTAATCCTAAAACAGATGGATTACTGCCGTTTATTTTGAACAGATTAAAATTAGCACAGCCAAAGATTGAAGATGCGGGACATAAAATTCGTTTTGCTGTTGCGCGCGGGCCTTTAAATATTGCAAGCTACCTTATGGGTATGACGGAGTTCTTAACTACTTTGTTAATTGCTCCGGATAAGGCTCATACACTAATTAAAAAGATTACAACTTTTCTAAAGGATTGGGTTAATCTTCAGAAAGAAACTTTCCCATCGATTGACGGAGTATTGTTTCTTGATGATATAATTGGCTTTATGGGTGAGAATGAATTCTGCGAATTCGGTATGCCATATTTTAAAGAACTGTACGGAATGGATTTCAGCGTAAAGTTTCTTCATAATGATGCACCCTGTTCTGTTTCTGCACCATACCTGCCGGAGATAGGTGTGAATCTTTTCAATATGGGTTTTGAAGTATCGCTTGCTGAATTGAAGGAGTTAACTAAAAATAAAGTAACACTGCTTGGTAATCTACCACCAAGAGATGTGCTTGCCAACGGTAGTGAAGAAGATGTAGTTATAAAAACGAAAGAGTTGATAAATAATCTGCATGACAAATCAAGAATAATTCTTTCGTGTGGTGGTGGAATGCCTCCGGGAGTTACTACTGAAAACATAAATGCATTTATTAAAACTGTTAAGCGCGGATAATAAAAACCTTAGCGACCAAAAATGAAAATTATCTATTCTAAAATTTATAACGATATCGAAATGAAAAATTTATACAAGTACACATTAATCTTATTCTTTGTAATGCTGCAATTCAGCTATGCACAAAATGTAGTGATAAACGAAATGATGTCATCCAACCTGAAAACTATCCTGGATGATGATGGTGATCCTTCAGATTGGGTTGAAATTTATAATGCAGGTGATGTTCAGATTGATTTATCAGGCTACTATCTTAGTGATGATTCGCTTGATCTTCAAAAATGGAATTTTGATTCAGCATTTATTCAACCGCATGAACATTTGCTTGTATTTGCTTCCGATAAAAATAAAATATCAACTTACCTGCATACAAATTTTAAGATTAGCGCATCAGGTGAAGAAATATTTTTATGCGATGCAAGCGGTAGCATTGTCGATAGAGTTTTTATACCTGCTACTTCTGGTGACATTTCCTACGGAAGAAAAACTGATGGTTCGACTGAGTTGATATTTCAATCGCCCACTCCCGGTTATGAAAATTCCGGAGTTGAATTGAAAGGTGTTGCAGATTCGGTTTCATTTTCTTTACCTGCCGGATTTTATCCTTCAGCAATATCAGTTGAATTAACAGCAGGTGATTTTAAAATATATTACTCTGTTGACGGAAGTGATCCGGATTCATCAAAAACATTATATACGAATCCTGTTAGTATTCAAAAGACCTCTGTACTTAAAGCAATTAGTCTGAAAGACAGTTTTATGCCCGGACCAGTGGTAATTAAATCATACTTGATAAATGAGAACACAGATCTGCCGGTTGTTTCACTATCTTCGGACCCATACAATCTATTCGATTATAATTATGGGATATATGCTGATGGACCTGGATGGACATCAAATCCTCCGCATCACGGCGCCAACTTTTGGATGGATTGGGAAAGGCCTGCTCACATAGAATTATTTGATGAAAATAAAAATTTAGGCTTCTCTGAAAATTGCGGCATTGCAATTTACGGCGCATATACAAGATCGTTCCCGCAAAAATCCCTTTCTGTAAAATTTAAAAATGATTATGGCGTTAATAAAATTGAATACCCTCTCTTCCCGGGTTTTAGGATTACTACATTCAAATCATTCCTGTTAAGAAATTCCGGTAATGATTTTCAATATACCCACATCCGCGATGCATTTATGCAAACACTCATTAAAGATTTAGATATAGATTATCTAGAGTACCTTCCTGCAACCGCTTTTATCAACGGAGAGTATTGGGGAATTTATAACATCCGGGAAAAAATAAGCGAGCATTACGTAGCTTATCGTCACGGAGTTGATCCTGATAATATTGATATGCTTGAAGGGAATATGAATGTTATTCACGGAGATTCACTTCATTATAAACAATTGATTGATTATGTAAGTACACAAGATATGACTACTGATGAAGCATATAATTATGTAACAAGTATGATTGATCTGGATAATTGTCTATTATATTTTGCCGCACAGGCTTATTATAATAGTCAGGACTGGCCTTCCAACAATGTTAAATTCTGGCGTGAGCGAAGTGAGAAAGGGAAGTGGCGCTGGATTTTATTTGATGTTGATTTTGGTTTTAATCTTTATGAATCCACCGGTCAGTCGGAGAATCATATTTATTATATTTTTTCTGGTGTTGAAACAAGACCCGGATCAAATCCACCATGGTCAACATTGCTGCCGCGTATGTTGGTTAAAAATCCGAAAATAAAAAACCAGTACATTAACCTTGTAGCAGACTTGCTAAACACAAAGTTTAAACCTGCAAGGGTAAATGGTATTATGAATGAAATGGCTAACCATATTGCAAATGAAATTTCTAAACACAGAATTCGATGGGGAATTGCCGGAGAGAACCTTAACAGGATGACAACATTTGCCAATGAACGCCCGGCTTATTTGCGTGGCTTCGTACGCAACTTTTTTAATTGCGGGCAGGACGGAAGTGTTAGAATATATTCAAATGAAGGTGGTAATGTAAAATTAAATTCTCTTACTCTTTCTTTAAGTGATATGCCATGGTCAGGAACATATTTTCAAGGTAATCAGGTTCATCTTAAAGCTATTCCGCTACCGGGCTATAAATTTGATGGTTGGAGTGGAAGTGTAACTTCAATGGAAGAATCCATTGATGTTTCTGTAACACGATCTACAAGTTTAACTGCAACGTTTTCAAAAGACAGCAGTAATATAAATAGTATTGTCATCAACGAAATCAATTATAATTCCTCCGATGATTTTAACAGCGGCGACTGGATTGAATTATATAATAATTCTGATAATGCGATTGATGTTAGTAATTGGAGCATTACAGACAGCGATGATAATCATAAATTCGCTTTACCGGTTGGGACAATCCTTGGCGCAAATGAATATTTAGTTCTTGTTGAAAATGATAGTGCTTTCACTTCGCTGTTTCCTGAAGTAAAAAATTATATTGGTGAAATAGATTTTGGACTTAACGGTTCGGGTGAATTTGTTAAGCTATGTGATGAAGATGGTCAGATTATTGATTCTTTAACTTATGATGATAATCTGCCATGGCCAACAGAAGCGGATGGTTCAGGAGCAACTTTGGAATTGACTAATCCTGATAACGATAATTCACTTGGCAATAACTGGAAAGCTTCAAACGGACATGGTTCACCGGGACAAAAAAATCCAGTTGTAACTTCAGTTGAAAAAAATGAAAAAGAAATTTTACCCGATAAATATTTCTTATATCAGAATTATCCTAATCCGTTTAATCCAAGTACCACAATAAAATTTTCCATTCCAACCCCACCTGTATCCTCCCCTTTATTAAAGGGGAGGACAAAGGAGGGGTTTGTTACCTTAAAGGTATACGATGTTCTTGGATGTGAAGTTACGACACTTGTAAATGAAAACATGCCGGCAGGTGAATATGAAATTATTTTTAATGCTGAATCCACCTACGGCGGATTGCCGAGCGGAATTTATTATTATAAATTAAGAGCAGGAGAATTTAATCAGACAAAGAAGATGGTCTTGATGAAATAAAAAAGCCCACCCCTAATCCCCTCCCCAAGGGAGGGGACAAATAAAATATCTTTATGTATGAAATGAAAGTCCGTTAAACTGATTGATTGAAATAGATTCTAATGAAATAATCTTTGCGTCTTAGCGGC
The DNA here is from genome assembly GCA_003599415.1 of Ignavibacteriales bacterium. Lineage (GTDB taxonomy): Bacteria > Bacteroidota > Ignavibacteria > Ignavibacteriales > SURF-24 > SURF-24. Next base: position 7,345 of record QZKB01000162.1, on the reverse strand, counting down.
TTTGCGGTAAATGTCTTGGGAAGAATCCAACGGATCTTTATTAAACACATTTTTTTGTCCTATCAGTTTGCCGCGGTTAACTGCCGAAAGGAGAATGATATTTTCATTTACAATATTTAATATTATTTTACCATCCAAATAACAGTGCGGCATAATAAGGTTTAAGAATGAAATTAAAATTACTGATTGTTTTAGCATTGATATTACTATCCGGAATATTTGAAGTAGTTAAAACAGAAATCCGTTATGTAAGCAAAACCAGCAGCAGCACACCGCCTTATACAAGCTGGCAAACAGCAGCAGACAGTATACAGAAATGCATTAATATTTGTAAAGATGGCGATACTGTAGTAGTAGCAAATAGTAAATACAAAGAAACCTTATGGATTGATAAAGCTATATTATTGCTTGGCAGCAGTATTGACAGCACAATAATAGACGGTACCGGGTTGGAAGCCAGACCGGATGATGGATATACCGGGATTACGGTAAATATAAAAAGCGATGTAAGAATAGAAAACCTTAAGATAATTGGCAAGGGAATATTTGAATATATTGCTACATCTGTTGTCAGAGCATATAATTATCCGCTAAAAATAAAATACTGCAATATTAGCAATGCTTTTGAAGGTGTAACTTTTAGTCATAGATCAGGGACAGCAGAAAATTTATTCATCCAAAATGTTACTAATCCAATTGAATTTACCTGTAAGGGAGATACAAGTTATTTTAATATTAATAACAACTTAATTATTATGGATGGTGATCACTTAAATGGTATTTCAAATGATTTGGGAGGACACGCAATTATCCACAATAATGTGGTAGTAAGTTTATCCCACCGGAGAAGTGGAATAACCGCAGATTATTATATACGGAGCGCAGATATTAGAAATAATTTGATAACCGGCTTTCAATTTAGTAGTTTAATTTTTTCTGCTATTGGAGATTCGGTTTCTATAAATAATAATATAGCGAGTTATACCGTTAATATTGATGCATTCGGGATAGAGTTGGGGAATGGTAATAAGGTAAGCATAAGAAACAATATCGTCGAAGAAAATCCTAACGGATTAGTAATATGGAATGGTAAATCAAACTCTGACTATAATATTTATTGGGGTAATAAAAGAAATATATGGCTGTTCGCAAAGTATGGTTTACACGATATAAAGAAAGATCCAATGTTTGTAAAGGATACAATACCAACCGGAGATATGACATTTGATCTTCATCTTCAAAAGTATTCACCTGCAATTGATGCAGGTGATCCATCAATTTTAGATAAAGACGGCAGCAGAAGCGATATAGGAATGTATGGTGGACCTTATGGCGAAAGTTATACATACCAGGATTTAGCTCCCAAACCACCAGCAAACTTAACTGCAAGAGTAGAAAGTAATGTTATCTTTCTTAAATGGCTTAAGAGCACTGAGGCTGATTTTGGATATTATAAAGTTTACAGAGATACCATTCCGGATTTTATATATGACTCAACAAAAGCAATAAGTAAAACTGCGGATACATTATTTGCAGAAGCAATTCCGGGGAAAGGGAAAACCTATTATTATAAGGTAACAGCATTTGATAAAACAAATCATCAATCGCCTGCAAGCGAAGAAGTTTCTGTTGTAATCACTGGTGTAGATAAACCTAAACTGATGGCAAATGATTATATGCTTTATCAGAATTATCCAAATCCTTTCAACCCATCAACAACAATAAGCTACAGATTAAAAGAGCGGGGAAAAGTGATATTAAGTGTATATGATATTCAGGGGAAGATTGTAACGCAACTAATAAATAGATTACAGGAAAGTGGATATTATGAAGTTGAATTCAGTCCGGATAAAATGCCTAATAAAACAGCAAGCGGACTTTATGTTTTTTTCTTTTCAGTAACAGATTTAAAAGGGAAACCGGTATTTACCGATATGAAGAAATCAATTTATTTGTAATAGGCACCGGTTGTGTCAACCAGGTAAAAGAGGAATTGGTAATTGATAAACTTTAATCGTCAGAAGGAAATCCGCTACAGCTAAAAGCTGAAAAATTTGCTAAAGCAGATAAATCCGTAGGACTGCCGGAACGGAAAAAGATGAAATGCAATCACATTGATGGTATATTCCTTTAGTGTTGTAAGGTTATTCCCTAATATTATTTTGTAAATATTAGGATATAACCTTATTTTACGAAAAATAAATAAGGATATATCCTAATGAAGGACGTTAATAAATTACTGATGATTGAGCAATTAGATAAAAAGCTTTCAAAATTTGCTCAAATTGAACCTGATATTGTACCTCGTGTGGGGTGGATAAAGGCAATAAGAACATCTTTGAATATTTCACTGCTGCAATTTGCAAAGATGCTAAAAAAATCTTCACCAACTGTAAAAGAATTGGAAGAACGTGAAGCTGAAAAGAATATCACGATTAAAAAATTAGCTGAGGTAGGTGAAGCTTTGAACTTACGGCTTATTTATGGGTTCGTTCCCAAAGACGACTCACTTGAAAAATTTGTTGAAAAACGTGCTTATCAAATTGCCAAAGAGATAGTTATGAGAACATCTCAAACTATGAAATTGGAGGACCAGGAAAATAGTGAGGAAAGACTATTGAAAGCCATAGGAGACAGAGCAGAAAAAATTAAAAACGAATTACCAAAATATTTATGGGATTAAATCTCGATTTCACAGATGGTCAGACTCCTCTTGATGATGATGAAAGAGAAGGGCTGTTGATTCCTACAATTGTTAATCGCAGGGATCTGGATGAGTTTGAGCAGCTTGGTGTTGAAAAAACAAATGAGTGGCTGCTTACAAAAAAATTCAGCACAGATAAAATTCTTACCGAGGATTTTGTAAGGGATTTACATAAACGGATGTTTTCAGATATCTGGAAATGGGCAGGCAATTTCAGAAGAACAGAAAAAAATATTGGTGTTGATCCGGTAATGATACCTGTTGAATTGAGAAACCTTCTTGATGATTGCAAATATTGGATTGAGCATAAAGTTTTTGAGGAAGATGAAACAGCAGTAAGGTTAAGCCATAGAATGGTGTGGATACATTCATTTGCTAATGGTAATGGAAGGCATTCTCGTTTAATGGCTGATGTGCTTGTTAATAAAGTTTTTAATAGACCTTACTTTACCTGGGGAAGTGTTAATCTTACAATTGAAGGCGAAGCGAGATATAGATATTTATCTGCTTTAAGATTGGCAGATAAACAGGATTACAAAGCTCTGGTTGAATTTGCAAGATTATAAATTTTACCTGGTATCAGAAATTGATAAAAATAGATAAATACATGATTAATCTTTTTACTGAACAACTTTTATCCATTTAATATGATGCAATAATAAAATTAATTCTGATTTACGGGTAGTGAATATAAGGATTGAGATTAATCCGGACAACTGCCGGCGGCTTTGATTAAAGGTGCATGGAAGTGAAAAAAGAAATTATTTATAGAAAAGAATCTACCCTGCATAACAAGATAGATTCTTTAAAAACCGAGGATCAGGATTTCTGATCTACAAGAGAGCCGACTGTAGTTTTACCGGAAGCCTGGAGATTAGCTATAAGAGAATCAATATCTTCCTGTGTTACTTCGCCTGATTGTTGCTTCTCCATGAAATCAATTAAGAACTGAGGAAGACTATTCTGAATATCTGCGCTTTCCTGCGGCGGCGGCCCCTGTGGTTTTTCAGGTGGTTTAAATCCAGCCGCATCCATTATATCCCGAAGCTCTTTACCCGGAGTTATACCTGCCGCTTTAATTTCTTCCATCATAGCTTTCATAGATTCCTGTGTCATATTCTCAGGATCATAATTTGATATGATGCTTTGCAGAGTTTCTTTCTGCTCATCTGTTAATTTTGTTGCAGAATCATTAAAAGGTTGATATTGAATTGAACCGGAACCGGAAATACTGTTAACCATTTTACAACTCCTTTTTCAAGTTTAAAAGTGTTTTTAACTATTCTCTTTAACTATCGTTATGAAGTGCTTTTTATAGATGGTTAATTACAACCGAAGTATGGTAGTGAGAAGATTTTTTATTCAGTGATCTGAAATTTGCAGGAGTAAAGTGTTCATACTTCCTGAAGAATTTATTAAAGTTAGTGGGATCATTAAATCCAACAGAAAGACCAATCTCTTTTATTGTTTTATTTGTGTACATCAGCATTCTTTTTATTTCAAGAAGAACACGTTCCTCTATTACCTGCTTGGTGTTCTTTCCCCAGAATCCTGTTGTAATATTATTAAGCTTCTTTTGAGTGATGCTCAGTTCATCAGCGTAAAAACTGACTGATCTTGATATATGAAAATTATCTTCAAGTTTCTTTTTGAATTCAATTACATAACTCCAGTCATTAATACTTGTAACATTATCACCTGTTTTGCTGCGTTTAATCCTTTCGGCTAATAGAAGAAAAGTCTTTAACAGGTTAGCAAGTATATCATTTTTCATATCATCGTTATCGTTATTCAACTCTGCAAGAATGCTTTCAATAATGCTTAAGAAATTCAGATGCTCAATTGATGACAGGGTGATGCAGCAGGGTTTAACATATGGATTGAAAAGTTTCAGATTGTTTATCCAGTCAAGGTCACCAGGGTACCTGTGAATAAAATCCTCGGTAAACTGAATTACATAACCCTTGGTATTTCTTTTAATGAACAACGATTCCACCTGACCTTTTACCATAGCTACTAACTTTCGCGGAGATAGTTCAATTTGATTCGAATCGATATTGAGAATACCGTCTCCTTCAGTAATCAGTAAAATCTGGTTGAAGCAGATTCTGTGCGGCTGGGAAATCATGTTGTTATGTCGCTCAGTAAGTTCGTCCAGACTTGTTATGAATAATCCTGTTGAATTTTCATTGAATACTTCTATATCAATATCTTTAATTCCGTATCTGGTAATTTTTGACGACATAAACTTTTAATAATTTATTGGTTGTTCAGCAAACCAAGCGCATTTAGCAGAGTAAATTGTTTATAAATATAATTTGATTCAGCTGTAATGCTGTTGTTGGTTGCCTGTACAAAATCCCTGTAAGCAAGCTGCTGGTCAATGTAGGTTACAGTTCCAAGTTTATATTTTTCTCTTTGTATATCCCATGTTTCCTTTGCGGATTTAACAGCAGTCTTTGTAACTTCAAGTTGAAGTTGTGTTGATTTAAGATCGAGCATTGCAGCTTTTACTTCAGTTTTAATCTGCCGTTCAAGAGCACTTAATTGTTCATTTGAATTTTTTATTTGAACAAGCGCTGATTCAATCGAATATTCAGTCATCCATCCGGAGAAAATGGGAATATTAAGTGAAAGACCAAAGTTGTAAACTTTCCTGTTAAATATATCTCCTAACTTAACTGCGCTTGTTGAGAAACCATAGTTACCGGAAATGTTTGGATAAAGTCCGCTCTTAGCTATTGATAATTGATACTCTCCGCTTTCAAGTTTAAGTTTCTGGCTGTTAAAATCAGCGCGGCGGTTTAGAGCGGTCTGGTATAGAATTTCAGGATTATCAAGATCATTAATAACATCCAGCACATAACTTGAATCAAGTTCAAAAGTATATTCCTTTGTTATATCCTTGGACAGATAGGTGAGCAGGTTGAGTTTTGCCTTTTCATATTCACTTTCTGCCTGCAATAATATTAACTGGGAATTGGCGGTTTGATATTCCTGTGAGTACAAATCAAAATTTGCTATCATTTTTAATTCATGCATGCCCTTGATTTTTTCAAGTAAATCCTTGTTGTACTTTAAATCTTCTTCCTGGAATTTTAAAGTTTTCTGATAATTCATTATTAAAACGAAAAGATTAACCGTTTGAAGTATAGCATCCTGTTTCAGTTTTTCAAGGTCAAGTTTTGCCGATTCAAGGTCTGTCTTTTTCTGACTTATATTTTTAAAAGAGGAGAGCCCGTCAAACACAGTAAAATTACCGCCCAATGAAAGATTGTAATTCCTGGAATCGATTTGAGATTCACCAACATTTTCAATGTTACCGAGATAATCGATTTGCGTATTGCCCTGGTTATTACTAACGCGCTGCCAGCTCCAGCCTCCATTAAGATTTAATGTAGGCAATAAGCCGCCGTAAGCACTCTTAACCGAAGCTTCTGAGATTTTTAGACTATTAGAGGTTTGAATTAAGGTACTGTTCTGGTTAAGAGCTGTTGTAATAGCCTGGCTCAATGTTATCTTTTCCTGGGCGGTAATAAAGGGAACTGAAACCAGATTAATTAAAAGAATAATTTTAGTAATTCGTTTCATTAAATAAACTCTATGTTATTAACTTGTAATGTCAAATTTATATTTGTTGAGTAAATAAAAAAAGTACTATTCATATCTTAGTGCATCAATAGGATTTAAGGCTGCAGCTTTTTTTGCAGGGTAGAATCCGAAAAATATTCCTATTGCTCCTGCAAACCCGAACGCAATTAATATTATCTGAGGTTTAATATATGCTGTCTGGTTAGTATAATTGTTTAGGATATAAGTTATTATGAATGAAATAATAACTCCTATCGTTCCGCCGGATAAACTAAGAACAGTAGCTTCAGTTAAAAACTGAATCAGAATATCTGAGGCTCTTGCACCCACGGATAACTTTATTCCTATTTCTCTTGTACGTTCGGTTACAGATACAAGCATAATGTTCATAATCCCAATTCCGCCAACAATTAATGATACTCCTGCAACAGATGCAAGAAGATAAGTTAATATCCTTGATGTTTCGGTTTGTGCTTCGGCAATATCTGCCTGATCTTTAATTGTAAAATCATCATCTTCACCGGGTTCAAGTTTATGGGATTCTCTCATAATGCTTCTCAATTCTTCCTGTGCTGCTGTATTCTTCTCTGCAGAAACTGCACTTGCCTGTATTGAGCTAATGAATCTTCCGCCGGATAGTCTGTCAAGCACTGTCTTGGAAGGGGCAAGGATAATATCGTCATTGCTTGTCCCAACAGCAGTCTGTCCTTTTGATTTAAGTACTCCTATTACTTTAAACGGAACGTTCCTGATTCTTACCTGTTTGCCAATTGGGTCTTCATTTGCAAAAAGATTTTCAACAATCTCAGAACCGAGTACACATACTTTTGCCCGCGCAGTTATATCTCTGTCAGTAAAGAATTCACCGCTCTCCAAACTCCAGGAGCGGATTTCAAGATAATCCGGTGAAACGCCCTGTATTTGTGTAAACCAATTTCCTGATCCGCCAATTACCTGTCCACCTGAACGAACTAACGGCGATACGCCTTTAATTAAAGTTGCTTCGTTTTTAATTTTATCAACATCATCAAGAGTAAAGCGGTTAAATGA
>QZKB01000084.1 GCA_003599415.1 Ignavibacteriales bacterium | reverse complement strand
CAGACGGAAAATATGACGGATATCCCGAACTTGGCGCAGCCTACCTTGAAACCACAAATCCGGCGTTGCGCCGAGACCTCGGCATGCCTCCAAATAAAACCGGCATTGCAGTCTACTATCTCGACCCAAATGGAAGCGCAATTGGTTATCTCAAGACGAAGGACGTTCTGTTATCTGTTGATGGTTATCAGATCGAAAGTGACGCGACCGTTACATTGAACGGCAACAGCGTACTTTTCGCGGAGCTCCTGGAACGCAAACAGTGCGGGGATTCCGTACTTTTTAAAGTCTGGCGTGACAATGCCGAAATTGCTGTAAAGGTTCCACTCAAGGGTGGAGAAGACCCGTTTGCCTACAGGAATATTTACGACAAACTTCCGGAATATTTCATTTTTGCCGGATTGGTTTTTTCGCCTCTTAACCGCGAATGCCTGCGCTCAACGGCCAGGCAGGCAGATAATATTGCAGACGAAGGTAGTTTCTCTCAGAAGGAAAGAATAGAACAATTAGATGAATATAAAAAAGACTTAAGCGAATCATTAAAAGGAAATTTCAGAACCCCATTCTGGCAGACAATTAATAATACAATAGTTGAACTAAAACTTAGTCCTTCATTGTTTTATGATTTATTAGTCGCGTTCAAACAAGATGTTTTAAAAAAACGATATAAAGATTTCCTGGAAATCCTCGATTATTGTAAGTATTCGGCTAATCCTGTTGGAAGATTAATACTTGAATTACACAATATTCGCGATGAAGAAAGTAAAAAACTGTCCGATTCCATTTGTACAGCGCTTCAGTTAGCAAATTTCTACCAGGATTTAAGCCTTGATTTTTTGAAAGGCAGGATTTATATACCGGTTGACGAAATGGAGTCGTTTGGAATTACGGAAAATGATTTTGAGAAGAAAAAAATTAATTCTAACTTTAGCCTGTTGATAAAACAGCAGGTTCAAAGAGCCAAAGTACTTTTTCAGAATGGATACAGTTTAATTGACCGGTTACCATTTAAACTTGCTATAGAAATAAAATGGACAATTTTAGGTGGAGAAGAAATTCTGAATAAAATTGAAAAGAATGATTATAATGTATTGACTCTGAGACCAGTACTTACAAAAAAAGATTTTGCAGGATTATTTATAAAATCATTTAAGAAATTAAATGGCAGATGAATCAAAAAATATAGCTAAACAAAGTAAAAGCAGTTTTTACTATGCATTCAGTTTATTGCCTCCGGAAAAACGGGATGCAATGAATACCGTTTATGCATTCTGCAGACAGACAGATGACATTGTTGATGATATTGATGACACTGAAGAAGTTAAATATGAAAAACTGAGGAGATGGCGACTAGAACTGGAAAAAGCTATTAGCGGAAATTCCGGGTATTTCCTTTTTAATAAATTAATAAAGATAATCAGGCAGTTTAACATTCCTTTTGAACCGTTCTTTGAACTTATAAAAGGAATGGAAATGGACCTGCAGAATAAACGCTACATTAGTTTTGAGGATCTTTCACTCTATTGTTACAGGGTTGCTTCAACTGTAGGATTAATGTGTATAGAAATATTCGGTTACAAAAATAAATCAACAAAGGATTTTGCAGTTAATCTTGGCCTTGCACTGCAATTAACAAACATACTTCGTGATGTTAAAGCGGATGCTGAAAAAGGTAGAATTTATTTGCCGCAGCAGGATCTGATTAAGTTTGATTATTCTGAAAAAGAATTGATGAATAATGTGTACAATGATAATTTTATTGAGTTGATGAGATACGAATCTGCCCGTGCCCGTGAATATTTTGACAAAGCAAATCATAACCTTACTACGGAAGATAAATACTCAATGTTTGCCGCCCGTGCAATGCAGCATATCTATTCCAAACTACTTCAGAAAATTGAAACTAAAAATTATAATGTCTTTGAAAAGAAAATACGGGTATCTTCATTTGAAAAAGTTGGAATCTCATTAGGAGTATGGGCAAAATATAGTCTGGTCTATTGATGAAAAAAGTTGCCGTAATTGGCGGTGGTCTCGCCGGTTTATCCGCTGCTGTTTATTTAGCTGCCAATAATTTTACCGTACATCTTTACGAAGCTTCTCCTAAACCTGGTGGTAGAGCATCATCATTTCTTTTTAAACAAACAAATGAATACATAGATTGCGGGCAGCATTTGATGTTGGGTTGCTATGATTACACACTTGATTTTGTAAAAAAAATTGGTGCAATGGAATCATTGTACATTCAGGATAATCTTTCACTAAACTTCATTGAAAAGAATAATATTAAATATAAATTTGACGCGTCCACTTTATTATATCCATTTAACCTTCTTTTAGCACTTGCAGGTTATAAGGCGATGAACCGGTCAGAAAAACTTGGTATAATCAAGCTACTAATTAAACTTCTGTTTTATCCAACTGATTTGTTAAGTGATTATTCAGTTCGTGAGTGGCTTGTTAAGGAAAACCAATCCGAAAGAGTGCAGAAAGTTTTATGGCAAATTTTTGCAATCGGAGCATTGAATTCCGATATTGAAAAATGCTCAGCCAAAATATTTGCAGATATACTTAAGCAAATATTTCTTCGCAATAATAAATCTACGGTAGTAATTCTGCCACAGGAAAATCTGAACAATACTTTTCATTTTCCGGCTAAAGAATTTATAATTCAAAATAACGGACAGGTTCATTTTTCAACAAGAATAAATGATATTCAGATTGAAAATGATGAGGCAAAAGGTGTCATTATAAATGATAAAAGATTCGAATACGACTTTGTAATTTCTGCCGTACCTTTCGATTCATTATTTAAGATTGTTCCACCTGATTACCATAGCAAGCTTAGCATACCTTCATTTCGATATTCTTCAATTCTTAATGTTCATCTGTGGTTGAATGAAAATATTTTTAATGAAAAATTCTATGGATTATTAAATTCGGATGTTCACTGGATTTTTAATCATGGTAGTTATGTTTCCATAACAATAAGTGATGCCAACCGTTGGATGGAAATTGATAATGAAAAAATCGTCTCAGATATTTCTTTTAGGCTAAAGGAATACTTTCCTCAGTTTAGTCTAAATTCAATTGAATATTCCAAAGTTATTAAAGAGAAAAGGGCTACGTTCGTTCCTGAAAAAGCAATTCTCAAAATTCGTCCTTCGGCAAAAACCAAAATTAAAAATCTCTATTTAGCAGGTGATTGGACAAATACCGGACTTCCTGCTACAATTGAGGGGGCAATTAAAAGCGGAAAACTTGCTGCAACAGAAATTCTACGGCAAGTTTAAAGAAAACTCCAAAAAAAGTTTTTCTTTTAAATGAATCGGGTAGAAGATTAACTTTTTTTTAGATAAGTTTAACTGCAAAATTAAACAGTTTTGCAATATCAATTCCGGGAAAAAATGGCTTACAAAAAGAAAGTTAAATATATATTTGTCACAGGGGGAGTTGTATCTTCTCTTGGTAAGGGAATCACTGCGTCCTCGATAGGACTTTTACTTAAGCAGCGCGGATTCGGGGTTACAATTCAAAAATTCGATCCTTATATAAACGTTGATCCTGGTACAATGAATCCGTTTCAACATGGTGAAGTTTACGTAACCGATGATGGTGCTGAAACAGACCTTGACCTTGGACATTACGAGAGATTTCTCGATGTAAATATGTCTAAGGCGAATAACACTACCACCGGGCAAATCTATTACAATGTAATAACAAAGGAAAGAAAAGGAGAATACCTTGGAGCCACAGTCCAGGTAATTCCTCATATTACAGATGAAATAAAAAACCGGATGAAGCAGCTTGGCGAATCGGGCGAGTATGATATAATAATAACAGAAATTGGCGGAACAGTAGGCGATATTGAAAGCTTACCTTTTATTGAAGCAATGCGCCAGTTAATGATGGAAGTTGGAAGAAAGAATGCAATCAGTGTTCATGTTACTCTTGTTCCTTATATCAGTTCAGCAGGAGAAGTAAAGACAAAGCCAACACAGCATAGCGTTAAAAATTTATTAGAACTTGGTATTCAGCCTAACATTTTAGTCTGCAGATCAGAAAAAGAATTAGCAGATGAGCTTAAAGAAAAGATTGCACTATTTACTAATGTTGATGCGAAGTCAGTAATCTCCACACACGATTGTTCCACCATTTATGAAGTGCCTCTTGTGCTTAAGAAGCAAAAGCTTGACAGAATAATTCTAAAAAGATTAAAACTTCCGGATATCAAAATTAAGATTGATGACTGGATTAACTTTGTTCATAAAATAAAAAATCCGGCTAACGTTGTGAATATTGGAATCTGTGGTAAATACACAAACCTTGTTGATGCCTATAAAAGTATTAGTGAGGCTTTTGTACATGCAGGCGCAGAAAATGATAGTAAAGTGAAAGTAAGTTTTATTAATGCAGAAGATGTTGAAGAACAAGGTGCTGAAAAAATTCTTAAGGGAATTGACGGATTATTAATCCCCGGTGGATTTGGTGAAAGAGGTATTGAAGGAAAAATTCTGGCAATCCAATATGCAAGAGAAAATAATATTCCTTTCTTCGGAATTTGCCTTGGTTTGCAATGTGCAACAATTGAATTTGCGAGAAATGTCTGTGGAATAAAAAAAGCAAATAGTGCTGAATTCGTAAAGAACAGTTACAACGTTATTCATATAATGAATGATCAGAAAAAGGTTAAAGAAATGGGCGGCACAATGCGTCTTGGTGCTTATCCATGTGTACTTAAACCGAATACAAAAGCATTTGATGCTTATAAAACTCTTGATATATCCGAAAGACATCGTCATAGATTTGAGGTGAATAATAATTTCCGAAGGGTACTTGAAGAAAATGGTTTAATATTCAGCGGTACTTCTCCGGATGATTTGCTTGTCGAAATGATAGAACTTCCTGATCACCCATGGTTTGTTGGCTGCCAGTTTCATCCTGAATTAAAATCAAGAGCGACTAAAGCTCACCCGTTATTCAGGGAGTTTGTTAAAGCCGCATTGAATTATTCGAAATTACAGAAGACCGCCAGCTGATGAAAAAAATTCTGTTTCTATTTCTGCTGACATATTTCGGCTCGTCTATTCTTGCACAATCTGAAATTCCAAATCTTGTAAAGCAGGGGCTGGATTATTCTTATAATTTTCAGTTTGATAAAGCCGATGAAATTTTTCAGAGAATAATTTCAAAATATCCCTCTGATCCAAGAGGATATCACTACCGGTCAAGTTCATATCTCTGGACTTATCTTAGCAACAAAGAAAATGATGATTACAATAATTTCATCAAATATTCAGATGAAACAATTAAAAAGTGCGAAGCGATTCTCGATTCAAGAGATAATGATGAAACTGCATTGTATATACTTGGAGCAAATTACGGATTCAGGGCACTTGCGTTTACAAAAGCAAACAGCAGCGTAAGCGCATTGTGGGCAGTAAAGAATGCCAACAAGTATTTATCAAAGACAATTGAGCTTTATCCTAAAAATTATGATGCACATCTTGGATTGGGATTGTTTAACTACGCTTTAAGTTTAGTGCCATCCATATTTAAGTGGGCGTTAAAACTTGGCGGTTTATCCGGTACCAAAGAAGAAGGAATAAATCACTTAAAAATTGTTTATCGTAACGGCGTTTATTCCAGGAATGAAGCTGCATATTTTCTTTCCCAGATATATTCGGAAACCCTTATTGATTACAACACTGCAACAGGATATTTAAAACAACTGATAAACAAATATCCCGGCAATTCTCTTTTTGGTTATTCTTATGCGGTCGTATTAATGAAGAACAGGAAGATGAATGAAGCGGAAAAAGTTCTAAGGAAAATCATTGCGGATAATAATAAAGATTTCAAACAGGTAATTTCATATTCTAATTTTCTTATTGGTGAAATATTATTCCGTAAAAATGAATTCAGCTCAACTATTTCTTATTACGAAAAATTTCTTTCGACAACAAAAGAATTTGATTACTCCGGTATTGCATATTACAGGATAGCATTAAGTTATGAGATAACCGGAAGAAGAGAAGAAGCTAAAAAGAATTATATACTTGCAAGAAATGGTAATCTTGATTTGGCTGACGATGCTTTTGCAAAACGTAAAGGTGAAATATATTTTGACAGGACTCTTTCACAAAATGAAATTAAATTAATTAACATTTCAAATATGATTGAGTGCGGTAAATACCAGGAAGCAAATAATTCTCTTTGGGAATTACTTCCTAATCTTCAGGCTGAAAAACTAAAAGCGGAAGCATACTTATATTTGTGCGATATTAATTATGAAACAGGTAAGCTTGACGAAGCAATTAAAGATGGTGAAAAAGCAGTAAGATTTAATACTGCAAACGAGACCTGGATAAAACCATTTGCATATTATTACTTAGCAAGAGCATTTTATAAATCTGGGAATAAGTCAAAAGCAGCAGAAATGGTTGAAGCCGCTGAAGACTTTTCCGACTTTGATTACCAGGTAAAATTAAAAGGGTACACAGACGCACTAAAGGAAAAATTATAATTGAACTAGCAGGGCAACAGAAAAAATTGTTTTTTCGTGCAAAATCTTAAGAATGTTGAGTCCCTTACATTGATTCTTAGAACTGTTTTAAGTAATTTTTAACACGCCGGATGGATTTTTATGTTTAGATTAGCTGTTTTTGTCTCGGGTAGAGGTTCTAACCTTAAAGCAATTCTCGATGCAATTTCCATTAAGTATCTTAATGTTGAAATTTCTGCGGTTTTTGCTGATAAACGCGAGTGTGGTGCGGTTGATCTTGCAGCAAACCATAATATTCCGGTTTATTTCGTAAGTAAAATTTTTAAAGAAAATTATATTTTACTTGAACAAGCTTCTGATGTTCTGATTAACTTAAAAATTGATTTGGTCGTGTTAGCGGGTTTTCTGAAGAAGATACCTGATAATCTTGTCGATCATTTCACAAACAAAATTATTAATATTCATCCGGCATTACTCCCGTCTTTTGGAGGTGAAGGAATGTATGGAATGAATGTTCACCGGAGTGTATTTAACGCATCCTGTAAAGTGTCCGGCGCAAGTGTTCACTTTGTTGATAAAGTTTATGATAACGGTAAAATAATTGCTCAAAGCTGTGTTGATATAACTGATGTTAAGTCACCTGAAGAAATTGCAGCAAGAGTTTTGGAAGTTGAACATAAATTATTACCATTTGTTATAAAGAAAATTTCTGAAAATAAAATTACTATTGTTGATAACAGAGTATTTATTTTGAATTAGAGGTGCTTTTGAAAAAATTTGCTTTAATAAGTGTATCGGATAAATCCGGTATTATTGATTTTGCCAAAGAGATTGCTGATTTAGGTTATGAAATACTTGCCACGGGGAATACCGCAAAACTTATCACCGAAAATAATATCCATTGCACTGAAGTAAGCAGCTACACCGGCTTTCCTGAAATATTTTCCGGAAGGGTTAAAACATTACAGCCGGAAATCTTTGGCGGTATTTTAATGCGCACTAACAACGAGGTGGATTTAAAGGAAGCCAAAGACAATAACATTTCTCCAATAGAAATTGTATGCGTTAACTTTTACCCGTTTCCAAAAGTTGTGGACAGGGAAGATTTAGACCTTCAGACTAAAATTGAAAACATAGATATTGGCGGACCAAGTTTGATCAGGGCAGCAGCTAAGAATTATAAATTTGTTTCCGTACTTACAAATCCTGATCAGTACCCTTCTTTTATTCAGGAATTAAAAACCGGGAATGTTGAGCTGGCAACAAAACAAAAATTAGCCGCTGAAGCTTTTTCACACACATCATATTATGATACTCTAATTGCAAACTTCCTTGAAAAAACATTTGAAGTTGAACCAAAGAATCTAAGAATTAATTTAAAATTAGATCAGACATTAAGATACGGTGAAAATCCTCATCAGAAAGCTTATCTTTTCGGAAACTTCGCAAGTTATTTTAAGATTCTTCATGGAAAAGGAGTCTCATATAATAATATTATTGATCTAGTTGCCGCAGTTGAATTGGTAAATGAACTTGAACCAAATTCCTGTGCAATTATAAAGCACACCAATCCTTGCGGGGCGGCAGTTGGAACAAATACTCTGGATGCTTACACAAAAGCATTAACCTGCGACCCGGTTTCAGCGTTCGGCGGTATTGTAGCTTTTAACGGTACTGTTGATAAAGCTGCTGCAGAAAAATTAAATGAAATATTTCTCGAAATTGTGGTTGCCCCTGATTTTACAAAGGATGCGCTTGAGCTGTTATTCACTAAAAAGAACAGAAGACTTGTTCAGCAGATAAAAGATTTGCAGACCGATGAACTAATGATAAAAAATATTCCGGGTGGAATCATAGCTCAGACTAAAGACGATTCTATACTGACAAACGATATTTTAAAAACAGTTACAAAAACAAATCCAACAAAAGCAGATATTGAAGATTTAAAATTCGCATGGACAATTTGTAAGCATACAAAATCCAACACTATTATTTATGCTAAGGATAAGAAGATTTTAGGCGTTGGTGCAGGACAAATGTCCAGAGTTGATTCTGCAAAAATTGGTGCCATTAAAGCAAAAGAATTTGGACACGATCTGAAAAATGCTGTTGCTGCCTCAGACGCTTATTTTCCTTTTGCAGATGGTTTACTTGAAATTATTTCTCACGGAATTACAGCCGTTATTCAACCGGGTGGTTCTGTTAGAGACGAAGAAGTTATTAAAGCAGCCGATGAAAATAATATATCCATGATTTTTACCGGCATTAGGAATTTTAAGCACTAAGAGGCATTATGGGAGTTTTTGATTTTTTTGCTACTGATATTGCAATTGATTTGGGGACAGCAAATACATTAATTTTTATCAAGGGAAAAGGAATAGTTCTTAATGAACCTTCTATTGTTGCTTACGACAGAAGTACAAAAAGAATTATTGCGTTGGGAAATAAAGCCAAGGAAATGCAGGGCAGGGAACATAAAGAAATTCGTGTTACAAGACCAATGCGCGATGGTGTTATTGCAGATTTTGAAATTGCCGAAGGTATGATAAGGGCATTTATTAAACAGGTAAGTGCCGGTGTTGTATCAAGCAGAAGAATAGTGGTTGCAGTTCCAAGCGGATGTACTGAAGTTGAAAAAAGGGCAGTAAGAGATAGCTGTGAACACGCCGGTGCTAAAGAAGTTCACCTGATTGCTGAACCAATGGCTGCTGCAATTGGAATTGGAATTGATGTTGAAGCCCCTGTTGGAAATATGATTATTGATATTGGAGGCGGTACAACTGAAATTGCCGTTATAGCTTTATCAGGAATTGTAAATGAGGAATCAATTAGAATTGCCGGCGATGAAATGAACAACGCAATTATGCAGTTCTTCAAAAAGAACCATAACCTTTTAATTGGTGAAAGAACTGCTGAAGCTATTAAATGTGAAGTTGGTTCCGCAGTACCGTTGAAAGAAGAAATTACTGTTCAGGTTAAAGGACGTGATTTAGTCGGCGGTGTTCCAAAAACTGCTGAAGTTAGCTCTGTTGAAATCAGGGAAGCGTTGAATGAAAATATCGTGCAAATAGTTGAAGCAGTTAAACAATCATTGGAAAGAACTCCACCAGAACTATCAGCGGATATTCTTGACCGTGGTGTTATGATTACTGGTGGTGGTGCATTACTTAAAGGTATTGATGAAAGAATAAGAATGGAAACAAACCTTCCTGTTCATATTGCAGAAGATCCTTTAACTGCCGTAGCACGCGGAGCAGGTAAATCAATTGAAAACCTTAACAAATATTCAAAAGTATTTTTGCGTAACAGAAGATACTAATGCCGGGATTTGTAAATAGAATCTGGAATAGGTTCAGAGAATATCTAATTCTAATTTTACTTTTGGTTATCAGCCTGCTTTTAATTTCATTTAACAACAAACCGCCTGTTAAAAAGGTTAAAGCTTTTGCCTTTGGTGGTTTTGCCGCTATAACCTCTGCCTTTTCAGAAATCATTTCACCTTTCATTAATAGTTATGAAAATGGAAGACTAAGAGAAGTTAATGCCAAATTAATGCTCCAGGTAAATCAACTAAGGGAGTACGGCATAAAATACGATGAGCTAAAAAGGATGCTCGGTTATAAAGACACTTCCGATTTTCCTTTAATCCCTTGCAGAATAATTTCCAAAATACTTTCACCTGCCAACGGAAATTACATTATTAATATCGGTACAGCAGAAAATATTAAAAAGGGAATGCCTGTAATTAATGATCTTGGTTTAGTTGGTGTTGTGGATGAAGTTGCTAACGGCTATTCGATAATGAAATCAATAAGAAATTCTGAACTTAAGCTTGCTGTAAGAAATCAAAGGAGCAGGTTTGATGGTGTACTGGAGTGGAATGGTTCGCAGCTTATTATTAAAAATGTTCCTAAAACTTTTGATATGGAAGTCGGTGACAGGATTGTTACTTCAGATTTTAGTTCAAGATTTCCACCCTCAATTCCTGTTGGTGTTGTAGCTGGCGGAAACAGGGATAAAACCGGTTTATTTAATAATGTTATTGTAAAACCATTTGTGGATTTAATCCGTATTGAAAACGTGTTTGTAGTGGGTCTTGTTCAAAGTTACCAGAAAAATAATATTGAATTAAATTTGATTGACAAAAAATGATGACCTCGTTTTATATTAAAACTTTACTTGTATTTGTTCTTTTGGTTATCATCCAAATAACACTTATTCCGTTTTTATCTTACAGGCAGATTGCGCCTGATTTGATCCTGATTTTATTAGTCTTCTTTACTTTGAATACCGGTCAGCTTAAAGGAACAATAATGGGCTTTACATTAGGACTCCTGTTTGATATTATTTCTGGTGGCGTTATTGGAAGTGCTGCATTTTCCAAAACATTATGCGGATTTTTAACCGGCTATTTTTATAATGAAAATAAAATGGACTTCAATTTAAAATCGTTTATGTTTCTTGCAATCGTACTGATCATAGGTACTGTGGATTCCATTGTGTATTCATTTTTTTCTACTCCGGAGTTTGAACAGAATTTAATTATTTTATTTTTCCAGCAGGGAATCTTGCCTGCATTATATTCTGCTGTTATTGCCCTGCCGGTCGTTGTTTTTTCGTCTAAGAAAGTTTTTGTTTAGCTATGAGTGACAATTTAGGAACAGATTTAAGAAGAAAGATTATTTTCGTACTTGTCGTTGGTGTATTCGTAATTTTTATGTTCCAGCTCTTCCAGATGCAGATAGTAAAGTACGATTCTTACAATGACAAATCAGCCGAGAATAGTATAAAGGAAATCGTACAGACTCCGCTGCGCGGTGCTTTCTATGATAGAAATCTGAATCTTCTCGTTAATAACAAACCATCATTTACTTTACTAATTACTCCGCAGTTTTATAATAGAAAGCTGAATAAGTATATCGAAACTATGCTTAACACCGAGCCCGGATTTGTAGATAAGATTCTGAAAAATAACAGAACTTTTTCTCCATACATTCCGATTAGAGTTCAAAGAGATATAAGCTTCCCGGTTGTTGCATGGATTGAAGAAAATTCCGAGAAACTTCCCGGTGTAAGTTATACAATTGAACTGGAAAGATCTTATGTAGATAGCGTTCAGGGATCCCACCTGTTCGGTTATGTAAAAGAAGTTTCTAGAAAACAGATGGAGCAGGATCAGTATTACCAGATGGGTGATTTTATTGGCAACACCGGAATCGAGAAAACTTATGAAAAATATCTTCGCGGAATTAAAGGTAAAAAATTTATTCTTGTTGATTCAAAGCGAAAAGAGATTGGCAGGTTCCAGGAAGGTGCAAAAGATATCAATTCAATTAAAGGTGAAGACCTTGTACTTTCAATTGATGCAGATGCGCAAAGAGTTGCTGAAAAAGGGTTTGAAGGTAAAAGCGGCGCTTTAGTAGCAATCGAACCGGAAACTGGTGAGATATTGGCTTTTGTAAGTTCTCCGCAATTTGACCTGAATAATTTTACGACTGTTACTTCTAAAGATATATGGACAGATTTAAATACTAATCCGGAAAAACCTTTGTTCAACAGGGCAACCCTGTCTGTTAATCCACCTGGTTCAACTTTTAAAATTCTTGCTGCTATAGCTGCTTTGGAAGAAGGCATTATTGATGAGAATACTACGCTTTATTGCGGCGGCGGTTTTAATTTTGGAAGATTCTTTAAATGCCATGGTGGAAATCACGGATCAATAAATGTTGTTCACGCAATTGAGCATTCCTGTAATTCATTCTTTTACCAATTGATATTAAGAATTGGACTTGATAAATGGTCGGAGTATGGAAGACGATTCGGCTTTGGTCATAAAACCGGCATTGATATCCTTGAAGAGAAACCGGGTATACTACCTTCATCGGAATATTATGATAAAAGATACGGTAAGAATGGTTGGACAAAAGGATTTGTTGTAAGCCTTGGTATAGGACAGGGTGAATTAAGTGTTACTCCTTTGCAGCTTGCAAATTATACAGCGCTTATTGCTAATAACGGTAAAGGTTTTACTCCGCATCTTGTTAAAGGTTATCTTGATGCAAATAAAAAATTAGTCCCGTTCAAATTCAATCCAATTGATACAAAAGTAAGTCAGAAAACTATGGATATAGTTAAACATGGAATGTTCCTTGTCGTAAACGGAGCGGGTACAGCAACATCTGTAAGATTACCGGGTATTGAAGTGGCGGGAAAAACAGGAACAGCACAGAACCCGCATGGTAATGATCATGCCTGGTTTATTGGCTTTGCTCCTTTTGATAAACCCAAAATTGCGGTAGCAGTATTTGTAGAGAATGCAGGCTTCGGTGCTACCTGGGCAGCGCCAATCGCAAAAGCAGTAATACAAGAATACCTTAAGAATAAAATTACACCAAAGATAAAATCAGATTCGGCTGAGGTAAAAGTTGTTCAAGCGGGCTTCTAAAATAGAATATAAATTTGAAGATAAATTTGATATAGCCTTAATTGGTTCTGCATTTTTACTTGTGATTTTTGGTTTAATGGCAATTTACAGCGCAACCTCGAATAATCCTGAAGCAGCCGGCACGTTCCAGAAACAATTATACTCTGCTATCCTCGCATTGATTGTATTTGGCATTGTATATTTCATTCCTTCAAGGTTCCTGCAATTTTTAGCATTACCTTCGTACGTGTTTTCAATTTTGCTTTTGATAGTTGTCTTAGTTGCAGGTAAAAAAGTTTACGGCTCAAGAAGCTGGCTTGAATTTGGCTCTATGGGTTTTCAGCCTTCAGAGTTTGCTAAGATTGCAACAATCCTTTTACTATCTTCATTCCTAAGCAGGGAAAAGATAAACATAGATTCATTTAAAGATATTGCTATAGCTCTGATGATAGGAATGTTTCCTGTCGGTCTGATACTTCTTGAACCGGATATGGGAACTGCGTTTGTATTTATGGCAATTATTCTCTTCATGCTTTTCTGGAAGGGAATAAGTATGTTTGGTTTATTTCTGGTGATATCACCATTTGTTGTAATTCTCTCATCAATATTTGGAACAGTTATTTTTATTTCTGCATTAGTGCTGGTTTTAGTTCTGCTTGTTTACTTTAAAAGAAATTATTTTCTGAGTGCTTCGGTGTTTGTCATAAATCTTGCCGCAGGCTTTTTCTTTGAATCCATTTATAATGCATTAAGTCCGCATCAGCAAAGAAGAATAGAAACTTTTATGGATCCTAATGCAGATCCGTTGGGAGCAGGTTATAATGTAATTCAGGCACGCGTTGCTATTGGTTCCGGCGGTTTATTTGGTAAAGGTTTTCTGGAAGGGAACCAGACTCAGTTACGTTTTATTCCAAAGCAATGGACAGATTTTATATTTTGTGTTATTGGTGAAGAGTTCGGATTTATAGGCAGTATTGTTATTTTAATTTTATTCTTAGTAATTTTCATTCGGTTATTAAAGATATCATATTTTGCAAAAGCTAAAGATGAATTTCTTAGCTTAGTTGTTATCGGAATTCTTGCTTTGATGTTTTTTCACTTTCTTATAAACATAGGAATGACAATTGGAGTAATGCCGGTGGTCGGGCTACCGCTTCCGTTTCTAAGCTATGGAGGAAGTTCATTATTGGTTAATGTTTTTCTTATTGCCATAGCAGCAAATATTTATAAAAACAGGAAACAATTTACATAATATGAATGCGCAGCAAAAATTATTAGCAAGATTAAAAAAAGGGAATCATATCTGTGTTGGGCTTGATACAGACATTTCCAAAATTCCCATGTACCTGCATTCAGAAGAAAATCCGATTGTTAAATTCAACAGGATTGTAATTGATAACACTGCTGAATTTGCTGCTGCTTATAAAATCAATTTTGCATTTTATGAAAAAGACGGTGCTGCCGGATTTGATAACCTGTTAAAAACACTTGAGTTTATTCCTGATGATGTGCTTGTAATTGCCGATGCAAAGCGCGGAGATATAGGCAACACAAGCGATATGTATGCATTATCGATTTTCAATTATTTCAATTTTGATGCTGTTACTTTAAACCCTTATATGGGACACGATTCATTGCTGCCTTTTTTGAATTACAATGATAAAATTAATTTTATTCTTGCTCTTACTTCAAATAAAGGTTCAGCAGATTTTGAAAAGCAAAAATTAGCCGACGGGACTTATCTCTTCCAAAAAGTAATTGAAAGCGTTAATGACTGGAATGCGAATAAAAATTGCGGTGTCGTATTTGGGGCCACTAATTTAGAAGAACTTAAGGATAACATTACTTCGTTTAAAGATTTATTTGTGCTTTTACCAGGAGTTGGAGCTCAGGGTGGCAGTCTGCAGGAAGTAGTAAAAGCTTTTTCTGAAAAAAATAATATTAACTTTCTAATAAACATCAGCCGTGCTTTGTTGTATTTAGATAAAACAACTGAATTCGGGAAGAAAATTAAATTGGAAATGACAAGGTTAAATTCCGAAGTATTAGAATTGTTAGGCATTTAAGGTTTTTTAATCATTTTATTTTTTTGATCATTAAATTTCTGTTTACCCGGAATAACATCTATTGATTTTAATATGAATCAAAATGTAAAGGTTAGGGAAGAGGTTTTATCCAGTATCTGGAAGAATCAATCTTTTAATAAAAATATTAAAACCATCGACGGTAGCCAGGTTGAAATTTATAATATTGGTGTTGAGAATGTTGAATACGGAGGCCCGGACTTTTCAAATGCTAAGATAAGAATTGGTAATCTTGTATTTGTTGGCGATGTTGAATTGGATACGTCTGTTACTGACTGGAAAGCACATGGACACAACCTTGATAAAAAATATAACCGCGTAATTATTCAGATATCTCTTTTCAATAAAGAACATATACCTAATGTTTACAGCAAAGACGGGAGGAAAATTCCGACTGTCTGCCTTTCCGAATATATCGAGAAATCAAGGCTTGAAGAATTAATAATACAAATTAACAGGAAAACCGCCGGCAGCGCGAATAAAATAAAATGCAGTAATTATCTTCAAAACACTGATGTAAATCTGCAATCGGAATTTGTAAAAAAGTTAGGAGTTGAACGATTAAGGAAGAAATGCGACAGGATGTTTTTCAGGTTAAAGGAATTAGCTTTTGTAAGAGAGTTAAACCTGAAAGAGCCTGTTATTCGTTATGATCTGAACCAAAGTTTTATTTCAAGAGTGTTTTCATACCAGGACTTCCAGGAGATAGAATTGTGGCAGCAACTCTTTTATGAAAGTCTGTTTGAAGCGCTTGGTTACTCCAAGAATAAAAAAAATATGATTCACCTGACGCAAGCAGTCAATATCAATGTTATTAAAAAATATTCTGAACGTGAAGATTTGCTTGATGTTATAAATACTCTGTTAATTAAAGTTGCCGGGTTCTTAAATGATGGTTACACAAAACTTGATGATAGCGACCAGGATTATCTGAACAAGCTTGAAGAAAAGTGGAATGAAATTAAAAATGATTATGACGGAAGAATGTTTGACAACTCTCTCTGGAATTTTGCCAAACTCAGGCCACAGAATTTTCCGACAATCAGAGTTGCAGGCGGAACTGTCCTTATTCATAAAATTATAAAAGAAAATTTTATTGAATTGCTGTTAAATAAAATAACTGCCATTCATAAGCCTGAAACACTCATAAATGCTCTTCGTTCTGCGTTTATTGTTAAAGCAGACGGTTACTGGAAAAACCATTACACTGTCGGTGAATCTTCCAATACAAGTTTGAAATTCTTTGTAGGTGGAATGCGGGCCGACGACATTATTGTTAATGTCGTTATTCCGTTCTTCTCGGTTTATTTTGAAGTATTCGGTAAACAGGATCTTGCTAAAAAAATTCTTGTGGTCTACTCAACAATCATTCAAAGGGAAGACAATTCAATAGTTAAAAATATTTCCGAGATGCTTAATATGCGGGATTCCTGGAAGAAAAGTATTTATTCACAGGGTATGCTTGAACTATTCCGTAATTATTGTTCGCGGGATAAGTGCTTAGAATGCGAAATAGGGAAGAAAGCTTTTAATTAATTCTGGTCGGTTATTTTCTGAATTTCATCTCTCAGCTTTGCTGCTCTTAAATAATCTTCTTTTTCAACTGCTTCTCTCAACTGTGTTTGTAAAGCTGCAATCTTTGATTCTTTAGACTGCGGAATATTCTGCTTCGAGTTTTCTTCAGGTTCCTGTTCAGGTACATCTTCCTCAATATTTTCAAACTGATCATCTTCGGATGAGGGTAAAAAAGCGGCTGAGTTCATCACTTCTTCATTTACAAAAATGGGCGACTGGGTTCGTACTGCAAGAGCAATTGCATCACTTGGCCTGCTATCTATATCATTTGTAAGCGATGAAATATCAATTATAATTTTTGCATAAAAGGTATTGTCTTTAAGTTCATCTATCAAAACTTCCTGTACGGTACCACCAAGATTATCGATTACATTTTTAAGTAAATCATGCGTCAATGGCCTTGGTGGTTTAATTCCTTCCATTTCTAATGCAATTGCCTGTGCTTCGAACGCACCGATAATTATAGGAAGTCTGCGGTTTCCGTAAACTTCCTTTAATAAAATTGCATACGCTCCACCTGCTGACGGAGTAGAAGAAAGTCCTAGTATTTCAACCTGAATTTTATTCAACTAAAACCTTTTATTTATTTTACCTTTTTTATTTCTTCTGTTAATGCAGGAAGCACTTCAAACAGATCACCGGCAATTCCATAATCTGCAATGCTGAATATCGGAGCATCTTTATCTTTATTTATTGCCACAATATATTTTGCTGAAGACATTCCGGCCAAATGTTGAATTGCACCTGAAATTCCAACCGCAATATACAAATTAGGTGAAACTGTTTTCCCGGTTTGACCAACCTGCTCACTATGCGGTCTCCATCCTGCATCCACAACAGCCCTGGATGCACCAACAGCGCCGCCTAAAACACCGGCTAATTCTTCTATCATATTGAAATTTTCAGGTCCTTTTATGCCTCTGCCACCCGAAACAATTATATCTGCTTCAGCAACATCAAGTTTACCTTCAGACTTTTTAATTTCAATAACTTTTGTTTTTAGGTTAGGATTATCAACATTTTTTATCTCAACTTGAGACTGTACCTTTTCAGCTTCATTCAATCCAAATACGTTAGGACGTAAAGTGAATATTTTTTTTACAGAATTTATTCTGCATTCAACTAATGCTTTACCAGCAAATATCGGCCGTAAAGCAACAATATCATTTGAAGCAACGGATAAACTAATACAATCAATTAGTAATCCGGCTTTAACCTTTACACTTACAAAAGGAGCAAGATCTTTTCCAAGTGAAGAATTTGACATTACCAAAACATCAGCGCCGGATGAATTAAAATGCTCTGCTAATATATCTGCGTAAGCGCTGGATGAATAATTCTGAAGCTGTTCATTTTTATATTGAAAAATTTTTGATATTCCAAAATTGCCGATTGTTTCTAAGTTCTCTACATCGTTTCCAATGCAAACAGCTTCAATATCACAATTTAATTGATTAGCAAGTTTTACAGCAGCGCTGCATGCTTCATAAGATGATTTTTTTACAGATCCGTTTCTTTGTTCAATAAATACTAAAATTTTATTTGCCATTTTTAGTTTCCTCGTGTTAGATTACTTTTGCTTCTTCTCTTAATAAGCGAACTAATTCAGGTACAACAGATTTATCCGTACCAAGGATTCTTCCCGCCTGTTTCATAGCTGGTTTTTTCATAGATAAAATTTCAACGGAGTTATGATAATCTGTAGCAGTCTTTTCTTCGATGGTCTTCTTCTTCGCAGCCATAATTCCCTTAAGCGAAGCATATCTTGGTTCATTCAATCCTTTCTGAGCGGTTATAACTGCAGGTAGTGATGTTTCAACTACTTCCCGGCCGCCTTCAATTTCTCTCTCGGCAATAATTCTATTACCGTCGATTTTGAAATCAACAACAACAGAAACACAGTTAAATCCAAGTAATTCAGCAGTTAATTGTCCAACAACAGAGCTGTCGTAGTCAACCGACTGTTTTCCAAAGAAAACTAATTCAGAACCGAGAGATTTAATTTCATCTGCTATTGCTTTAGCAACTCCAAGTGAATCTCTATCGCTGTTAGACTTTACTAAAATGCCGTTATCAGCTCCAACTGCTAAAGCTTTACGTATAGTCTCTTTATTGGAATCAGTTCCGATACTAATTACCGTAACTTCACCACCAACTTTTTCCTTTGTCTTCAATGCTTCTTCAAGAGCAAATTCATCATATGGATTTATAATGTAAGTAACACCGTTTGGATCAATTTCTTTACCGTTTTGTCCAATCACAATTTTTGCAGCAGTGTCTGGTACGTGACTTATACATACTGCTATTTTCATTTTTCCTCCAGTTAAAAAGAATTAAGATTCATCAAAAATATAAAGATAGGTCAAAAGAAAAACAAATAAGAAGGACCTAATTAAGTCATTCAGGCAACAATCAATAATTCAGTTCCAGACCGAGTACGAGATTCCAGCCTTCCAGGTATGAATCAAAGTAATCAAGTATTTCTTTGCCATATCCATACCTTGCGTAAGCTCCAAGGTTTTCATTAAGATCGT
Source organism: Ignavibacteriales bacterium (assembly GCA_003599415.1). Taxonomy (GTDB): domain Bacteria; phylum Bacteroidota; class Ignavibacteria; order Ignavibacteriales; family SURF-24; genus SURF-24. Next base: position 4,797 of record QZKB01000084.1, on the reverse strand, counting down.
ATAATAGTTTAACATAAAAACGGTTTTCAGAATTCATCGGAGAGTAAATAATTTCTCTAACCCGTTCAAACTCCTTCGTCAGTATTAAATTTTTAAGGTAAAAATCCAAAAGAATAAATAATGAGAAGTCTTCTGAAAGATTAGCACCTGTGAGTAATTTATAGTTTTGTTCATATGAAGTTGCTTTTGTTATATCTGAAAAGTGAAACAAGATTCGATACTCGCATCTTACAAGAAAGGACTGTAGATAATTAATTCCAATCTGCGGCCCGATACGCCAACCTTTGTTTTTGTCTAATAAGTTTGAAGAAAGAGAATTTGTTTTATTCGAGATCAAAAATCTTTCAAGATATAAACCACCGAAGAAGTTGATATCCTCAAGTAGTAAATCTTCATACCTGTTATCAAGAAAGAGGATATCAAAATTTTTCCTGTAAGAGTAGCTGTAACTTTGATAAGCATAACCGGCAGTTAAATGGAAAGGAAATTTTTCATTTGAACCAAAATAAAAATCTGAAGTTAAAAAGATAAGGTCTGTATTTATATCAAGTTCCGAAGAGTTGAATATGTTTTTCTGTGCGCTAAAATTAATTCCCCAGGTCAAGAGTTCTGAATTATCGTAGTAGCTTCCTTTCCCGTTTATTTTTATCCCGCTCAGGTTATCTTTAAATCCATAAACTTCAGGTTTAATACCTAAAGAAGCAGAAAAGTAATTCTCATCAATTTCATACTCGTATTTACCTCTTAAGTCAACCCGGGTAACAAGATCATTCTTTTTAAATACACCGCTTCCTGTGTTTTTGTAATATCCAAATTCACTGTTTGCATTAAAGGAAAACTGGGCATAAAAATCTGAGAAGAAAGTAAATTGCAGGCAAAGATAAATTAGAATTCGGCTTACAGGTTTTAAAATCATTTAAATGAGTTGATTTTGTTTGAAAGCAGAGATTTGTATTCAGAGAGGAGTTGTTTTACATCATTCAGCAAGTTCTTATAATCTTTAAGCTGAAAATTCTTTTTAATTGTTCCGAACGAATAATCCTGCCTTGATTTAATAAGAGAAGGTTCAAGAAAGGCAAGTTGATTTATCATCTGGTTGTAACTTAAAACAGATTTTTCGGAAAGCTCAGCAGTTGCACCATCACGCGGGTAATCACCATAGGCAGATGAAGCAGTACGATTTGAAGTTCTTGTGGCGGACTTAATTTCATTTTCACCTTCGGTTTGTTCTAAAAATCTTGTAGCTTTTTTCTGTAATGAGATTGTCTTTTCTATCTCATTAAGTTTAAAAGTTACTTCATTCAATTGAGTATTAACCTCTGCATAGGCATTAGTTAAATACTCTTCAATTCTCTTTTTTTCATTAGCAGAAGTAAATGATTTTGCATCAATACCAAGAATATTTTCTGGATTGTATTGTAGTTTTAACTTTCCCTGCGTTAATAAAAGTCTTCTTTCACGCAGACGAAATATCTGTTCAGTTAATTCATCTTTAGTTGATTTGGATTTGGCCTTGTTTAACAACTCCGTAAGCGAATCAATTGTAGCTGAATATGTATTGAACAATTTTTTTTCCAAAGATGCAAGGTTATCTTCCTGGCTGGAAATACTCTTCTGTATCTTCTCAATCTGGTTTGTTAATGTAATTGAATTTGCCATCAGTCCGGAAATTTTATCCTTATCCTGAGGCGATTTATTTTTTTCATTATTGATTACATCAACTTTTTGATTTAGAATTTTATTCAATGAATCGAGCTTCACATTATCAGCAGAGATTTGTCTTCTTATCTTGTTGGCAGAAACCTCTAGAGACGAAAGATTTTGACTGTACACAGGGTGAGTAAACAGAATTAAAATTACTAATAAATATTTTTTCAATAGACCTATCTTCATAATAAACCATGCTTTTCTAATTTATAATATAAAACGCTTGTACCTATACCAAGAAGTTTGGCAGCCCGGTTTTTAACACCATCGGCTTTTTTCATTGCATCAATAATCAGGTTTCTCTCAAATATATTTACTGCTTCTTCAAGAGGAAGAGAATTATTTATAGAACCTGCTAAAGCGTTGTCAGAATTTAAGATAATCAGATTATCTTCAATTTTATCTCCGGGAGAAATTACGTATAAGCGTTCAATAAAGTTTTCAAGTTCGCGGATGTTTCCTGGCCAGTTATAATTTATAAGTTTGTTCATTCCGGATTGTGAAATCCGTTTGGAAATATTTTTGTTTTTTGCCGAACATTTTTGCAGGAAATATTCAGCAAGCAACGGTATATCTTCCATTCTGTTCCTTAGCGATGGAATTTCAATTGGGATAACACTAAGTCTGTAGTACAAATCTTCCCTGAATTTTCCTTCTTTAATCAGCATCTTTAAATCTTTATTTGTAGCAGAGATAATTCTGACATTAGTCTTTATGCTGGTTTCTCCGCCGACGCGTTCAAACTCGCCATCTTGTAAAACTCTTAATAATTTTACCTGCATGGCAAGTGAAATATCACCGATTTCATCAAGGAAAAGTGTGCCTCCATCTGCAAGTTCGAATCTACCACGTCTTTGCTTAATTGCACCGGTAAATGATCCTTTCTCGTGTCCGAACAACTCACTCTCAAGGAGGTTGTCGTTCAGTGCGCCGCAATTAACTTTGATAAAAGGTTTTTCTTTCCTATCACTTTTTTTATGAATTGCGTGAGCGACTAATTCTTTTCCCGTGCCGCTTTCGCCATGGATAATTATCGTGGAATCTGTTTTTGATACCTGTTCTATTAGCAAAAATATCTTCTTTATCTCAGCAGAGTTACCTATCAGTTCATCAAAACCGGAATACAATTCCTCAGTTAATAATTTGTTCTGTTCACGCAGATCATCAATTATTCTTTCCTGTTTTAGTTTAACGGCAATCCGGTTAACTCTAAGTCTTAATTCTTCCGGTGAAAATGGTTTTGTAAGAAAATCAAAAGCGCCTAACCTGATAGCTGAAACCGCAATTTCTACAGTACCGTAAGCAGATATCATTAATACTTCCAGCTGATTATTAATTTCTTTCAACTGCTTTAGTATTTCAATTCCGTCAATCGGTTCCATCTTCAAATCGATTATTGCAATTGACGCGTGGTTAAGTCTGACATTTTTTATAGCTTCCGGTCCGTTATCAAACGCAGTTACAAAGTAACCTTCTCTTTTCAGGCTTTCAACAATTCCAAGCCTCATCGCCTCGTTATCTTCAATTACAAAAACATGTTCCATTTAATTTTCACTTTTAGTTATTGTAAAAATGCTTCCCCTGGGAAAATTTTCGGTATAAATAATATCTGCATTATTTTCTTTGCAAAGTTTTTTACTTATAGCAAGACCTAACCCGGTTCCTTCTTTTTTTGTTGTGAAGAATGGTTCAAACAATTTTGCACGGTCATTTATATCTATTCCGTTTCCATTATCGGCAACAGCTATTTTAAGGTTACCTTTTTCACTGAAAGATTTTAATTCTATTACTCCGTTTACAGGGCAGGATTCAATTGCATTCTTTATAAGGTTTTCTGAAATCCGCTTGAGATGGTTGTAATCAAAATAAATTTTCTTCAATTCAATGTTTTGCAGCAGAGCAACGTTTTTATCAGCAAGATCTTTCCTGTATGATTCATTCAGTTCTTTAAACATTTCCTCAAGATCAATCGCTTTTACATCCGTAAGAACAGGCCTGCTGTAATTAAGAAATGCCGTTATTAATGATTTTAATCCGCCTACTTCTTTTAATATTCTATCTAAGTAATCCGGATTTATCTTTCCCTGTAGTAAATCTTCCTTTGTAAGATTTGCTAAAAGCTCAATACCGCCAAGAGGATTCCTGATTTCATGTGCAATCTGTGCTAACAAATCTTCTTTTTCCTTTTGGTTTAGTTGCAAATCGTTTCGCATTTTATCTAAAGCATCTGCAAGGACTTTAATTTCACCGTAAATTTTTCCCGGTTTCTCATAAAATAAATTTCCTTTTCCAATCTGGTTACTAAACTCAACTAATTTACTAACCGGCTTAGTAATGTTTTTAGCAAGTATCCATCCAAGAAAAACAGAAAGCAGTACACCGGACAGACCGATATACCAAAACAATTTAGAGAAATCATCAACCTTTTCAAGGTTATCTGCTCTTTCCTGAATTCCGAGCCAAAGTTTATCATTAAATCTGTAAAATCCCCATAGGTACCATTTTTTATCTTCGCCAAGAAAAGGAAGGGAAGAAATAGCTTCTTTGTTTTTCAATTCTTCAATCTCTTTCTTGTTAAGTAAAAGATTGTTTTCTTTTTTACCTATCAGGTTTCGATCTGTAGAATGAATCAGAATGTTCAGTTCTTTATCAAAGATAAAAATATTTTTAATTGTGCCGAACCTGATAAACGGTTTGGTGATTTTATCGAATTCTTTCAAAGTATAATCTGTTGGTATTCCAAGTTGAAGAAGAAATAAATCATTTTCTTTAATGTTATCTGCAATAATCTTTGATGTGCTGAAAATTTGCTTGCTTACCTGGTGCAGGTATAAATCCTTAACAAAATAATAGCTAATCCTTGAAGCGACTAATACAAGAGTAAATGAAAAGAAACTGAATATCAGGATAATTCTGATCCTGTAATAATTATTCTTTATTATGTTTTTTATGCCGGACATTTATTAAACAAATATTTTCCAAACTTAAAATATGTATGTTCGATAAGTCATTCAACAGTTATTGCAGCAAATTATTTACCACGTAGTTTGCAAGCTTAAGTCCTATTTAAGCAGAACGAGTTTCCTGAAC
>QZKB01000110.1 GCA_003599415.1 Ignavibacteriales bacterium | reverse complement strand
TAAATAATCGGAATCTTTACATTTGATAATCCCGGCAAAGTAAAAATATCTTTGGAAAACGAATCGATAAGATTGCTGTACTTAATACTAATCGGCGGATCATTTTTGTAAAGAGAATTAACTACAATTATTGCCACAGCGCCTCTTTCTGCAGCAACCTCTGCTTTTCTCAACGGGTTGGTGTAATATGGCTTCCGAGCCTTTACAAAACTGCTTGAGCTGTCATTTATTCTCGGATGACCATCAAACATCAGAACAATTTTATTTTTTACATCTATTTCTTTTCCGTTTTCACCTATGTAATCATTATACCCGTTTTCTCCTTTAGCAATGCCATAACCTGCAAAAACCAAAGGAAGAGTCATGTTAGTGCTTTTTGGTACTTCATATTGAATAAGAAAGTCATTCAGATAAGAAAAGTTTTTTGTAATTGAAATATCGTTGTACGAATTTACAACAGAGAGTTTATTGTTGTCGCAAAGCTTTGATTTTTTAAGTGTGAATTTCTGAAAGTACTCATCATACTCCGATTGATTATTCAGATTAACATTAATTTCACTCTCATCAGCATCTTCGGAAACAAATTTCTTCTTCTCTTCTTTCTTTTTTGATTTTTTACCGGAGGTAAAAACAGGCTGCAAACCATAATCTTTAAATTTCTGCGCAATGAACATTGCTGCAATAAGGTTTCCCTGTTCGCCTGTAAATCTTCCCTTAAGACTATCTGAGGCAAGGAAGGAAATATTATTCATCAATTGTTCTTTTGAAATTGTTGAAAGTCCTTTCTCGTAACCTTCAGGTACCTGGGAAAAAGTAATTCCTGTTAAGACAATTATAGAAAAAAGAAACGCTGTAAATCTGGTTCCATGTAGTCGCATATTATTCCTTTTGAAATTAGCGGGCACAACATTGTGCCCGTTTATAAAAACTATTTAAGCAGAGTCATTTTTTTAGAGATCACATTGCCATCGATTATAAGAGAATAAAAATAAACACCGCTTGATAATCCGGAAGCATTCAGACTAATACTGTATTCACCTGCTTCCTGATTTTTATTTACCAATGTTTTAACTAATCTGCCGAGTCCGTCATAAACATTAAGTGTAACTTTACCATATTCAGTTAAACTGTATTTAATAAATGTGGTCGGATTAAAAGGATTAGGATAATTCTGGGATAAATTATAATTGCTTAAAACTGATTCATCACTTACTGATACATTTGTAAATTCTTTATTTGAATAGACAGTGCTGTTGCCTGAACCCACCCATATATTTCCTTCTTCATCAGTGCACAATGCATTAAAATTATCGTCAAGCAATAATGTATCGGTAACATTTTCCCAGGAATCGCCTTTATTGGTAGTTTTAAGAAGTTCACCATCACCAACAGCATATCCAACATTTTCATCAAAGAATGCGACGCTGTTAAGCTGCGTGTTAGCGGGTGCAATATATTCCCAGGTTTCACAACCATCGTTTGTTTTAAGTATTAATTTGTTACCAACAGCAATAGCTGTAGAAGCATCAATAAAGCAGACACCCTTTAATTTGGCAGTAGCAAGATCAGTAGGAACATTAAGAATATCTGAAGCCTGCCAGTTTTCTCCGCCATCATTTGTATAAAGAATCTTTAAACCATTGCCGACAATAGCGCCTGTATTTTCATCAGCGAATGCCACATCTAACAAATCTTTACCTGCAATGTTTTGTTTGATACTCCAGGTATTTCCACCATCGGTTGTTTTATAAATAATGTCATTATCGGTAGAAGTTTTGCCAACAATAAAACCAAGATTTTCATTAACGAAAAAGACGCCGTAGTTAACAGTTGTTACCGATGTGGTATCAGATATGATTGTCTGCCAGGTTATTCCTCCGTCTGTAGTTTTAACTGCTTTACCGTAACTCTGCGCGGCAAATCCAATTAAATCATTAATGAAATAAATATCCTGAACATTGTAGGAAGTTAAATCCGAATAGACACATGAATAATTCCAGTTAGCGCCGCCATCTGATGTTTTAAGAAAGCCACCTTCCATAGAGCCGCAAAATCCAACCTTCTCCGAAGCAAACATCATAGAGTTTATTGTGTTTGAAACCGGATTTGAAGTTGATTGCCAGGTTAATCCGTCATTCTGGGTATAAATAATCAAACCTGAGCTGCCGGCAAACCATAATTTATTTCCAACTTCAAACAAACTTCTTAATGATGATCCGAATGGTACATAGCTGCGAAACCAGTTTTGTCCGCCATCGGATGTTTTATAAATAATACTACCGCCGCTTGTGCTGCCGCCAAAAGCAAAACCGTTTTGTGCATCCTTAAACTTTACTCCCCATAAATTATCGTACTGTCTGTTTTCAGTTAGCTGCTCTAAGTAAGTCCAGGTTTCTCCGCCATCTGTTGTTTTAATAAGTATAGAAGGCTGCAACCCAACCTTGGAACCCCAGCCAACCATGTATGCTGTATTTTCGTCAACCATATCAACAGCATTATTATCTGAACGTGTGTAAACTACTGTTGATGGAAATTCAACCTTTGGACAGTTTGTCCAGGTAGTACCATCTTTTGTATAAAAATTTGATAATGCATCCTTGCCGCTGATTATACCATGATTCGGATCATAATAATCTATATCAAGAAAATCTTTATCTGTTTCAAATGAAATAGACCAGGTTGTTCCACCGTCAGTTGTGTTAAGAAGATAGCCATGCAAAACACCGCTAGAGTTAACAGAAGATAAAAGCCTTCCATTTAATTCATCGAAGAATATTATTTTCCTGTTATTTGCTTTTGAATTTGGAATTACCTCTAAGGAATCTACTTTCCAGTTAGTACCGCCATCAGTCGTAGATAGAATATAGCGGCTGTTTCCGCAAATAAAACCTTTTTGTTCATCGAAGAAATAAACACCTGTTAGATCTTTTATAATTTCCACAGATTGATCTACCCATGTTGTACCACCATCTGTAGTTTTAGCAATCTGCCCCTGGAAACCAACAGCCCAGCCGGTCATTTCATTTACAAAATAAATATCATAAAAATTTGTGTACGGGCTCGATATAATTTTCTGCCAGGTTTGCGGAGTCGTTACTTCCGAACAGATCAAAAAAAACAATAAAGCTAAAATAAAACGTATGTAGATTTTCATATATCCACCTGTTAAATTAAAAACTGAATAACATTATCTCTGCGTTAGCTCCCAGATAACTGCGGCTAAGCTTATTATCTGATTCTTTATTTGTATAATGAACTGAGAGATTAAGATTAAACTTACCGAACATCATTCCACCGCCGATGGAATAGTTAGTAAGCGAAACATCCTTTCCGCCGACTAAAATATCATGTTCAATAAAACCAATATTATATCCTGCTCTTAGCGTCAATGTTTCAGATATAATTAATTCCATTCCGGCTTTTACAAAATGATTTACAGATGATAAATTGCTGAACCTGTAATCAATATATTTGGATGAATCGGCTTTATCACTGCCGAAAACATATTCGGCTCCTACAAGTAATCCGGGTTCTTTAAATTGATAAGTAATTCCCAGGCCGGCATCTGCTTTCTTTACATTCCATTCCCAGGTTAAAAGATTAACGCTTGAGTTCTTTGACCAGTTATCATATTCTGCATAATTCACATTTAAGCCGGCAGTAAGATTTGGGAAAGGTTTATACTTAGCTTTTAGCCCAAACTCAATATCCTTAAAATCAGAATAGCAGTCTTCAAATTCTTTTAAAGTACTCTTGCCGATGTAAATTTTTGAATTATGGGTCGCATAACTTGTTTGAAGTGCAACCTCAAAATTTTCCAACGGTCTTAAATAAAGTTGCGGAGTAAGTTTTATCCCTTTCTTTCTTACCTTTTCCTGTAGCGTGCTGCTTGTCTGTTGAAGATAAAATGTTTCGCCCCTGAAACTATAAATCTCAACATCAAGCGCTTCAAGATTTTTCGGTTCAATGATTTCCTGGGTATCAAACAGTTCAAGGTTCAAACCAACAACAATATCACTGCTGGCAATATATCCAAATCCTACTTTGCCATTAACTTCCCTGTAAATTGTTTTCGCATTCGAATAAACCTGTTTTAATCCATCAAGCAATTCATAATTTGCAGATACTCCAAAAAGAAAACCAGGCATCAGTTCAAGGCTATACATAAAGCCGACTTTAGGACCGTTGTAAATAAAATCTCCTTTCATAGTATCAACCATAAAGGATGCTTCACCATCGTAGGTATTATACTTTAATGATCTGTAAACATTTTCACGATTATCATATGCATAAGAAGCTGATCCGAGAAATGTACCTTTAGTACCAAGAGTTTTAACGCCGGTAAAAGTTAAATCATAAAGCTGCTGTTTTTCAAAATCGTATTTGCGCCTGTAATCTCCTGTACTGTTTGAAGCAGATGGCATAATTTTAAGCCAGGTACTGGTTTCATCATTTATAAGCCAGGCAGGATTTTTCCCATAGTCATAAAGATTAAGAGATAAGTCCGGATCATCTAAAGCAATAGTCATTCCGCCCAAAGAAGTTATGCGTGTATTTTGCCCGGATACAGAGGAGTAAATTAAAACAAGTATTATAACAAAAAGAGTTTTTTTCATTTCTGGTTATTACTCCAAACGTTTTGTTTTATATTTCTTTTCATACTACAAGTCATTGCTGTTTTTATTGATATCCCGGTGTTGGAGAAGATAAAATTTCCCAGTCAAGTAAACCATCGTTGGTATCCAGGCCAGGTTCTCTTCTCTGGAATGATTTACCGGTATATTTACCGGGACATATTGCATAGCTTCTGTCAATTCTTGAATCAAGTGTTTTCAAAGGGCTTGAACTTGTTTGGTATTCAACACCATCAATAACAGTCGAAATATCAAAGCCATCGGTATAAACTGAATCTTCTCCTGTTGTAATAACAACTACATCACCAGATAAACTTATAAGAAAGTCTGCTGTTCTATCTGACCTGAGATTGATAAGGTTCTTTACAGTCTTATTGTCTACATCTTCAGGTGAATATTGATTAAAGAATTCCCAATCGGATTTAGATAAATCTATACTGGTTGCACATGCGGTTCTATGATCGACACCGTCACTAGCCAGGACAATAAATTCATGCGGATTAAAAGGATAATTCTTTTCACCTGGATTTCCGGGGAATTTGAAATAATAGGTAATCCCGTCAATATCTCCGTCATCACCTTCATCTGCTCCCGGACCTTTACCTTCACTATTCCCTGACACTCTTGCAATCAGCATTCCGTCAAGGTATTTTATTTCGTCGCTTGAATTATATAATTCAATAAACTGATCGAAGAAATAGAAAACATTATTTACCGGGCCTGCGCTGTAAATTTCATTTATGGAAATGCCGAAACTTGAAAACGGTTTAGTATAAATTGTGTCGCTAACAGTTTTATCATATCCAACTTTCACGGTTCTTAACGAACCACATAATATAATGTTATTATCATCGGGATGATTTTTTCTGACTGAAATATCATACGTAGCTGCAGGTAAATGAGATAATTCCAACCGGCCCTGCTGGTCAGTATATTTAATTATAGTCCCGTATTCGGAAACCAAAATTACTTTGGCATTATCCATAGCAACAATTTTCTGAACGCCTTCCACAGAAGAGGTATCCCATAAAGAATACAACACCAATGTTCCGGAACCATCGTGACCTGTAGGTGGTTGTTCTGAACACCCTGCGATAAAAGCTATCAGTATGCTTATTAGTAAAAATATTTTCTGTTTCACTTTACTACCCAACATAAAAATTTATTTAAACAGGTTATCTAAAGTTGAACTGAATTCAATTCCGTAAAACAAAGAAGGATTCCGGATTTCTTCAGAGATAGTTCCGGGTGAAGAAACATATTGACGTACTGCCTGGTCATCAAGGAAATTATTTACGTAGAAAGAAATTTCCGCTCCTTCAAAAAGAGATTTACTTATGTTAAGATTGAAAAGCCATTTGGCATTTTTAATTTTTATTTCCCTGTCAAACCAGTAACTTTCTTTTCCGCTTTCGGTTAGCAATTCATATACAATTGGTTCCTGGTTATATGATTGTGTCCTTTCCATTACAAGATGTTCTGCACGTAGTGTAACCCATAAACCAAGATCAGGCAAAGTATATTTCAAATAATAATTAAGCTGAATGATATCCTTCCATCTGCCGGACGGTGCATAAATAAATCCGATTAAAGTATCACCAACCCTGTAGTTAGCATTTTGCCCGATGCTGGCGTCGGGAGTAGGATCGTATGCATATCCCCTGTAAGAATTATTACTGTGATTGTAAGTGGCAGAAACCTGGAAGAACATATTCAATGGTTTTATCTTGTTTGTACGCAGTGATAATTCCAGTCCTTTTGTAACTGTCCAGCCCTGGTTCTTCGCAAGCCCGTAATAATCAACATAGTAAGTTCCCTGTGGTGTATTAACAAAAACCGGAATTGTTACTGACCTTGTTTCATTATCCCGCTCTTTATAATATGCAGAAAATGTTAAACCAATTTCACTAAAAAATTTCTGATCATAGGAGATTTCATATTGGTTTTCCTGGTAACCTTTTAACTCAGGAACTCTTGTATCATAACGCATGTAATGAATCTCAAGTGAGTTCGGATTCCTCCACCTGAAAACTTCTTCATCAGGATAAATAGTGCTCATTGCCGGTGATTTTGAAGTTCTGCCAGCACTTAAGCGAAGTTGATTATCCTGTGAAAAATATACCATAAGATTAGCGCGCGGATTAAAAAATGTTCCCTGGTGGGATTTAACAAGATCACCATCGCCCCACAAACCTTTCAGGCTAAATTGAAATGGCCTGTACATTTCATATCTTGCACCAACCATAAGGCTAAAATCATACAACAGGTGACCGGTTATTTTATCTTCAAAATATAAGCTTGGCAGTAATTGGCCGGGGATAGATGAAAAACTATAAGGACGTCTTCCGGAAGTAAGCCCATACGGATTATACAAAGTATCGAAAGTTAAACCTTCACCGGTATTTGCATTGTACTGAATTTCTGTTCCAGCAAGAATTTTATGAACAAAATTACCGGTATAAAAAAGGTAATTCCATTCAAGTCTTCCGTCAACAGTCCATTCAATTCCTTTCGTTTCTAACTTGCCAAGGTAAGTGGAAATAGTATCTCCGTTTGGTAAGACGTGTAGATCTGCCTGAACAAGTTTTGATTTCATGGAGTTTTCTCTTCTCATATTAACATGAAAATTGTATTCATAAGAAGAAACTTCATCGGCAGGGACATACTTGCCCCAGGAAGTAAATCCAATTGAAAAACCGCGGTTATAATTTTTTGTCTGGTAAACATCACCTTTCGGTTCTTCCTCGTCATAAATTGCCTGGCCGGATAATTTATGATTTGTACTCAGGTTAATATCCGGAAAATTCTTTGAGTAAACTGTCTGGGCGGTAAACCTAGTATATTCATCACCGTCTTTTCTAACATCTCTTTCACTTCTTGCCACATTCACGTTATAGCTTAATCCACTTTGCCCAATTAGCCATCCACCACCAAGGTTAGCTTCGCGGGTATCGGGATTATTTTTTAATTTAAGCCTGTGCGGTTGTCTTCCAATTTTCGTTTTAACATTGATTACACCTTCAGTAACATCACCGTACTTTACGGATGGCAGGCCGGTAATTACTTCAATTGATTCAATGTTATCTGCCGGAATTGTACGCAGATCTACACCACCACCCAAATTTGAAACGCCCAGATCAGTTGATCTTTCAAACTGAAGGTTAGCATTATTGGAAACCGGGGCGCCGTCAAGAACTACCAATGTTCCAAAGGCAGATGACTGGTTTGATTCATCACCGCGGATTGCAATCTGACTTGTTTTGCTTAAACCGGGATTATCTGTTTTCTGTACACCCGGAACAAGATCAAGCACATCTTTAATGCTTGAAGCCTGGTAATGTTCAATTTCACCGCTATTAATTACTGTCTTGGTGGAAACATCAGTAGGAATAAGTTCAGAATTTCCAACAACCTCAATTCCGCCAATCTGAAATGAAGTTGAAGTAAGAGTAAAATCAAGTTCAATTATTTTTCCTTCTACAACAATAATTTCCTGCTCAAAACTTTCACAGGAAATGAACGAAACTTTTAAATTATATTTTCCTGGTTTCAGATTTTTTATATAATACTTTCCTTCTGCGTTTGTAGTACAGCCGGCACCTGTTTCAAGAACTACTACGTTAGCACCCGGTAAGGTTTCACCTTTTTCATCTCTGACAATTCCTTTAATTGATCCGGTTTTCTCTGCTATTTTTTTCTCCTTTCCAAGTACAATCTGCCCCATTTTATATTCGACATAAGAAATGCCGGTTCCGGCAAATAATTCATCCAGCACTTTCTTCAAAGGTTTATCTTCAGCTTCAACAGAAAAATTCTGCTGGTTAATCAACTCTTCGTTAAATACCATTTTAGTTTTTGTTAAAAGTGAAATCTCCTTAAGTATTTCCTTCAGGCTTTTGTTAGTTAAGGAAATTGTTACCGGATTGTTTAAACAGGAATTTACAGTTGGGGCTGTCTGATCAAACTCGGAAGTGTCTTCCGGATAAGCATTGATATAAACAACATCGTTACTACCTTCAGAATCCGGGTATCCGATAATCTGTGGTAAAGCAACTCCGGATACACATAAAGAAATTGCAGCTAATAAAAGTATTTTTGTTAATCGCATTTATTCCTCAGTAGAATAAACTTTAGTGAATTTTAATAATGTTTCCTTCTCTCACAATGTCAACATCCATGGATATTGATATAGCTGATAATATATAATCAAGAGAATCAGCGTCGAATAAACCTGTTAATTTTTTATTTTTGTTTGCAGCGCTGTCAAATACAACAGTTACATTATAGAACATTTCAATTTCGTTCATCACTTCTTTTAAAGGTGTTCCCTTGAATGCCATTTTATTTTCACGCCATGCAATATATTCATGAAGGTTAACATTTGCTGGTCTGCTAAATCCTTTCTGTGGTGAAAATGAAACCATCTGACCTTTGGTAAGCTGGACAAACTTATTTGATTTTTCTTTGAATGTTCTCACTATTCCTTTAGCAACAACAACATTAAGATTATCTTTTCTGTACTTAATGTTGAATTCAGTACCAACTACTTCAGTGACCGTACTTCCCGTAATAACTTTAAATGGTCTGGATGCATCCGAAGTTACTTTGAAATATGCTTCGCCGGTTAGCTTAACAATTCGCTGAGTACTTTCAAATTCTCTTGGATAAACTACACGACTATTAGAATTCAGGTATATCATTGTTCCATCCGGCAAGGAAATAGTAAGTCGTTCACCATTTCTTGTAGTTGCTTTATATTCAATTTTTTCCTTTACCTGATTATTAACAGATACAGGTTCGATTGAGACCGGTTTGTAATAATATCTTTCTGTTATTATCCAGTAAAAACTAAAAATGATGAAAAGGCTTGCTGCAATTTTCAAGCTCCAGCTTAATCCGGTAGAGATTTTATCAACTAAAGAAATATCTGCTTGATAATTGTCTGAAGTGTTAATATTTATTGTTGCTTCGTTTCTGTGGATTAAATCAACAGGTGTTTTTCTTCTGGCATTAATCTCATTTAGAATATTTTCAAATTGTTTTTCAGGATCAGGAGGGGCAGGAATACGAGCCTTTCCTATCTTATCCCATAACAAAATGAAATTCCCAAATTCCTCTTTGTGTTCATCCGATTCCTGCAGCCAGGAATCAAAAAACTCTTTCTCCTCCGGAGTAACCTGGTAATGCAATACCTTTATAAGGAATTGGTCATCAACAATTTTGGGTATAAACTTCATTTAAAATTTATTCTATTAATCCTAATACACAACAGGATAAAAAAAGTACTATACGTGTAGTAAATTTTGTGTAATTAAAAATGAATGACTCGGGAAGGAGCAATTTTCCTCTAAAAATGCAATTATTCCAGATGAGCAGCTAATTGTTTTCTCAGGATAGAAATTGCTTTATTCATTTGATTTTTTACTGTTTGGAGAGAAATCTGGAAAGCGTCTGCAATCTCAGAATATTCGTAACCATCAAACCTGCTTAAAATAAAAATGGCTCTGCATCTTTCCGGAAGCGTATTGATCGCTCTTTGAAAATCATCCATAAGTATAACCTGGTCAAGTTCTTTGTCCGGGTCTTTGCAGATGTTCACAAGTAATTGGTCTTTTTCATAAATAGGTTGTACGGCTGGTCTTCTTGATAAATAATTGTTGGCAAGATTCATAGCTATTCTAAAAAGATAGGATACCGGTGAAGAATTAGGAATTAAATTTTCTTTTGCTTCCCAGAATTTAATAAATGTCTCCTGCGTGAGGTCTTCGGCCATCTCTTTAATTGATGTATAGCGGTATAGAAATCTGAAAACTTTGGGTTGAAAACAGAAGAAAAATTCTTTGAAAGCTTCTTTATTGTTGTTCTTTATTTCACTTACCAGATATTGAATCTGGCTTTCTTCTAACTTAATCAAGATGAATCTGTCTTTTTTATTGCCCAAGTTACAAGAATTAGAATAAGAGCACAAATTAATTTTCCGGAATTATTGTTGGTTTAATCATATAAATAAAATTTTATAGAATGATATCGAATTTTTAAAGAAATCCTTCTCAAAAGATAAAGCAGCCAACTGCTTTAACAGGCAGGTTTTGTCTATTTAGCAAAAAAAATTCCCTCTTCCGAGGGAATAAATTTAAGTAAGATCATCGATGAGATTTGTTTTACCTTTTCGAGGAAAGCTTGCCGGCCAAACCTTCATACCTGGTTAGTTCGGCATCAATTGAACCGATTATGACTTTTGTCTTTACTTTAACAGGTAAACGAAGTTCATCATTCGATAACCAGATTAGAATACTTCCTTCACTTTTAAACAAACCGCCTTCCTGAACTAAAGGCTCAACAAGAATACATTCAAATGTTCCTGCACCCACATCAACTTTCTCTTTGCCATGATACACAATGTCCAGCGGGTAAACTTTATTCTTGTAGAAGTTTTCAAGGTGGATTTTCTGACCCTTCTTCAATCCTGATAAATCCAATGTTCTTACGTAATAAAAAGCAGAGACAATATCATTCACATTTTTAGGAATATCATATTCACCTTCCGAGGTTTTAGCTTTTCCTTTTCTCTGGTCAAAGAATGCAGAAAAATCGCGTGAATATTTTCCTTCTCTTATATGCTGCTCAAATCTCCATGGGAACATACCCTCTGCATCAAGATAAGTTTCGTACCTGTCTCTCACTTTAAAGAACCAGTCAAAGCTTGGTACAGAACTAACCTGGAATACAACCTGGTAAACATCACGCCCGGAAATCTTTTTGATTTTCGGAATTTCAAAAGTTGCCACACCGGCAGTCACAAATCCGTATTTAACATCAAATGTTAGTTTCTCTCCAACCTTAAATGCTTTGTTTTCTATCTTCCTGAATTCTCCGGACGATTTGGATTTATCCTGTGCATATAACACTACAGAAGTAAAAAGTAAAAACAGAATTAGTGCATTAAATATTTTTTTCATATTACTCATTTGGTTTCCGACAATATTAAGAAATTTTTAACAGTATCAAAAACTTTTTTTATGTTGATTGAATCCATGCAATTTAATTTTTCACATTGACTGACAGTGCAATCATTACAATTTATCTCCGGCTGAAACACAACGCTTTTTTCAGTGTATGGTCCCCATCTTAACGGAGAACATACTTTTACTTTCGGATAAAAACCAATTACATTTTTACCAAGCGCTGCCGCAATATGTATTGGTCCGGTTGAATTAGCAATTAACAAATTGCATTTGCTTATTAAAGCAATCAGTTCGTTTAATTCTAATTTACCTGCCATGTTTGTAACTTTCATGTCAATCTTCAGTTTTTCACACAATTCTTTTTCAGTTTTTGTTCCTGTAAGTACGATATCTACATCTAAATCTTGTGCCATTTGTAAAACCAACTCTTTCATCCTTGCAAACGGCAAATCCACTGCACTTCCACCGCTTCCGGGATGAACAATAACCATTGGTTTCTCCTTACATATCTGAAAATCAGACAGCAGTTGTTCTGTTTTTAGTTCAGCATTACTATTAACTTTTAAATCAAATGATATGTTTTTCCTGCTGAAATTATTTTCAATCCCAATAAATTTCAGGAGATTGATATTGTATTCAAGCTCATGTTTAACCGCTTCTTTCCTGTGTTCATAATTTTTGTGCGTAAAAAGAAAGGAATACCATCTGTAACCGGTTCCAATCCGGTTTTTAATGCCAGAAAGAAAAGTAATTAATGAAATTTTAAAAGTAGGATAGACCACAAGGCAGGAATCAAATCCTAATGATTTTATTAAGCGAATATTTTTTAGTAATGGAATTTTACCATTTTCTTCTATGAGTGTAAGTGCGTTATCTACAAAAGGTTGATTTTCAATCAGAGGCCTTGTGTAATTTCTTGTAAGAAAAGAAACTTTACAATACGGAAATTTTTTTTTGATTATTCCGGCAATCGGTAATGTAAGTACAACATCACCAATCCGGTCAATTCTAATCACTAAAATATTTCTTGGAGTAATCATTTCTTGGAAACAAATGGATTATTTTTAATATAAAAACGCCACGGCAATTCGGCCGATTTTGAGATACCAATTCGTTTTGTAATTACTATTTTTTCATCCGGAATATTTTTTTCGTTTAAAATATAACCAGAATCACCCAGTAAATCGATTCCGTTTTCCGATTTGGTAATATTCATTGCTAGGCATACTTTACCGGGGCCATTGCTAAGATTAAGCAATTCTTTATTCGAAATATTTCTTTTCTTAAAACGAAATTCTGCCATCTGCTCAATTCCATTCAATGGTTCAATTGCTCTTATTAATACAGCTCTGCCGGCACTATCATCTTTTCCTGTAACTACATTACAACAAAAATACATTCCGTAAGTAAAGTAAACATACAAATAACCTTTAGGTCCAAACATAACTTCGTTTCTTTTTGTCTTTCCCTTAAATGAATGGGAAGCTTCATCCATACTGCCATCATAAGCCTCAACCTCAACAATTCTGCCGGAAAGTATTTGTCCATTAATTTCTCTTACTAAGATTTTTCCAAGAAGATTTCTTGCAACATGCAGAACATCCTTCAGGTAGAAATTGCGGGTTAGTTTTTGAGGAGTTTTTATTGCGCTCTTCATTTTATTGCGAAGATTTCCGGAGAGAAGATATTACCAGCCGCTATCATTTACTTGTTCTCTGATTTCCCTGATAATATTTTCGAATTCATTTTTTCTTTCAGGATAACGAATTATAAGTTTCTTATATGTTTCAACTGCTTCATTGAATTTTCCCTGTGAAAGATAAATTTTAGCAATTGTTTCAGATGCAAAATCAGGTTGTATATTTACTTCCTCAGAAAAAGGCTCTGATTCAACCTGGCTTTCATTTTCCGACAAAGAATTATCCGGTATATTAATTTTTGCAGTGCTGATTTGTTTGGCAAGGTCATCTAATTTATTTTCAAAGCTCTCTGAAGTTTCGTCAAGCTCAATTTTAACAGGAGAAACATTTTTAAGCAAGACCGGTTTTTCTGTTTCATTATCAAGTATTTCACTTAATTCATCAGACAAGAATGAAGTACGTCTGCTTTTTGCAAAGTAACCTTCAACTGCGCGCTGCTTTTCAAGTTCATTCAGGTAATATCCAAGCGTTTGATGATCATTGATAAGATTGCTGCCTTTTACAAATGCCTTTTCTGCGCCTTCATAATTTCTGATTAAAAGAAGTACCTTACCGAGCGCTAAATAAGCCGTTGGATAATGCGGAAATTTTTTTATGCCGTCGGTTATTATCTGGATTGCCTTTTCAGGATTGCTCTTTTCAAGTTGATATTCTGCTGCTCTAAGAAACAGCGGAGAATTTTCATTGTATTCATAAATTAATGCGAGCTTTTCCCTTAACAAAATTTCCTCAGATTATGGTGAACAAGAAAAAGGCGAACCTCGATTCGCCTTTAATAAATTTTATTTTTTTGCGTGTGCGGTTTTAAGCGATAAAAATGAAACCACACTGAATCCTATAAAGAAAAGCAGGTGAAACGGCAGCGATGCGAATTCCATAAAATAAATGCTTGCTGCAACGCCTACAAAACAATAAACCGATAGCATTAATTCTATATACACAGACGCTTCTACTTTCTTGCTGACATAATTATTATTTGAAACGCCGTCCGCATCAGTTTTATTAATAACTTTAAATTTAGGAGTTCTAACAAACTCGCTTTTCCTGTTCATTAAACCTTCCATAACCGCACGGGTATTGTTTACGGTAAGCCCCATACTTCCTGCCATAAACAACGGGAACAGCGCTATCTTCTTGCGCCAGTCCGCATAAACATCTTTCTGTGAATAAAGGTAAAACAAAAATGTACTGAAGAATGCAAGTACAAATACAGACATAAGATTAAAGAATGTATCGTGTGGTCCGCTGTTCTTAATGAAAATCAGAGGAACATTTAATATTGCTGCCGAAAGAGCAAACGGAAATGCAAAGTTGTTTGTAAGTTGAAAAGTTGATTGAAGCTTAACTCTTAACGGTTGATTGGATTTCCAAACCATCGGCAAAATTTTCTTAGCAGTTTCAATTGCACCTTTTGTCCAACGGAACTGCTGAGCTTTAAATGCGCTCATATCAAGCGGAAGCTCGGAAGGTGTTGTAAAATCTTTTAAGTAAACAAACTTCCAGCCTTTAAGCTGCGCACGGTAACTTAAATCCATATCTTCTGTAAGAGTATCTGCTTCCCAGTTGCCGGCATCTTCAATACAAGCTTTCTTCCAGATGCCACCGGTTCCGTTAAACTGGATAAAGAACCCGGCTTTATTTCTAACAGATTGTTCAATTACAAAATGACCATCGAGTGCAAGAGCCTGTACTTTAGTAAGCAGGGAAAAATCTTCATTCAAATGTTCCCAGCGCGTTTGAACAAGACCAATCTTATCATCATTAAAATATTTTAAAGTCTTTGTAAGAAAATCTTTTTTAGGTACGAAGTCCGCATCAAAAATTGCAACATAATCTCCCTTTGCAATTTTCAAACCTTCTTTTAAGGCGCCGGCTTTATAACCTTGCCTGGATTCTCTTCTTATATGCTGAATATCAAAACCCTGCTCTTGTTTGTTTGCAACAAGTTGTGCAACAAGCAAAGATGTTTCGTCGGTTGAATCATCTAAAACCTGGATCTCAATTAAATGTTTTGGATAATCAATTTCGCAGACAGAATTTATTAAACGCTCCACGACAAATTTTTCATTATACATCGGAAGTTGTATAGTGACCTTTTTATCCGGAACAAAGTCTTTCTTTTCTTTTGGATTATTGGAATTGTATTTATTATGGTAATAGAGCATGATAAAACCATGGCTACCAAAAATGAAGAGTATAACCAGAGAAATGAAATATGAAATAAGAACTATTTCATCCATATCGATATCCTAAATTTGTTAAACTTACCAATTAGAAACTGTACCAAGCAATATATCATCAGAAATTTTATCAATGGCCGATTCAACAGCCTGCTTTCGTCCTATAACAACATCCGTATCAGCATCAAAGTCGCCGTAATCAGAGTACCGTTTTTCCGAGATTGTTTTTTTCTTAACAAGGTCTTTAAAGACGGCTCTAACAGTAACGGTTATTCTTCTAACAGATACGGTCTCTGTCCCGTTTTCACTGCTAGTAACAGACTGAGGAACTTCGGGAGAAACAGAAACTATAGTACATTCAAGTATTGCATCGGCATCGGCTTTTGGAGCTACCATTAATGTATTATCATCAATAAATTTTTGGGTTAGCTTGCGTGTAAAACTTTCCCGCAATGTAGCATCACCATAACCGCTTTTGTCGTCAAAAACAGGAATTGCCACTGTTTTTAAATGAGAAGGAACAGATGCTCCCGTAAATGAATAAAAGCACCCTGTAAAATTATGAATCGCAGTTAAAACAAACAAGCAGTAAATAATTGTTATTTTTTTACAATTCATATTCTTTAATCTTCCTGTAAAGTGTTCTTTCGCTTATTTTAAGCATTTTTGCAGCCTGCCTTTTATTTCCCTTGGCAAAGTTAATTGCATTCTTTATTGCTTCCTTTTCAAGAACATCCATCGGCACAACTTCATCTACTCTTATAATTCCAGAATCCTGAAGAATCTCTTTACTGCTATGCATCATTTGTTTAAGCTCAACAAGGTCCTTTTTAATTTCGAAAAGCGCCCTGTAAATCATTTCCCGGTCCATTTCTTCCGGAGATTTTTTAAGTGATACCGGCAGGTTCCTGTTTTCAGATCTGTCCCATATATTTTTTAAGTGGCTAAATGATGCTGAATCAAGTACGCCGTTTCTGTCTAAGGCAATTGCAGTTTCAACACTATTTTTTAATTCTCTTATGTTTCCGGGCCAGTTATATTCATATAAAATATCTATCGCTTCCTGGGATATAGAAGGCACAGGAATGTTATTCGACTTAACATAGTTTTCAACAAAATAATCTACAAGTTCGGGAATATCTTCGCGTCTTCTTCTTAACGGCGGGATGAAAAGTGTAACAGCTTTTAACCTGAAAAATAAATCATCCCTGAAATTTTTTGAATCGACTTCTTTCTGTAAATCCTTATTTGTTGCGGCAATTATTCTTACATCAACTTTTGTAACAGTCTCGCTGCCAAGTCGCATAAATTCTTTATTCTCAATAGCCCTTAACAGTTTAACCTGGGTTGTTAACGGCATCTCTGCAATTTCATCAAGGAATAATGTACCGCCGTCTGCAATTTCAAAATAACCTTTGCGGTTATCTACAGCGCCTGTAAACGAACCTTTACGATGACCGAATAATTCGCTTTCAAGAATACCTTCCGGAATTGCCCCGCAATTGACGCTTACAAGAGTTTTATCTTTACGGCTGCTTATTCCATGGATTGCGCGCGCAATCACTTCTTTACCAACGCCGCTTTCACCGAAGATTAAAACCGAGATATCTGAGGGAGCAACCTGCATAACAATATCTGCAAGATCGCGCATCTCTTTGGATTTGCCGATTATATTAAATTCTTTTTGGAACTGTTCAATATTCATCAGATTCATTTAAAAATTTATGACATAAAATTAAATAATTTCCTTCATTAATCCTTAGCTGCCTGATGTACTTCTGTTCAAATTTTGCATTTATAATTATCATATGCAATAACAAATTTTGGGACAAGCTTTTCAGCTAACTGAATAAATTCCAGCGATTCAAATTCCGAATTATCTTCAAGATGAGTTAAAATTAACATTCCCGGATTTAATTTTTCCAGTGCGGAGATTACATCGTTTCCGATTAAATGAGTTACTTCTGAAATAAGAATATCAAACTCTTCATTGAAAAGATAAAGATCTTCAGGCGAACCAACATCTCCTGTATAAAAAACTTTTTTACCATTTAAAGTAAAAAGAACAGACAGCGAAATTAAATCTGTTTCATCTTTTATTTCGGCAGCATATTTTTTCAGATGAGAATTCTTTTTTATGCTAAATGAAATTTCTTCATTTAGTTTTATCTCCGTTTCACTTAAGCTGATGAATTCCACTTTAAAACCAATCCTTTTAATGAAAATCAGATTTGTCTCAATATAATTTTTAAGCAACTCCGGTTTACCGGGACAGAAAATATTTAATGGGTTTTTCCTATCATTCATTTTCATCTGGTTAAGCAGAGAAGGCAAACCACTTAAATGATCCGGGTGGTAATGTGTAATTATAATATCTGTAATTGAATTGAATTCAATCTCTGCCTGCAAAAGTGCCCTGGAAATGCCATCCCCCGTATCAACAAGTAACTTTGTATTCGAAGAAGAAATTAAGAGTGATGAATGATTTCTTTTTAGTGAGGTTTTTCCTGATCCGGTTCCGATAAAAATTATTTCCAATTTTACTACCGTTTAATTTAGACTAACAATCCGGCCTTCAACTTTAATTGTTCTTTTTATATACTCAGATAGATATTCAGCTTCTTCCAGCGTTTTGCATTTACCCGCATTCACAACAAAAAAATTACTTCCGCCAACTTTCTTTTCAATTATTTCTGCTTTTATCCTTTTTTCTTTTAACAGCTTCAACAATTTTTCCGCATTACCTTTAACTAAAAAAGCGCCAGTTTGTACGGTAAACTCTGAATTCTCTTTTACCTGCAGTTGCTTATTTGATTCTTTTCTTTCCTTTAGCTCAAAAGTTTTATTGTTTGCCAGATCATCGGCATTAGTTTCAATTGTTTTTGCTTCAATCTTTTTTATGTAAAGTGAACCAGGATAATTAGTTTTAAGTTTTTCAAATTGTTTTTTGGCAAGAGTATAATTTCCAACAGCGTAGTAATAAGAATATATCTGGTAATTAGCGGCATCTGCATATTTGCTGTCTGCATGATTGTCTGCAATCAGTTTATATTTAATAACCGCTTCTTTAGCATCAGGTGTTAAAAGGGCATCAAGATAAATTACCGAAGGATCATCAGGAGATTTGTTTTTAAGCTTGCTTAGTTCTTCAACGGCCAAATCACTTTTACCTTCATCAATATTCCTTAGCGGTTTACTAATATCAGTTTCCTGTGCAAAGCTGACCGAAAGTAAAAGAGTTAAGAATATTACCGAAATACGAAAACTAAATTTACTATTGTTCATTTAGCCCGACTGATTTAATTACATTTATACTAATTGATATTTCTCTATAACATCACCGAACAGTGTTCCGGAAGTTGCCCGTTTAATTTTCACTTTAATATAGTCGCCTTCTTTAATATCATCTTCGGAAGGAAAAACAACTACTTTATTTGAATCAGTTCTTCCGGCAAGGAAGGCATCAGATTTTTTACTTTTACCTTCAACCAGAATTTTTTCTTCCGTACCAATCAGTTCATTATTTATTTCAAGTGATATTTTTTGCTGGAGATCGATTATTTCGCTTAGTCTTCTTCCCTTAACTTCTTCCGGAACGTCATCTTCCATTTTATAAGCTTTAGTACCTTCCCTCGGAGAATATTTAAACATATATGCTCCGTCATACCTTACTTTACTCATTACTTCCAATGTCCCTTTGTGATCTTCTTCAGTTTCGGTAGGAAAACCAGAAATAATATCGGTAGAAAAACTAACGCCGGGAATTATTTTTTTTGCTTTATCAATCAGATTAAGATAATGCTCAATTGTATAAGTCCTGTTCATTAAATCTAAAATTCTGTTTGAACCTGATTGAACAGGCAAATGGATATAATTACAAATGTTATCATAACCTGCAATGGTATAGAGGAGTTTATCGGATAAATCCTGCGGATGCGAAGTTGTAAATCTTATCCGCATTGAAGAATCAACCTTAGCACATGCCTCCAGCAAATCTGCAAAATCAAAATTATTATCAGTGTAGGAATTTACATTTTGCCCTAACAAAGTAACTTCTTTAAATCCTCTTTCGGAAAGCTGCTTTATTTCATCAACTATTGAATGAAGCGAGCGGCTTCTTTCTCTTCCTCTTGTAAAAGGAACAACACAAAAAGTACAGAACTTATCGCAGCCGCGCATAACGGAAATCCAGGCTTGTAAGCCGTCTTCACGATAAGGGACTATATCATCATATGTCTCTGTACGGGAAAGTCTTACACCAATTCCTTTTTCACCTGAAAACGCAATATCAAGTAGCTCAGGTAAACGGCGGTATTCATCAGGTCCGACAACCATATCAACAATTTTCTTTTCTTCTATTAAATCTTTTCTCAATCGTTCCGCCATACAACCAAGAATACCGACTACCAACCCGGGTTTTTTATCTTTAATATTTTTGAAGCTGCCTAACCTGCCGTAAATTCTTTGCTCGGCATTTTCTCTTACGCTGCATGTGTTTAATAAAACCACATCGGCTTCGTGGGCATCTGCGGCAATATTATAGCCATTGGATTTAAGGATTCCCAAAACAATTTCGGTGTCAGCCACATTCATCTGGCAGCCATAGGTTTCTATATATACGTTATTATTGTGCATATCTTTATTTCAGTTTGAGATAAATATATAGATTAATTTGAAAGCAAACAATGTTGCTCTAATGCCGGTAAAATGCAAATGTTATACTTAAAATTTTGTAAGGTAGTAGAGAATAACATTCAATACAATAAACATAATTACCCCCAGAACAGAAAAGTATATTTTCTTAACTCTTTGTCTCTCGTGGAATATTTCTCCACCTAATTTTCTATTTTCTTTTATTTTAATAAATCCTAACATGTTTTCCTTAGTTGAATTATAGTCTAAATCTTAAACAAAAAAAGTGCTATATATCATCACATCTTTATGTTGTGTAAATTATTTCAGCCGGATATAAAATTTCATAAATCTTTATCTCAGCAATATCATTTTTTTTGTTGCGGTAAATGAACCGGCAGTTAACTTATAATAATAAATCCCGCTCGAAAGTTCCTTACTTATATTTACAGGAGTACTGTGCATACCAGCCTGAAATACTGCATCTGCCAGAACTGCTACTTCATTTCCTATTGCGTCAAAAATTTTAAGTGTCACTTTTCCATCTTCAGGTATCGACCAATTAATAATTGTAACCGGGTTAAAAGGATTTGGATAATTCTGTTCAAGCGAGAAACTAATCTTATTATTTATTTCAACCTGAATCTCGTATGAATAATTCACAGAACCATTGTAGTCTATTTGTTTTAACCTGTAGAAATATTTTCCATTGCCCGGCAGAGTTTTATCAATAAAAGAATAAGAATGAGAATTGCTTACCGAACCATAACCGTTTACAAACCCAAGTTCCTGCCAATGCGAAGCAATGTTTGAACCGGATGAGTTGATTTTTCTTTCAATTGAAAAACCCTGGTTATTTGTTTCTGTTGCGGTCTTCCAGATTAATTTTACAATTCCTGTCATAACTTCCCCGGTAAAACTAATCAGATCCACCGGAAGGTTTATATTGATTTGAGCTGACGGTACAAGTCCATCAGTTTTATAATTTATCGAGTTACCTGTTCCGTTATACGAATAGAATCTAAAGTAATAATCTGTGTGCTCACTTAAAGGACTTAACTCAAACTCATTTAAAGTTGAATAAGGAATATTAATAATCCCGGAACCATCTGTTAAGTCTGTATCATCAGGATAAAAAATTCCATCAACCGGCGTTGTAAATAAATTTGAATTATTAACAAGCAATAAATAACCTGAAGGCGCCTGGCTCCCCTCTAATGCGTCATTCCATGAAATTGTAACAGCACTGTTATTCTTAGGAGTTGCAGAAAATGAAGATGCATAATTTGCCGGTTCAACCGAAAGCGCATTTTCCGTAATACCTTTTATCAGAATATCATCAATGCCAATTGTCTCATCGTTACCCGCGGCGTTTGTTGTAATTATTCTTAGTTGAATAATTGCCTGGTTATTTAATTCTTCCGGCAACAAGACATTTATTTTAGTAACTAAAGTATCAGTGCCGGCTTCTGTAGCGTCGGCAATATATGCTTCAGGAAGATTTGTAAAATTT
The DNA here is from genome assembly GCA_003599415.1 of Ignavibacteriales bacterium. Taxonomy (GTDB): domain Bacteria; phylum Bacteroidota; class Ignavibacteria; order Ignavibacteriales; family SURF-24; genus SURF-24. The sequence continues at coordinate 2,359 of QZKB01000110.1, read as the reverse complement.
CCTGAAGTCCCTAAACGATATTGCAATGCTACCTGCTGAATTGCATTATCTGTTGAGCCGTCAATATCTCTTACAGTATATGAAAGATTCAGAGAAGTGTAACCTGTGGTATTTAAATTGATAAGAAGAAATGGAGCATCTGCAGTACCTGATCCATTTAATGCAATTACAGGGTCTTCAATTTCAAACTCAGTTACACCGCCGGATATGAATGTTTTCGGATCAGTCTGATTTGCATTTACATCAACAGGTGTACTTGTGCCATCACTTAACACTGTTTGCGGATCAACTCCGGATGTTGATGTTAAATTATCTCCCCTGTAACCAATAATATTCTGAACAATAGACCAGTCATCATCAACTGTTATTAAATTGGTATCCGACCAATCCTGAGATAATAAAACTGAAGAATTTCCTTCTTGTGCGGTAGTTACAGTTATTGATGGGACAGAGTCATCGGTTTTATAATTTATTTGAGAGCCTGTTCCGTTAAAGGAATATATTCTGAAATAGTAAGTCGTAGAAGAGTTCAAATTAGCAAAGCCGTAAAAATTCTGGCCTGAATAATCTACTTTAATAACAGCGCTTCCATCTTCAGGGTTTAAATCAACGGTTAGTTCATCTCCATCAACAGGATCAGTGAAAATATTTGAAGTATTAGCTACAATAAAATATCCAGCCGGAATTTGTGTTGCAGGCAAAGCATCACTCCAGCTTAATAAAATATAATTACCGGTAACAGATTCAAGCGTAAGGTCGGTTAAATAATTTTCAGGTTCGTCAGCTAAATTAACCGTACTGCCAAGATAAGTTAACGTGTAAAAGTTAATAAGATTAACCCACTCAGGATGATCGACAAAAGGATTCCTGTTCTTTTGTAATGAATATATGAAATCATTTCTTGCAATTTCCCATGCATCGGGTGGATCACTCTCACTCCACTCTTTAAGAACTTCCTGATCCTGAAAAGAAGGCAAATACCATCTACCGCCGCTGCCATCGTAACAAACCGACATATAGAGAATCGCTCTTGCTGCATCACCTTTATGACCATTTCGTGGTTCATATACTGTGTTGCCGTTGATATCTTTACCAAGTTTTCCTTCAAGATATTGGTATGAAACGGTTACAACATTTCCCAACGGGTAATTACTTCTTCTGCCGTTTGCAAAATTCTGATTCGTTGGAAAAATATGATGCTGATCTGAATACTCGGGACCGCTTTCTGAATCATAAGTCGGCATCCAGCTATGGCACCAGGTGTGCTCACGGCTAAACTCTACCCAGGTGAACGGCGGTGAATAAACATAATTCTGACCAGTGTAAACACAGGTTACAACTTTCTTACCGTTGGTCGTATCCCTTGAAGCGAAATTTGTTACGTTGGTTTCATCAAACTGATCGTAAGAAATTTTCGTATGCTGAAAAATCAGATTGTGAAGAGCAGTTATAAAACTGTTGCTGTTCGGATCAATTCCATTATAATATGAATCCTGCGGAAATATTACCTGGCTTATAATGATCAGCAGCCAGATTGATAGAAATTTTTTCATAAACTACTATTGGTGCATTAAATAAATTATTATCGTAAAAATGGTTTAAACTTATTAGGTTGCTTAGAGAGGTATTTTAAGAATTGGAATACCGGGCACTTAGCAAATCTGTTTGTTTAGTCCTTCCTGCCAACTGCTAAAATAAAAATATTACCATCAAGATTATGATATGTTATTTTATTCCCTGAAGGAGACCATTCGGGATAAAGCTCAATTTCATCATCTGTTTTTGTTAATTGAATTCTTTTACTTCCGTCCATAGAAACCACCCACAATTCGGAACTGGTATAATTATCGCCATTATTCTTATCATCCATAAACAGAATCCATTTGCCATCCGGTGACCATTTGGGAGCGTTTGCATAACCGAGTTTATATTTTATTTTTCCATTTAAATCACAGATGTAAGTCTGGTCTGCTGCAACAGTATAAACAATATATTTTTCATTCGGAGATAATTCTGCCCAGATATAAGCGTTTTTACCGCTTGGATTAATTAATCTTTTAGAACCATTCATGAACACATACAAATTACCGTCTTCATTCAAAACTACGGGCGATTCTTTTGCCAGCTTACTTTTATCCACCGGTTTACCTTGTTGCGTTATATACTTTACTTTTCCTTTTTGAGTAAAAAAACAATTTCCCTGTTTTGTTATAAGCGGTGGAGAAACTTCCCTGTTGCCCGATAAGATTGTTTCTTTCTTTTTCGTGCTAATTTCCTGTTTATAAATTGAAGAATATTTTAAGCCCTTCTTAAATTCATCTTTCCTGTAATAAATAAATTTTGAATCGTTTGAAAAAGA
>QZKB01000001.1 GCA_003599415.1 Ignavibacteriales bacterium | reverse complement strand
TTCCAAATCAATTCTGTCTTCTTCGTTTTAATATTGTAAAGATCCTGTGATCTTAAAATTTGTCCTCTTACAAGATTAACTTTCCCTTCAATATCCTTGGTGCTTATGTCATCTTCACCTTCAATAACATATTTCTCAATACGTGGGAACTCGGTTACTTTAATTAAAAGGAAAACACCGTTATCAAGTTTTTTATCAATCACTATCTGAACATCAGAAAAAATGTTCAATGACCACAATTGTTTTATTGCGTTCATAGTCTGGTCGCCCGGCACTTCAATTTCATCACCTACTTTAAGTCCGCTGTTTGCAATAATTGTGGCAGCATCCGCAGATTTGTTTCCGACTACAGAAACACCTAAAACCTGGTATTGTACTCTTGCATTTTGTGACCACAAAAGAGAGCAGGTAAAAATCAGAAATGTAAAAATCTTAATGACTGAAGGAAATAATTTGAGCATTAATCAACCTTAATTCTTTTGTAAAATTTGTTCGCTAACGAGGCCATATCTTCGCTCCCGGTTTTGAAAATCCGAGATAGCCTCAAACAGATATTCTTTAGAAAATTCCGGCCAGAGTACATCAGTTATATAAACTTCCGAATAAGCAATTTGCCAAAGTAAAAAGTTACTTATTCTGAATTCGCCACCGCTGCGTATAACAAGGTCAGGATCAGGAATTCCTGAAGTTGTAAGGAAACCGGAAAATAAATCTTCGTCAATATTGTCTATGTGCAATTTACCGGTTTTAACCTGTGCGGCAATTTTCTTTACAGCGTTAATAATTTCCCAGCGTCCGCTGTAACTTAATGCAAGGTTAAGAACCATCTTTGTATTTCCGGAAGTAAATTTAATTGCATCCATTAATTCTTTCTGGACAAGTTCCGGCAAAGAATCAACATTTCCAATTGTAGAAAGACGAATGTTATTTGAGTGCAATTCTTTAGTTTCTTTATGAAGGCTTTTAACAATCAATCTCATTAAGGTGGAGACTTCATCTTTAGGCCTCTTCCAGTTTTCAGTTGAAAAAGTATAAAGAGTTAAATATCTAACACCAACTTCAACACAAGCTTTAACAATTTCTCTTACGGTTTCTACACCTTGTTTATGACCAGCAACTCTTGGTAAGCCACGTTTTTTTGCCCATCTTCCATTGCCATCCATAATAATAGCAATATGAGCCGGTATGGCACCTTTCTTTTTAAGCACTTCAGCCGTTATTGAATTCTCTTTCTTCCCTTTCGTCAATTATCTCTCTTTAATTACAATTTGACCACAAAAAATACTTTAAGCCATAAAAAATGTCAAGGTAATACATTAAGCTAAATGTTGAAATAAAAATGATTTATTTACAAAATAACATGAATGTATTGTGTTGGACAAACCAAGTTGGAAAATAGTTTCTATTTGAATAAAAGCAGATTTGGCAGGGAAGAAGTATTATCAGGAGAATCTTTTTGCTAAGTTCTCCTCCCTTAAAGAATTTTCCTTAAACGAATTGCCAGGATTCAAAACAACAATCTTAATATTCTTATAGGCTTCCATGCTAAGACTTTCCGTAATTGATTTGATTTTGGAATAATTCTCAGGAAAAACGCCGATAAACAGAGTAACATTCTTGTTTGAATATTTTGTCTGGCGTGTGGCTAAAAATTCTAATTTGGCAGTAATTCTTTCATCCTTTAATTCTTCTTCGGTAATCACAACTCCAAGTGCATATTTCTTTTTGAAACGACCTACAGCATCAACATTATATTTTCCGATAGGAGTTGGCTCTTCAAGGTAAGTCCCGAATTTTCTTCTTAAGGTCATATAACCATTCTGCCAGAAATGGTCTATCAATTGGTCTACTGTTTCTCTTCCATTTAACAACGGCATATCAACTCCTTTTCTTAATTAACCCAGGGAATAATTGGAATAATTGGAGAAAATCTGTATTTGTTCAGGATTTTAATATTAGCAATCTTCTTATATTCATATTTTCTTATATGCTTAGAATAGTCCGGTTTGCCATAAATTACTTTGTTGCCGGATTTGTCATACGACAGATAATAAGGTTCCAGCACAATTTCTTCTAATCCATAAAGAAATCTTACCTTATTTCTTTTCTGAATTGCCTGATAGAATATTTCCGATTTCATAATTTGTATCTCCTAATTGTACCATCTGATTACGCCAACAACTTTACCTACAACCGAGAAGTCCTCTCTATATGTAACATCAATTGGCTGATAAATGTTATTTTCGGGAATAAGAAAAGTCTTATCTCCATTAACTTCAAACCTCTTAACTGTTGCTTCGTCACCAATTAAAGCAATTATAATTTCGCCATTCAATACGTTTTTATTTGGAGCAACAATTACAATATCATCTTCATAAATGCCTGCGTTAATCATACTATCACCCTTAACTTTTAACGCAAAGCAATCTATAAAATTTTTCTTGATCCGCTGATCCACTGTTAAATAGCCGTCAATATTTTCAAAGGATAATATCGGCTGACCGGCAGCTACTCGACCAATAATCGGAACTTCATTGTTAAGTGCTGCATCAATCTCCGTTTTCTGCTTTGGACGGTTTAAATCAATAACAGTAACAGAACGGCTAATATTATAATCGGAATTTATGTAGCCCTTTTTAGTCAATGCATCCAGATGCCGCTTTACACCAAAAGTAGAAACTATATTAAAATGTTTTCCAATCTCACGTAAAGATGGAGCGTAACCTTTAACATTGATGTAGTTTTGAAGAAAGTTGAGAATTTCTTCCTGGCGTTCTGTTAATCCGTTTTTCATATTAGTACTCAATTGTTCACTACTCAAACATAGTGAACAAATGGACACAAAGTCAATAGTGGTTAAAAATTTTTTTTATTATTCCTTTAAAAATTTTAAAATGTGTCTGCTTACATATTTACAAAAAAGATGAAAAACCCCAAAATGATGTTAACATTGCGAATTTGGAAGCAATAAAGAAATTTTATTTTGAAAAAGATAAGTTTAAATGGACATTAAAATAATTTCAACTTAAGTTTATTTCAAAATTAAAATTGTGTTAATGTATTCAATATATTTTTTTTTCTTTCATTTAGTGATACTTGGATGGCAATTTTATAATCACCCCTAAATTATCCTTTTTTAATCTATCTAGATGACAATATTTGTCTTTGTAGGAATTTAGTAAAGTAACTTTTCCAGTTCACTTTGACAGGATTAAAATCCCATTTTACTTTATATTTTAAAAAGTCATTACCATTACACAGAACAAGACTATTCTGTTCAAATTCATTTTTTGTTAATGGCTTTACATAAGAATTACAACCAGGTTTATTTGGAGGATAAAATTTATCCCAGAAAACATCATTATATAAAAAAACTTTTTCATTAAATTCTTGCATCCACGGTAGCAACTTTTTAGAGTGATCTATAATCTTATATTGCCAATAAGGCCTGCATTCCGCATTTATTATATTAGTGTTATAACTTTCGATACTAAATTGAATAGATAAATAACTATTATATATCAACTCAAATTTTTCTTCGCTTTCCCTTAATTCATAAATATTTTTAAAAGTACCTGATAAGATAATATCTGGAGTAAGTTTATTAAAAAAATAATAGAATGATTCCCCAGATTTAAATACAGAGTCTAAGTGTTCATATAAGATTTTTATAACTTCTTTATTAGACACTAAAATCTTCTCGGATTAGTTATTTTCCAATTATTTCACAAAAGTTCTGTCAATGTAAATAATGGGAGTAACATATATAAAATAAGCAATACATTTTTAATATTTACTTCCAATAAGTAAAACGTATATATCTAATGTGAAAGGTTTTCTGTACGGTGGTTGATTAGTGATAACAATTTCTGCCCGGTTTCAGAGTTATTGTAAAATCCTCTGAACAAATCTTCACCTGGTCCGTATGCAAAAACACCAACAGCATTGGCAGTATGAGAACCAGTAAGAAATTCCATTTTAGGACTTGGTACTTTTACATCACCACCAGTAATTGAGATGCCTCCGGTTTCATGATCGGCTGTAACAATTAATAATGTATTTTTATCCTGAACCGTAAAATCCATAGCTGTTTTAACGGCACCTTCAAAATCATTCATCTCGTTTACTGTTCCATTCAATTCTTTAGCGCCTGCAAACCAATCAATCTGGGAGCCTTCAATCATAAGTACAAAACCATTTTCTTCCTTGCTAAGATTTATTAAGGCAATATTTACAAGTTCAGATAAAGAATAATTTCTTTCCTTAGCCGGTTTAAGTCCATCTTTTTCAAGCAATGCAACTATTTTAGTATCGTCCTGATTTTTAAGCTGATCAAAAGAAAAAGTTACTGCATAGCCGGAGTCTTTAAGTTTGTTAATCAAATTGATACTATCAGGTCTTTCTCCATCCGGTTTAGGAAGAAAATATTTCTGTCCGCCTCCAATAGCAACATCAATTCCACATTCAGTTAACTGAGCTGCAATATCAAATTCTTTGTACCTGTCATTTACATGCGAAATGAATCCGGCAGGAGTAGCATTTGTAACAGAACTTGTAACTACAACACCTGTTGCAAGACCTTTACTTTCTGCAAGTTCAAAAATATTCTGAAGATTCTTTTTTTCAGGATCGACCCCAACAAGTTTATTATTTGTCCGGTGACCTGTAGAAATTGCTGTTGCACCGGCAGCAGAATCTGTAATTAACTTATCTGCAGAGCAAGTTACAGCTAAACCAATTGAGCGGAATTTTTTGAATGGGCAATCCTCGTTGATTATAGCAGAAGAGGTTATCAAATTTAAACCCATCCCGTCACCAATCATAAGAATAATATTTTTAGGAATTTCCTTCCCTTGCGGAAAAATTACTGGTGACAGAAAGAGTAATGCAACAAACAGTCTTGCGGCTGATTTTAATTTTTTATTATTCATTAAAGCCAATCTCTTTTAAATGTAAGTTAACCAATTATGTGTATCGGGTTTTAAGCCATACTGAACAGAAGTAATTTCATCGAACAATTTTAACTCCAGAGGATTGGCTTCACCATTATTAAAATTCAGAACCTTATCCTTAAATGTTAATGAACCAACAGAGGAAATAACCGCTGCCGTTCCTGTTCCAAAAACACACTCAATATTTCCTTTATCATATTCTTCAATAACTTCATCAATGCTAATCAAACGTTCGGTCACTTTCATTCCCCATGATTTTAACAATTCAATAACAGTTAAGCGGGTAATGCCCGGCAAAATTGCACCGGTTAATTTAGGAGTAACGATTTCATCTTTCTTAGCAATAAAAATATTCATCGCACCAACTTCATCGATATATTTTAATTCTACGGCATCAAGCCAGAGTACCTGCGAGAAACCTTTTAATGATGCTTTATGTCCTGCTAATAAACTTGCGGCATAATTTGCAGGCGTCTTTGCTTCACCAAGACCTTTTCTTACTGCGCGTACGTGCTCGTCCTGTACAAGTATTTTTACAGGTTTGAATCCTTCAGCATAATAAGCTCCTACCGGAGAAAGTATAATTATCAGTTTATAAGTTCTTGATGGTTTAACACCAAGAAAAGGATCACTGCCGTAAATAAACGGACGGATATAAAGTGACTTTCCTTTTCCTTCAGGAATCCAATCCTTATCTATCCGGATTAATTCTTTTAATGCTTCAAGAATAAAAGTTTCATCAACTGTTGGAATGCACATAATCTTTGATGAATTGTTCATACGGGCAATATGTTTTTCAGGTCTGAAAAGTGCAATCCTTCCGTCTGCAGTTTTATAAGCTTTCAGTCCGTCAAATACTGCCTGGCCATAATGGAAAACCATTGTTGCAGGATCAAGAACAAGTTTTTCATAATTCTTAATTGTAGGGTTATGCCATCCATCGGTTTCATTGTAATCCATTTCAAAAAGATGGTCGGTAAAAATTTTTCCGAATTCAAGTTTCTCAGGTAATTGAATAGCTTCCTGAGTATCTTCTAACTGATAATTAATTTTATCCATACAAACACCGTTAATTTTTTTTAATAAACTCAAACAAATAGTAAGAAAAAAAAGGCAAAATTTAAAATGAAGTGGAAAGAATTGTTGGCGCAGTTTATTAAATAATCAATCAGTTCGCCAGAGCAGGCTGTTGCATAACTTGATAATTAAGCATCCCGAGCGAATCCGCCGTGGCGGAGAGGGATGATTTTAATTTGTTTTCGTGGTTTCCCGTTTGCGGGACTCACCACGATAAAATATATTTAGCTGCAATAGCCTGCAGAGGCGAATTTATGTCCAGTCAGGAGTTACCTTATGCCGGAGGCATCAAATATGTTATGTTAGACCCTTGCAGGGACGGATGTGGTTCTCTGTTCATTTCTTTTCTATCAATGTATTATCCTTGTAAGATGAGGAGGAAAGTTAGAGTGGTTTGTTATTGATTTATTTTTATGAACCCCACCCCGCCTCCCCTTTAGTTAAAGGGGAGGAGAGGAAGGGTTAATATCATCTCATTAAAACCATCTTCTTTGAAATTGATTTCTCTCCAAACCTGATGTTATAGAAATATATTCCTGAAGAAACTTCGTTCCCTGTTTTATCTTTTCCATCCCAGGTTACAGAGTATTCACCTGCAGTTTTATTTTCATCAACCAGTGTTTTAATTTCTCTGCCTAATATATCATATACCTTTAATGTTATTAAAGTCCCTCCTTGGGAGGGATTTAGGGAGGCTGGAATTGTAAATTTTATTGTTGTACTGGGATTAAATGGGTTGGGATAATTACCAATTAATTCAAACTTATCTATTCTGTTATTGTTATCTTCATTTACATCCGTAAGATCACTTAAATCTGCTTTCAGAAATGTATATGTTTCGCCATTCCAGTCATCTCCGAATACATAGGCAACTTTATCTTCCTTTAATATTATTAACTTCTTAAGATCAGATTCAAAGCCTTCCGCTTCTATCTCCCAGTTTTCTCCTCCGTCTGTTGTTCTCATTATCTTTCCCACACCTGTTATCCAGCCATTCAGACTGTCTATAAATCCTATATCATAAAACTTTCCAAATGTATCATAACTTTTTCTGCCCCAGTTTTTACCTCCGTCATTTGTATAATATAGTGCTCCTTCATCAAAAAATAACGGGTATCCAACTGCAAATCCTTTTAAGGAATCAAGGAATTCTACTCCATACAAAAGATTTGTAATAGATCTTTGAAACTCCCATGTTTTGCCTCCGTTAGTGGTAGCTGCGATATAACCAACATCTGTAAGAAGATTTATATCACTTACAATCCATCCTAAACTATCATTAATAAAGTATGAATCAGTGGGACTAAAAAAGGTTGTCAGAGTATCGTCATTTCTTTTCCAGCTATAACCACCATCCGATGTGAACCACCTGTAATTGTTAAATGCAATTGCCTTATTATCACTTAAAAAACTTAACTGCCAAATAGTACTTTGATTATCATTTATTTCTGATGTATCCCAGCTTACTCCGCCATCATTTGTAATTAAAACATCATTACCATTATAAAACATAGTCAGGTTATCAGAGTTTCTCGGAAACATTCTGTAAATATCGAAATAGCCTGTATCTGAAATAATTATTTCCCAGTTCATTCCGCCATCTGTTGTTCTGTACAGTTTATTGTAACAATCCCCATATGGCCTTATATATTGATTAGTTGTGAAAAGCCAGCCAACATTTTTATTTACAAATGCTATATCAGCTTGTTGACCTCTAAATATATCTGAAGTTGGAGAAACAGGTGTAACTATATTCCATGTTTGTGCATAATTAATTCTTGTAACAAGCATTATACAAAAAATAGATACATAAGTAATTCGTAAATATTTCACTTTCATTTATTCCCTGAATATTCCGGAAGCGGGAATGTTATTTATTCCCGCTTCCTTTTTTTTATTTTGCTAAAACTAATTTTGATGATTTAATTACCGTTTTGTTATCGCCTGTAGCTTTGAACTTCATCTTATAAATATAAACACCGCTATAGGATTAGGATAAGAAAATTATTGGAATGAATGTCAGTCATAAGTAGTTCCTCCCGCAAAAAAATTATAGATAACAGAAAATTCAGAGCATCTATTAAATAAATGAACTTACAATGTTAAAACTTTTGGTTTTCCTTCTACCTTTAAATCCGACTACAATATCACTAAAAGGAAATAATAATGTCAAGAAATTTTAAGATAAAAATTTTCCTCCGTTTAAATTTTAATTGTCAATAATCTTATATACCAGTTACCTGGATAGGTCATTAAAATTAGGGTCACTCAGCAAGCATGATTAAGTAGAACCGAAAAAGTAAGCTCTTATTTTTTTAATCTAATCGTTTTCAGTTTTAGTTTTTGTTTAAGAATCATTTTCTATAAATTTCTACGTGAGGAAAAAATAAAATAAATATGATGCACTTCTTTGAGATAGTAGGAAGGAAGACTTTAAACTTCCTTGAAGAGCTTGGACAGATATTTAAGCTTTTAGGTGGGATAATAAAATATATTCCATCAATAATTAAAAGCCGCAGCCTTGTATTATACCAGATGGAACATATCGGAGTAAACTCAATTCCACTAGTATTAATTATTGCAACATTTACCGGGGCTGTATCTTCCTGGCAGGCAGCATATCAGTTAAAAGGACTTGCACCTTTATCTTTTATCGGAACGGCAGCAAGCAGAGCTATTATTACAGAACTTGGTCCTGTACTTACAGCCATTGTAATTGCAGGAAGAGTCGGCGCTTCTATTGCCGCAGAACTTGGCTCAATGAAAGTGACAGAACAGATTGATGCTCTTGAAACAATGGCTATTAGTCCTGTAAGATACCTTGCAATGCCACGGTTTATTGCAGCAATAATTATGATGCCAATACTTGTAATATTTGCAGACATAATTGCAGTGCTGGGAGCATACATAATCGCGGATCTTTTTCTTGATGTATCATACACAGTATTTTTCCTGTCGGTAAAAAGTTCTTTTGTTTTCGGGGATATGTTATTCGGACTTGTTAAAGCAATTTTCTTCGGCGGAGTAACTTCTCTATTAGGCTGTCATATTGGTTTTAAGACGGAAGGCGGAGCCGAGGGTGTTGGTTTATCAACAATCAGATCTTTTGTAATCTCATCTGCATTAATATTAATTATGGATTACATCCTTTGGGCAATGATGTTTTAAAGGATAACATTATTACAGCTATCTGTTAATCTGAAATCCTTATTCACTTATAAGAGACTTCTGAAAAATTCAGAATGTCATTCCCGTGTAAACGGGAATCTATAGAAATTTTTATGGATTCCCACTTTCGTGGGAATGACAGGTGACATACAAATTATTTTTCAAATGTTTCTAAAAGATAACAGTGTTAACCTGCAGAAGTAATGTTTGATTTCTAATTCAACTAATATTTGAACTGATGGAGAATGGTTTCCCGTTCCCCACCAATTCTTTTACTTTAGGATAAGAAATATTTTCCCGGGAATTACTGTTCATAATTCTCCATTTCCATTTCTTCTTCTTCGCCTTCTTCAATATTTTCCATCGATCTTATCATTAAGTAGTCATCATAAAATTCCGGAAAAACACTATCGAACTGTTCAACAAGTTTATCGAGCTGGTTGTTTATTATACTTTCAGCTTCGTTAAATGAATTACTCAATGCAACAGCAGCATCACCGGTTATAAATGAATTCACCTTCGTATCCAAAGCAGATGAAAACCTGTCAAGCTTTGCTTTCAGATCATGCATTAATTCTTTGGTTACTTTGTACTTTTGCAAAGCATTAAAGTTTAAGCTTGCTATCTGGTAAATTCCGCTTGCCCTGTTAATAAGTTCTACGTCTCTTAACCTGACGAAAAAGCTTTGGGATATCCTGGTTTTCTCTTTTAATGTAATATCATTTCTTTCACGTGCAAAGTTATATAATGCGGCAGTGATAGAAACCAGTGATAAGATAAGCTCGTCTTTTGCATTATAGGTTTTTACTGTTTTTTCAAGGGTATCTGACGAAAGTTCTTTATCACGAATTTTAATTTCATCCACCATTTTTCTTAACTTGGATAAAGAATAATAGAAAGAACGGTTAAGAGAAATTATATCTCTGTTCTCCTGAAGAAAAGAAATAACATTCTCGTACATACTAAGTCTTTTTTTATCGTTGTCGCTCATAGCTTCCCTCTTTAGTTTGGTTGTTCATTTTTGTTTATTTATTTGTTATTCAAAGTGAACTAATTTGTGAGTGAAATCTAAAGCAGATTTTAAAACTGGAGTATAGTCCAATTTCCGAAATGCTTGTAGGAATTCCTCCTACAAAATATTTGATTGATAATTGACGTTATGATTCTTAATTCCGACATAGAGAATAAAAAAGGGACTGTCTAAAGAATAAAAAATGAATACAGAAAAAACCTAAAGGATAAAAAATAAAGAGATAGTTTATTAACTCACCCCTCTGAAATAGAACAACAAATATCCCCTCTCTTGGCAAGAGAGGGGAAAACTTGCGTCAGCAAGTTGGGGTGAGTTTTACTATAGGAATATTAATATTTGATTCATCTATGTCGGAATTTGGTTATGATGAGATGTTAAGAAAGGAGAATGACCGCAGCCCGGCAACAACTTACTAGGCTGAAAATATTTTGATTTTTATTTTAAGTAGTCTTTAAGGAATTGCCCGGTGTAAGATTTTTTGTTCCGGATAATTTCTTCAGGCGTGCCGGTAGCAACAATATAACCGCCTTCATCACCGGCTTCGGGACCCAAGTCAATTATATAATCCGCGCATTTAATTATTTCAAGATTGTGCTCAATTATTACAACCGAGTTATTGTTCTTTAACAGCATGTAAAAACAATTCAGAAGTTTATTTATATCGTCAAAATGTAAACCGGTAGTCGGCTCATCAAAAATGAAAAGAGTATGCTGGCTAAGTTTCTGAGTGGAAAGATGCGCTGCAAGTTTAACTCTTTGTGCTTCTCCGCCTGAAAGCGTATTGGATGGCTGACCAAGTTTAATGTATCCAAGACCAACATCTGAAAGTACCTGCAGGTAATTCACAATTTTATTTTGCCCGTTAAAATATTCAATTGCCTCATCAACTGACATTTCAAGAACATCAACAAGGTTTCTTCCCTTAAATGTAATTTCCCTTATTTCCTTTTTGAATCTTGTACCTTTACAATCTTCACATTCAAGATAAAGATCCGCAAGAAACTGCATTTCAACTTTAACAAATCCTTCACCCTGGCAGGTTTCGCATCTTCCGCCCGGAACGTTAAAAGAAAAATAACCGGGTTTATATCCGCGCGTTTTTGCAAGATGTGTTGACGCAAATAATTCACGGATGTGTTCAAAAGCTTTAACATAACTTATGGGATTTGATCTCGGTGATTTTCCAATCGGAGATTGATCGACAATTTCAATTGCATCAACTTTATGCAAACCAGATATTTCATCGAAGCGGCCTATCTTTGGCGGGTTTCCGCCCATATATTTTAATGAGCCACCGTATAAAACATCATGAATTAAAGTGCTCTTACCGGAGCCGCTTACACCGGTAATAACAACAAACTTGTTCAATGGAATTTCGACATCAATATTTTTAAGATTATTTTCCCGAGCTCCTTTTATTGTAATGTTATGTGTTGATGAAGTATTTCTTTCTTCAGGCACTTTTATTTTAATTGCACCGCTTAAATATTTTGCCGTAAGTGAATTTTCATTTTGCATCACTTCATCATAACTTCCCATTGCAATTATATCACCGCCAAACCGCCCCGCTCTTGGACCCATATCTACAAGTATATCAGCTTCTCTCATCATCTCCGGATCATGTTCCACTACAAGAACCGTGTTGCCGATATTCCGCAATGATTTAAGAATTTTTATCAGTCTTGTATTATCCCTTGGATGTAAACCAATGCTTGGTTCATCAAGCACATATAACGTTCCGATGAGTGAAGAGCCTAAAGCTGTTGCTAAATTTATTCTTTGCGTTTCTCCACCGGAAAGTGTACTGCTTAACCTGTCCAATGTTAAATAGCCAAGACCAACATCATTTAAAAATGTTAGCCGTTTAGTTATTTCAAGCAGCAGTCTTTCTCCAACAGCTTTATCATATTCAGATAACTTAACATTCTTAAAAAATGCAAGAGCTTTTTCAATTGAAAGAATTACAATATCCTGAATTGCTTTATCTTCAACTTTAACCTGGAAAGTCTCTCTTCTTAAGCGGCTGCCTTTACAGGCGTTACAAGTTGTATATCCTCGGTAACGGCTTAATAAAACTCTGATGTGCAGCTTGTAAGTTTTCGATTCAAGCTCTTCAAAGAACGGATCGATCCCGATAAATCCCGGGTAACCTCTTCTTAGTTTGGATACCTGTTCATCATTCAATTCTTTAAAAGGAACATTGATTGGGATATCATGGTCTTTAGCCGTTTTAACTAATTCACGTAAATGTTTACTGTACTTAACTGTTCGCCATGGGGCAATTGCTCCTTCAAGCAAAGAAAGATTCGGATTCGGTACAACAAGATTAAGATCAATACCAATTGTTCTTCCGAAGCCCTGGCAGACCGGGCATGCACCAAACGGGTTGTTGAATGAGAAAAATCTTGGTTCCGGTTCTTCATAACGAATTCCGCAGCATTCAAAAAAACGGTTAAAACTTTTTACTTCGTTTGTCTCTGCGTTAATTATACTTATTCTACCTTCGCCTTCTTTAAATGCAGTTTCAATTGATTCGGAAAGAGTCTCCCGCATTTTTCCTTTCTTGATTTTAAACCTGTCAATTACAACAAAGATGTTCTCTTTCTTTTTAGGCGTTTTATAATCTTCAGATAGATCTAAAAGCTGATTATTAACAAACAGTCGGACAAACCCGCGCTTCTTAATAATATCAATTTCCTCTTTTACATTTCTTCCTTCGTGCGGGTGAATTGGAAAACCGAGATAAAATTTTCCATCATCAGTTTGTTCTTCAAGCCATTCGGAAACTGTTCCAACCGTATCTTTTCTTACAACCTTACCGCAATTGATACAAATAGTTTTCCCAATCCGCGCATAAAGAAGCCGAAGGTAATCATAAATCTCTGTAGTGGTACCGACTGTAGAACGTGTATTTCTTGAACCTGTTTTCTGTTCAATTGCAACTGCAGGGCAGATACCGAAAATGAAATCAACATCCGGTTTATTAATTCTTTCAAGGAACTGGCGTGCATACGAGGAAAGACTTTCAACATAACGACGCTGACCTTCCGCATAAATAGTATCAAACACAAGAGAAGATTTGCCGCTTCCGCTTACACCCGTAAAGACAACAAGTTTATTTCTTGGTATTTCAATATCAAGATTTTTAAGGTTATGCTCTCTTGCACCTTTAACAATAATTTTATCTTTTGAATATGTAGAAAGATTTTTTGCCATAGAAAAATAGATCCGGAATAAATGGATTAATCGGGTGAAACTTAGACTGAAGAGCAGCTAAGAAATTAATTGCTTTTGGTATTCCTTTCAAGTTCCTGCAGTTGTTTTATCTTTTCATCAAGTTGTTTTGTCCTGTCTTTCAACTCAAGCAGTTTACTGTCAATACTTTTTTCAAATTCGGAAACGTCCCAGTAGCCGCGTTCTTCAAAATAACTTTTAAACATCCAGTTATGTTTAAGCGCTTCCATGTTCTCTGCAAATTTTGTTGCTCCGGATTTAATTCCATCCGTCATATCAACAAGATTTCTCATTATCACTTTTATGGAATCGTTATATGTACTTTTTTCTGCAAGCAGAGACCCCAGCACACCTTTACCCTGTTTAACTTCAAGAAGTATATCATCAACATGACCAACAACAGTATCAATACCTGTTACAATATTCTGAAATTCACTTGTTACGTCAACTATCACATCACTTATTTCATTTAATCTTCCTGTAATAGAATTAAGGCTTTTATCTGCCGATAAAGTTAAACTTGTTGTGGAAGCATATAGTTCATCATCATTAATCAGCTTACCGATAGTACCGTTGCCGTCATTAATTTTCTTAACAATCTCAGAGAAGTTTTTAGTTATATCTTTCACATAATTCAAAGTCCCCTGGCTTTCCTCAATTATCTGTCCAAGGTTAACCGGAGTTTTGGATTTTATAAACCCGCCATCATTAATGGTTTTTGCCGAAGAACTTCCTGCAGTTAGAATGACAATTTTATTTCCTACTAATCCTTCGGTTTCAATTGAAGCTTTAGAATCAATTTTAATAAAATTTCTTACATCGGAATCAATGCGCATAGTTACAATAACGCTGCCGGCAGTATCCTTTGCAATCTCAATATCGCTTACGCTTCCAACATCAATACCGCTTAATCTTACAGATGCGCCAATTCTAAGTCCTTCTACTGTTGGAAAATTTGCTCTTGCCGTAAACGTTGGTGTAAATAAAGATTCCTTATTCCCAACTAAAAATATTGCAAGTATAAGCAGTATAGTTCCGATAAAAACAAATAATCCTAATCTTGCGCCGCTCAAATTCTTTAACATTAAAAACTCCTTTTACGAAATTATCGCTTCTGTACTAAAAAAGTTTTTCAGGAAAATGTCATTACTGTTAATAAGTTCAGGAATAGTACCTTCATACTTTATCTTTGCATCTCTAAGAAAGATTGCTCTGTCTGCAATTATGTTTGCGCAGATAAGATCATGCGTTACAATTATAGATGTCATATTCAGTTTCTTCTGAAGATTAATTATAAGCTCACTTATTTCTTTTGTTGTTAAAGGATCCAATCCCGTTGTCGGTTCATCATAAAGCATTAGTTTTGGTTCCGTAATAATTGATCTTGCCAGAGCAATTCTTTTCCTCATTCCACCGGAAAGTTCGGACGGCATTTTATCAATTGCTTCTTCAAGTCCAACCATATCCAGAACATTATGAACTTTATCTTCTACTTCTTTAGACGTATAATCAAAATTCCTGATTAAAGGGAAAGCAAGATTCTCGGCAACAGTCATCGAATCATACAAAGCGCCGCTTTGGAATAAGAATCCAATATGCTTTCTCATCTCGTTCATTTTTTTTATATCAAGCAATAAAACATTCTCATCGTTTATATAGATTTCACCGCCGTCAGGTTTCATCAGTCCAATCATACATTTCAATAAAACACTTTTACCCGTACCGCTTCTGCCAAAGACGACGAGGTTCTCTCCTGTTTCCACGTTAAAGGAAATATCATCCAGAACAATATAGTCTTCGAATGCTTTTGTAAGATTTTTTATTTTAATCATCAGGTCGGCCATAACCACAACGTAATTTTTACAAGTACTGTATCAAATAAAAGAATTATAAGAGAAGAAACCACAACAGAAGTTGTTGAGGCTTTACCGACACCTTCAGTACCTCTTGCTGCAGTGTAACCTTTATACGAACCTACTATTCCAACAACAAAACCAAAGACAAAAGTTTTAGCAATTCCCGGTATAACATCACCAAACTGAATAGAATCAAGAACCGAATCCACATAATAAATAAAACTCATGTTGTTACTTATAATCAACGCAATATACCCGCCGATAATTGCAATGAAGACCACATACACAGTCAAAATAGGTAAAATTAAAGTGCAGGCAATAACTCTTGTTACAATAAGAAATTTAAATGGGTTGATTGCAGAAACCTCCATTGCGTCAATCTGTTCAGTAACTCGCATAGACCCTATTTCAGCGCCAATTCCTGAACTGACTCTACCTGCAAAGATTAACGCCGTTAAGACCGGACCTAATTCTCTAACCACGGAAAGCGCTACCATTCCCGGCAAAAATGCTTCCGCACCAAAACGTATCATAACCGGCTGGCTTTGCATTGTAAGCACAAGGCCGATTATCAATCCGGTTATGCTGACAATAGGAAGTGTCTTAACGCCAAGTTCATCCATATGTTTTTTAATCTCGCCAATATCGTACGGCGGTTTAAAAACATTTCTAAAGAACTCTGCCGTAAAGGATGAGAGTCCACCGATAGTTTCAAAAAATTCAGTTAATCTTTGTTGAGTAATTATTTTAGCCATTAAGATATTTATTGCAGTATAATTTATTTGAATTCAGCTTACAACCATTTCAAAGATAGTAAAATCGGAAATAACATAAAATTTTACGGAAGAAATTTGACTAATGGAGACATTTGAAAAATAATCTGTATGTAACCTGTCATTCCTACGAAAGCCTGCCAGCTGCAGGCAGGTGGGAAACCACGAAAACAAATTAAAATCATCCCTCGACTTCGCTCGGGATGCATAATGATTAAGTTATGAAACACCTCGCGCAGGCTGGCTTTAGTGGGAATGACAGATGAAACACCGATAGTTTATCAGAAAGCATTTTTATAATACCTTATTTCAGGATTCCCCTTCTGCAATTCAAGTATTGCCACAACATCAAACCGGCATTCCGTATCGTTAATCTCGTTAATGTACATGTAAGCTTCGGCAATTTTCTTCAACTGTCTTTTTTTATTTGCAGTTAAACCCGTTTCTGGTTCACCATATTCAAGACTTTTTCTGTATTTAACTTCAACAAATACCAATGTCTCTCCATCCTTTGCCACAATATCAAGCTCGCCAACTTTTCCAAAACGGAAATTCCTTTTAATGATTTTTAATCCGTTATCAATAAGAAACTGAGCAGCAAGTTCTTCACCTTCATGGCCGGTATTACTTGAACTCAAATTCATTTTGTCCGCCTAAAATTTTACCTAAAAATGTTTTCCTGTGGAATGGAGTCGGTCCGTATTTTTTCAATGCCACTATATGTTCTTTAGTGGCGTAACCTTTATTCTTTTCCCATAAATATTCCGGGTGCTTTTCTGCAAGGTTAAGCATTATTCTATCTCTTGTTACTTTAGCAATAATTGATGCTGCGGCAATGCAGAAAGATTTTGCGTCACCTTCAATTATGGGAATAGCTTTTATTCTGGAATAAAATATTTTTGGTCCATCAACAAGAACAAGGTCGGGTACAGGATTTAATTTTAACACAGATTTTTTCATTCCGCTTAATGATGCCTGCAGAATATTTATCTCATCAATTTTTTCATGGCCAATTAAAGTACATTTCCAGCACAATGCTTTTGATTTAATTTCCTCATACAATTCTTCCCTGTTTCGTTCGCTCAACTTTTTCGAATCATTCACACCATTAATGAAAACATCCTTACTAAATATTACTGCGGCGGCAGCTACCGGCCCTGCTAAAGGTCCTCTGCCGGCTTCATCAGTCCCGGCAAGAATCTTAACTCCATCAAGAAAAAATTTCTTATCAAAAGATTTTAGTTCAAGTGAATTCATTTTATTCCAAGATAAATAGCAATGAGTCCGAAAATCATGTTCAGTTTTAAGATCCTGCTCAATGCAGACAAATTTTCTTTCTTAGTGTTTGATGAAATAGATTTAATAAAATAAACAAGCAGTACATTAACAGTGAGCATTACAACGATGAAATATTCTATCTTATAAATTTTCCAGATGAAAGGTACCAATGTAAAAAGGATCAAAAAAACTACTACAGCAATTGCTAATTTTACTGAAGCAGTCACACCGTATTTCAATGGAAATGTTTTGATGTTATTTACTTTGTCACCTTCTATATCTTCAATATCCTTAACTATCTCTCGTACCAGGTTAATTAAGAATGCAAAACCGGCAGGTATAAGTGCGGTCGTAATGTTATCAACCACAACACCTCCGTAAATAAATGCAAGCGCCGTCATCAAACTTACAATTATGTTACCCACTAAAGGCAGGTTCTTAAGTTTCCATGAATAGAGGAATGCAACAATAATTGTGAATGCGGTAATTAATAGAACAAGAATATTCAGATTAACAACCAACAAAATTCCCGTTGCATTAAATAAAAAATAAAGCAGCCATGCCTGGTTTATTGTAAGTTCACCTTTAGGCAGGATTCGCCCCGGCCTGTTAATTTTATCAATCTTTACATCAATTATATCATTAACGATGTAGCCGGCAGAAGCAATCAGTCCAAAGCCTAATGAAGCACAGATTGCAGCAAGCATTTCAAATTTACCGGAGGAGCAAATTACACAGGAAACATAAACGGATAAAACCACGATCAGAAAATTAAGTGGCCGGCTGATTTTAATTACTGCAATTGTTTTTTTAACAATCATTGTTGCCTGTTTATAATTCTATAAGAGTGAAAACAAGTCGGTAAATATCAATTTTTATATAATGAAAGAAATTATTTAAATTCATCCATCACTTATATCCCCAAAAAGATTATAAGTGAATAATAGATTCCAAAAGTGAATTAATCTATATCGGATAGATTGTTTTCGTTTTTAAAATCAATACCTCTCTTCCTTTGATCTCGAATAATTAATAAATTAATCAAGGTACTTTTCTTAGCGTAAGAAAAGTACGAAAAGAAGCATGCACTAAAAAATAAATTCTAAAATTATCCTTCGTTCCGTTACAGAAAAAGAACTCCCCCGATTAAATCGGGGTCAAACAGCTTTTTCTGTTAAACACTTCACTACGGATAATTTTTTAACGAATTTCTTTTAATGTGCCTGACTTTCTTATAGTTTTTTTAACAGATACAATTTTTTAACAATCATTGTTACCCGTTTATAATTCTATAAGAGTGAGAACTTGTCTGTCAGAATTCATTTATTATTCCAAAGTGAATTTTACCTTCGTTGAAGGTATCACCTTTTGCAAGAGCATAACTTACTGAGAGAATTCCAAGTCCTGTTTCCAGGCTTATGCCTCCGCCGTAACTTAGTTTTACTTCAGAGGTTCTTAAAATACTATTAGCTTCATCTGCATTCCGCAAATAATAACCCGAATCAAAAAACAGGAACGTGTATGTTCTTTTACCAAGTAAAAATCTGTATTCAAGATTTGACCATAACAAACGGTTTGCAAGGAACTGGTTTTCCCTGAAACCGCGCAGAGTGTTAGTGCCGCCAAATTTATACAGATCGCTAATTTCAATAAGTGAACTTCTCAATTCCTTTCCATGCAGCCCGACTGAAACAACCTGGTTGTTTATTACATTAAAATAAGTAAGGAAATCAATTGCGAATCTCTGGAGATTGGTTTTTAGTTGCGTGTTTTCTGTAATATAATCTGCAGGTCCATTAATGCTTTTCCTTGTAAAAGTGTATGTGTTTAAGAAATAGATTCCTTCCGTTGGGTAATAAACATCATCGCGGGTATCAATCTTAATATTAAATCCGGTTGAGATTAAGGAGGAATTATAAACTGTAAAAATTGAATAATCAGAGATAGTAGGAATAACTGCTTCTGTGGCAAATGTAACTGCCGCAGAAATATTTTCCGTGGCAAGAAATTCAAGCCAGCCTTCGAACTTCCTTTGCACGTAAGAAGTATCCTGCTTAAGCTGGTTAAAAGATGCGTTAAGGTTAAACGGAAAGCCAAACAACCAGGGCTCAAGATATTTCAATTCAAGTTCCTGAGAGTATCGGTCAATCCTTTGCCATTTGAAAGCAGATGCTCTTCCGGTACCAAACATATTTCTCAGACTTATGTTTACCATTCCGGTTACATAGCCTTTATCATTTGTTTTACCACCGGGAACATAACCTATTATGCCGTCAAAATTATTAGTCTCCCTTTCCTTTACATTAATTAAAAGAACTCCTTCATCCTTTGAATTAAAATAAAAAGACGGGACTTCAACCGGGTCAAAAAATTTCAGTTTATTCAGCTTTGAGGGAATTTCATCTATTCTCTGCTGTGAATACAGTTCGCCTTTTTCAAGTCTTGTATCTCTTGTTACAACAAAATCTTTTGTTTTAGTGTTACCAAGAATTTCCACCTGATCAATTTTAGCAATTCGGCCTGTGTCAATTTCCATATAAATATCTGCAAAATGTGTTTCCAAAGTAGAATCATAACTAAAGAAAACAGAATTAATTTTTATTTTTATAAATGGATGTCCGTTGTTCTCGTAGTAATCTAAAAGATTATTTATACTTTCTTCAACATCATCTTTTAAAAATGTTCTGTTATTAAGACGTTTGAAATTTTCAGATACAAGAATTGAATCACTTTGCGAATTTCCAACAACGTTAATTGATTTTATTATTGTCGGTTGGTTTTCATTTATGACGATAGATAAATTCACTTTACCGGAATCTGAAGAAGCAATAAGACTTGCAAAGATTTTTGAATTATAATATCCATACTTTGAAAGTTCTGACGAGATTCTTTTTTCGGCAGAATCAGTTAGAAATGGAAATACTTTAGTACCAGCAGAAATTTTACTCCAGGATTTATAATCCGATTCTGCCAACTCTCGTTCTCCCTCAACAGTAATATTTTGGATCACCTGGGAGAATAATGTTGTTTGAAGAGCAAGGAATATTATTAATATGAAATTCAGCTTAATCAAGTTATCCAATCATTTTCAGGTGAAACTTAAATGTTTTGATGAAGAAAGGAAACAGAGAAATTCAGAATAGTGTATTGCCAATTGTTATTGTTCTTAATTACAAATTAGAATTATAGAAAAAACATACAACAATAAATACAGTCATGACCAGAACAAGAAGAATTTACCAAGTGTGTGAAAGAACAAATAATATTTTTTTTAACTCACCCCTCGCGAATGAAACGACGAAAGTCCCCTCTCTTGGCAAGAGAGCCTGCCTTGCCGCAGGCAGGGGGAAAACTTGCGACAGCAAGTTGGGGTGAGTTTTGTTAATATTAAATAAAATGTTTACTTCTTCTATATCAGAATTTAGAATTGAATGAAATGTTTTGTTCTTTCAGCATGGTTAGTTAATTTTTGCTTTGAGCTAATAAATATCCATCAGGAAACCTGACAAATGAAATTTAAATTGAGTTCGGTTTTTATTATTCTATTCGTAGTCTATTTTTCTGCGGGATGTAAAAAAGATTCATCCCCGGTTAGTAATAATGATACGACATCAGCACAGATAAAGAAAAGTACTAAAAGAGGATTGGCGTTCAATCTTGTTTATCAAAAAGATTTTGAAGCATTATACAAAGGTGTAAGCTGGTGGTACAACTGGGGCATAACAACAGAAGCTCCAACGGATTTTAACAAAAATTTCCAGATGGAATTTATTCCTATGCTTTGGGGTGGCAATACAAGCGCTTCTGATATTTCTAAAGCAGAGCAGTTCATCTTAGCTCATCCTGAAATTAAATATCTGTTGGTAATGAATGAACCAAATCTTACAAACCAGGCAAACAGAACTCCACAACAGGCAGCAGCAGATTGGAAAAAATATGAACAGGTTATTACTGATCTTGAAGCAAAAGGAAGAACAATTTATTTAGTTGGTCCGGCAATAACGTGGGGAACAATGACGGATTATTCTGATCCCGTTAAATGGCTTGATGCTTTTTATAATGCTTACAAAAATGCAAATAACGGTAATCCGCCAAAGATTGATTACCTTGCATTCCACTGGTATGATTACGGGTTAAACGCCCAATTAGACAGGCTGAAGAAATATGAAAAGAAAATCTGGATTACCGAAATGGCTAACTGGAATTCACAAATAAATTCTTATGCAAAACAAAAAGCACAGATGAAGGAAATGGTTGAAATCTGTGAATCCCGTGATGATGTTTTCAGGTACGCATGGTTTATTGGCAGAGGTACTTTCCCGGATACACATTATTCATATCTGCTTACAGCAGAGATTGGCAAACTTTCCGAGCTGGGAGAATTTTACCTTAGTTTGCCTTATTAAGATTTTCATTTCCTCAGTATCTTCTCCATTGCTTTTCCTTTGGCAAGCTCATCAATAAGTTTATCAAGGTAGCGGATTTCCTGCATAAGCGGCTCTTTGATGTCATCCACTCTGATACCGCAAACCACACCTGTAATTAACTTACGAGAAGGGTTAAGCTGAGGAGCTTTTGCAAAGAATGTCTCAAAGTTCGTCCGCTTCTCAATCTGGGTTTCTAATTCTTTCTGGCTATAACCTGTAAGCCAACGAATGATTTCATCAACTTCGGATTTTGTACGACCTTTTTTCTCTGCTTTAGTTATATACTGTGGGTAGACGCCTGCAAAACTCATTGCATAAACACGGCTATTTTCCATAATAAATCATCCCTAAGATAAAGTTAAATACTTGTTATACCTTTATTTTTTTTATAGTATTCACATATTCTGACTTCCTGAAGTGGAAAGGTCCTATCTTCTCGTAACGTTTAAAGTCACTTATTGATTCATCGTAATCATTCTCATAACCTAAATTCTTCCAGACAAAACCATCTTCAGTCTTTTCAATCTGCACTGTAATTGCACCACAGCCAATATCACCACATTCCGGGCAGATATAAATAGAATAACGATGATTTCCCAATTCAGAAAGGAGTTCTGTTGTGAGTTGTTCTACAATAATTTGTTCGGCCTTAGGTGGTAACCAACCCAAACAACCAATCCTATCAACAGGTTTTAAAAGGTCGTGCAATGATTGTCCATTAACTATGAAGTCAAGGTACGCTCGACGTGTTTTACCTTCACCACCATTCCTTACACGCCAGGCCAATTCAAGCTTTGAGAAGTTTGTCTTCAAATTATTTTCTCAATACAATATTAATAAACCTTAATTGATAAAGTACAAGTCACCGGAAGTATGGTTAATCTATAACTTACCCGCTTATAGTAATTAGGTTAACCCATGACCAATAGATCATGGGTACAAACTTACTTAATACATTATTATCATCCTCAACAAAAGATGATGCATTTCATATAACATTTACACTTTATTTCATTAAAATCATTTTTACAGTCTTCAGGTAATGCTTTGAGGAAGATTCAAATGAAACTGTTAGAATATATACTCCTGAAGATAATTCAGAACCTTTAAAACCAACAGAATATTTGCCAGCTTCTTTTATATCATCTTCCCGGTTACGGCATGGAGACGTTAATAACTCTCATTCCGTCAGTATGATTTTATTTTCAGCTTATTCCAAGTTTCACAAACGCGAAGGAAAGATTTTTTTTCGTTCTATAAAAATAATCATCGGTTAACTTATCCAGCAGATTATATTTTTGGTAAACCCAATCCGCATAATGATAATTCATCCTGTCAAATAAAACATAATCGACTTTACCGTCAAGCATTTCTGCAAGCTCTTCAGCTTTTGGAAGCATTGGTGCAATCATTGCGTAAGTCCTGATGCCTACTTTATGTAATTCATCAAGAGTATTAATTCTTTCTTCAATTGATGGAGCATTGGGTTCAAATAATTTTCTTATGTTATCGTCTGCCGTTGTAATGCTTAAACCAGCTTCCAGACTTTTCCCCTTCATTAAAATATCCATATCTCTTAAAACCAATGAAGAGCGCGTTTGAATAACAACCGGCCAGTTATGCTCAACCAAAATCTCAAGACACTTACGTGTTAGTTTATATTTTTCTTCAAGCGGCTGATAAGGATCGCATACACCACTAATCCAAATTGTCCCAATTTTCTTTTTTACAACTTCCCGCATTAATAAATCGGGAGCATTAATCTTAACATCAACAAATTGCCCCCACGGTTCTTCATGCCCGGTATACTTTTTCATAAAACGTGCATAGCAGTAAAGGCAATTATGCTGGCAGCCTGTGTAAGGATTAATAACATAAGGATAGATTTTGGAAGGTGAAAGTATTGTCTTGGAATGTATTTCTTTTATAATCATATTCTAATAATTATGACAGAACGGAAATCTTATATTTCTACAATGACAATTACCTAGTCGCTTTTCGTAATACCAGGATTCATTCCCTTTGCAGATATAGCATTTAACAATTAGAGATTGTCTATGATAATGTGATTATCCAGATTATATCAGAAACTTCTTCCCTAATAGTAAAAAATTAATCATGGAATATCGCCGGAGCAATATAGTCATCAATTAATTGATATGGAGAAAGAGTAACTGGTATGCCGAAATATCCACAATTAAAAACAATTATAAGGTCAGATGAAGGAATAA
>QZKB01000160.1 GCA_003599415.1 Ignavibacteriales bacterium | reverse complement strand
GGAAAATTCTGAGATAAATGAAAATCATTTTTAATTGCGTGATGGTTATCTGAAGCGACACTCACAAGAGTTGAATCCTTTATCTCAATAATTCCCATGTATGTGTTTATCAATAATAATGAAGAATCAAAAGGATTAAATCTGATAAAACTGTAACCATTATTTAAGGATACAGGCAAATCAGTTACTTTAAACCATTCGTTTCCATTGTCATCTGTTTTATAAACAGCACTATCAAGAAGAATATATACTATGTTGCCAAAATATTCTGGTACTGCTATATCGTATATATAAGGATTGTTTTGATTGAGTTTTAATTCTTTGTTTGTCCAGCTCTTTCCCAAATCCATACTGATATAAAACCTGCCAGAGCTGGTTGTAAATAGTACAATAGAAGTATCTTCCTTTAATGTAAAGCAATTGTTTCTGGAATAAATTTTTGTCCAACTTTCATCATAATTGTTTCTTTTAAAGATTCCTTTTTCTGTGGCAAGAAAAACAAGTCCTTTTATTGATTTACTGAAGATAATCTGGCGATAGACGTTAGAGTTAAATTCAATGTTAACTTTCCATGTTTCACCGTCATCTGTGCTTTCCCATAATCTGCCACCCAATGAGTGGCGTTGTCCCAGCATTAAATGTCTTGAATCAAAAGGATCAATTGCCACAGACCAGAATGTTCCCTCGGCATCAGTTAAATGCTTTCGTTCCCATGAAATTCCCTTATCCGTAGTTTTATCATATCCGAAAGTATTGCAAACATATCCAATTGAATTGTTCATATTGTCAAATGTAATATTTCCAAAATATAGGCTTGGGTTTATATTCATACTGTACCAGCTTTGTCCAGCATTAGTAGTTTTTAATATACCCAGATAATTTACGCTTGTTAGAAAATGTCCCGCGCTATCAGGATCAAAATAAATATCTTCAACAGGAGTATAGGTTAAATTTGTCTGCTGCCAGCTTTCTCCACCGTTTGTGGTTTTGTATGTGCCCAGAATATCTATTCCAATGTACAATTCCATTGTGTTCTGTAGATTCATATCAACTGTATTAAGGTATGGTGAAAACTCTAACGGCAAGCCTGTATTAATTTTGAGGAAGGCCGCACCGCCATCGGTGGTTTTAAATACATTAACCGAGCCTTCTTCACTATAGACGTCGCTGTCAAGCACATAAATTTCCATTGAGTCTTTCGGGTTAATTATGAAATCCGATAAATAAGTTTTAGTCAAAAGGAAGTTCCATGTTTTTCCTGCGTTATAGGATTTATACAGCCCGAAACTATTAGTAAGAAAAACAGATTCCGGGTTTAACGGATTTACTTTAATATTAGTGTTAAGAAACCAGGTCTCTGTGGGATAATAATCTGTTCTTTTCTCCCAGGAATTTCCTGCATCTGTGCTTCTGTAAATACCATCATTGTTTGTGCTGTAAATAATATTTGTATCGGAGGCAGAGATTGAAATACTGTTTACCCATGAGCTGAAAGATTGTATGTTTGTCCAGTTTGTTCCGTTATCAAAAGTTTTCCAGATAGAGAAACCATCATGTGCATAGACGATGACAGGATTAAACGGGTTGAAAATAAACTGAACGCCGCTTATGGAAAGAGTGCTCCACGTATATCCACCATCGGTGCTCTGTTTGTTTCCTCCAAATATTATGTCCGGATTTTGGGGATTGATAGATAACTTACCAATACCCAATATTTGGCCAACAGAAAGAGTTGATATTCCACCGTCATTACTTATGAATAAGTTTCCATCGTAACAAAGAGCCAATATCTTTTCCGGATTTATGGGATTAATAACAACAGACATAGGCGAATTACCCGGCGGACCGATTAAATTTATGCCCTGGGCAAAACTATCAGAGTATAGCCAGCAAGTAATTAATAATATGCTGATAAGAACTTTCATATAACCGGTCCCTTTTCCGGTTGTCAAGGACCACTCCTTGACAAAACAAAAACATCTAATTCAATTTTGTTTCAATAGTTATAATACTCTGATCATCCAGGTAATAATTCCTTGCACTGCTGTATTTATAGTCGGCTATTGTCTTTGCCAATCCGGACTTTACCGGATTATTGTGAATGTAGGACAACTTTGTATAAAACATCTTTTCATCTCTAATAAATTCATCGTCAAAGCGATGCATCCAGAATTTTCTCTTCTGATCATTAATTCCTTTTGCAGCTTTCCCGAAATATTCAGTTAGAATAAGAAGTTTGTCTTTTTCCAACTGTTCCAGGATATCCCAGGCAGAATATTTCTTTATATCTCTCATAATATCTGAAATCGTTCCAAATTCAGGATTAATTTCTGTCAACATATGAAAATGAGATGGCATAATTACATAACCATATATAGTAAATCTGTACCTTGCCTGATAATGCTTTATGTTTTTTATAAGGATGTCACAATAGACATCATTTATAAAAATATTTCTATAACCTTCTACAGTTGTAGTTACAAAGAAAAACCTGTTTTGTAACAGGTTATATTTAATCCTGTTTCTTAAACCCATATCACTTCCTCTGTCAAGGTATGGACCTTGACAGCCGTATAAATATATTTTTATGCTTTTGTAAACCCTTGGTTTGCAAACTAATTAAAACAGATCAAAGTTACAAACGGGTGTTAATAGCTATAGTGAAGTTCATGTTGTCCGTGAGAAGAATACTCAACTACGCAGACTCTTCAAGCTTGCTAGCCGTTTGACTGGGTCCTCATGCGGGTTTGATTGTGAGACCTTGAAGGGATCTATATCTGTTCTTTCTCTACTTCAGGCTCAATGTGAATTGTTACTTTAATGTTGCTGATGTTGGTAAGAATCAGCTCTTCCGCTTTGTGTGAAATACGATGGGCGTCGTTTATGTTTAATGTTTTATCAACATGAATATTTAACTCAACAAATTTATATGCACCCGCTTCTCTTACTCTTACATCGTGGAATTTTATTATCTCCGGTATCTGCCCTAACAGTTCGGAAATTTTTTCATTCAATCCTTCCGGTGCTTTATCAATTAAAGCATCAAAAGATCTTTTGCCAAGGCGGTAGCTTACAATTAAAACAATGCAGGCAACTATTAATGCTGCAATTGTATCCGCATAAAAGAAATCCAATGAAGCAAAAAATAATCCTATGAGAACAACAACAGAACTCCATATATCAGTTGAGAAGTGAAGGGCATCCGCTTCAAGAGCCTGGCTGTTATATTTTTTTGCTACTTTGTAAAGCGCACGCGAGCGCGAGATATCCACAATAATTGAGGTGCTTATAACAATAAAGCTCCAGTATGTAACTTCAATTTCAACTGTACCTGTAACAAGCCTGCGGACAGCCTCGTAGATTATCCATGCACATGTAATTAAAAGAAGAAGAGTTTCAACAAGGGCAGAATAATTTTCTATTTTTCCATGGCCGTATTGATGATCGCTGTCGGCCGGTCTGTCTGCAAATTTAACTGCGAAGAAAGTAATTAATGCGGCAACCAAATCTAATCCTGAGTGCAACGCTTCTGATAAGATACCAAGACTTCCGGTAAGGAATCCGATAATCAACTTAAATGATGTTAGAAAGATTGCGGCTATAACGGAAGTCATAGCTATCCTTCTTTTTTCCCGTATTGCTTTTTCTTCAAGTATCATAAAAACAAAATGGTCAGGCAAGCCCGACCATTTTCCATAAAAATTATTTAATTCTTAGTGCAACTTAGTAATTGCTTGTAAGATATCCAATACGCTTAAAAATCATCCGGAAGTTTTGCAAGCTGTTCTGCTGTATAAACTGGACCATCAATACAAACATAAGTGCCGCCAACATTGCAGCGCCCGCATTTACCAAGGCCGCACTTCATCCTGTTTTCAAGTGTTGTAACAACCTGTTCGGGTTTAAAACCAAGTTTATCTAAACTTTGTAAAACATATTTAATCATAATAGGTGGGCCGCAGGTAATAGCAACTGTATTTTCGGGCGAAGGTGCAAGCTGATCTAATATTGTTGGTACGAAACCGACTTTACCGTTCCATTCCCCGTTCTCTCCGCCCGGGTCAACAGTTTTAACAAATTTAATATCGCTTCGTTCTTCCCATTCTTTCAACTCATTCTTATAACAAAGATCATTTATAGAACGGGCACCGTAGAGAATGGTTATATCTTTAAACTTGTCCCGCAGGTCAAGGCAATTCCAGATTAATGAACGTAGAGGGGCAAGACCAATTCCGCCGCCGACAAAAATTAAATTCTTATCATACATATCTTCAATAGGAAACCAGTTTCCGTAAGGTCCGCGGAAACCAATCACATCACCTACATCTTTACTGTTAAGTGAAGCGGTAACTTTTCCGACAACTTTAAAACTGCATTCAATATATCCTTTTCTTGTTGGTGAAGAAGCAATACAAAAAGTTGATTCGCCTTCTCCAAAAGCAGAGTATTCTCCAAACTGCCCGGCTTTAAAATCAAATTTGTCCAGCACTTCAGGATCAGTAAAAACAAGTTTGAAAGTTTTTGTATCCGGCGTTTCCCAGTTTACAGATTCAATCTTTGCAAGATAAGGTTTATAAATATTCATCTGCCTACTCCCAACCCTCTCCCAAAGGGAGAGGGCTATATATTAATTTTACTATCTTTTTAAATTACTTCAATCATTTTATTAAAAGCTGACTTTAGAAGTCCCCTTCCTTGGGAAGGGGATTTAGGGGTAGGCTTCTAACTACCTCATAAATATCTAAATTCACCGGGCAGGAACGGATGCATCTTCCGCAGCCGGTGCAAAGTGTTTTATTAAATCTATCGTTGTAGTATTTAAACTTGTGCATCACTCTTTGCCTGTAGCGTTTGTTTTGCTTGTCGCGTGGGTTATGACCGGAAGCATGCATTGTAAATACCGGGAACTGGCATGCATCCCAATTCTTTCTTCTTAAGCCTTTGTCATATTTCATTTCATCAACAATATCAAAGCAGTGGCAGGTAGGACATAAGAATGCGCAGCTTGCACATCCAAGACATCGGGCACCATATTCATCCCAAGCAGGGTTATCAAAATTTTTATCGAGCCATTCTTTTATTTTGTCCAGTTCAAGAGGTGTCCGCATCTTTTCGGCAACTTGTTTGTAAACAGGATTCTCATCAACCAGGTCAATTACTTCTTCAAGCACATCTTTTAATAGACCTGCAAGCTGCTCGCCTTTATCTGAATTAGTATAAGCAAAGAAATTTCCGGCAGCGTTTTTCTTTAAAAGTAGATCACTTCCTTGAAAACTATCCGGAGTAATGCCAACTGAAGTACAAAAGCAGCTTTCATCAGCATTTTCGCAGGCAACACTTACAAGAATATTTTCTGTTCTGCGGCTGTTGTAGAACTCATCTTTATACTCGTAATTAAAAATATCATCTAAAACCGGAAAAGCTGCTGCATCGCAGGGACGAAGACCAACAATAACTCTATGCTTCAATTCCGGGGCGTAATCATCTAACTGAATATCTTTATTCTTATATGAGAATTCAATTATCGGTTCTGTAATAGGAAACATAAATTCTTTAGCTGAGCGAACAGTGTTAATATAATTCCCCGGCTCAACAATCTCATCTGCAGATGTTATTTGTCTGAATAGTAAAGTGTTTTTATAATTTACCGGGGCAACGACCTCTTTCCTTTTTTTTAGGAGAGCGTTGATAAATTCTTTGTAGCTTGTTTTAAGTTTGTAAATTTTCATTATCAATCTCCATTGCCTATCGGATAAAGTGTTCATCGTCTTCCATTTTGTAATCTGTTAACGGCGGTTTTGCTTCAGGGTCAACCCCGGCAACATAGCCGTACTCTTCAAATATTTCTTTTGCCATTTTCATATTCAGTAATCCAAGGGGAATATTCTGATGGCATGCGCGTTCACATTCGCCGCAGCCTATGCATCTTCCGGCAAGATGAAAAGCGCGGATGAAATGCCAGCTTAAATTTCCAACCGGGTGAGGACTTGATTCTATCCACCGCGGTTGGGTTTTATCTACTATACATTGTTCACAGTAGCATAAAGGACAAACCTGGCGGCATGCATAACATCGTACACATTTATCAAATTCTTTCATCCAGAAATTCCAGCGCTCTTCAACCGGCATTTTCTCAATCATATCCAGCCGTGCAAATCTTTTATTCAGATCAACCGGCACTTCAGTTATTGCTTCACCTGCAAGAACATCATATATTTTTGGAGTGTGAACAGCACACATGCGGCATTTGCCAAGTACATCTCCGTTTACTTGTTCAGTAACGCCATCGCATGGTAAACCGATTATATAAACATCTTCTCTGTTAATCTGGTGTTCCTGTATTAATCCTACAATTGTTTTGGCATCGCAGCCTTTAACAAAAATTCCAATTGGTTTTGGCAGCTTATAAGATTTTGTAAGGTAAACTGTAAGGTTGTTAATGCAGTACTTATTGAAAATAAATTTCTCTGCCTGCTGTGCGGTTCTGGCAATAAGCGTTTGGGTTTTGCCAGGAACGGTGCCATTTGCATAACCCACAACAACAGCAACCTTGCCGGATTCTAATAATTCTTTCGCTATTTGATTTGGTGTCGCCATATTTTCTCACAATTATTTTTTAGTACAACAGAACGCAGATGACACAGTTTTAATCTGTGGCAATCTGTATGATCGGTGTTATTAGTGTTCTGCTGCAGTTTCTTCCTTAATCTGCTTAAACGGAAATGATTCTTTAATAATTTCTTTATAATTTGTAAACGGACCAAGAGCGCGAATCTCATCTGTAACGGTATTTACAACATCCCGCCACTTTGCACCTTCTGCTGCAGAGACCCAGCTGAATTGTATTCTTCGGGAATCTATTCCCATAAAATCAAGCAGCTTGCGAAGCATTGCAAACCTGCGGCGCGCGTGAAAGTTACCTGCATTATAATGGCAATCATTCGGATGACAGCCGCTTACAAGAACTCCATCAGCTCCGTTTTCAAATGCCTTGATGATAAATGAGAAATCAATTCTTCCCGTACAGGGCAGGCGAAGCACGCGAACATTTGGTTCATATTTTAACCTGCTTGTGCCGGCTAAATCTGCGCCTGTATAAGTACACCACTGGCAGACAAAAGCTGCTATGTTGGGTTCAAAGTGATTATTTAATTTTTGCTCTTCCATTTTATTTCCTTGTAAACACTCGTTTAATTTACTTTTCACATTGTCATTGTGCATTAATCATCACAACACTATTAATCTCTGTCATTCGCTGCGCTGTCATTCATCGTCATTCAATGGCTTTTTGCCAATTGAAGAAATGTAATTATTTAATCTTACTCCAATATCATTTATTTGCTGAACAAATTTCTCAAAGTCTTCGCTGCTAATTAATTTTCTGTTTGAAGCTTTTGTAAGCCACGTTTTTGTTTCAAACAAAGAACCTCTGGAATAATAACAAAACTGTTTTTCTTCCTTATAAAAAAATCTTCCAAAGCCTTCGCTAAGATTTGCAGCAACAGAGTCGATGGCCTTTATCAGCTGTTTTCCAACAGTATCTTTTGCAAAGTAATCCCAATTATAAACAAGATTCCAGATTTCTTCAGCAATAGACATTGACAATTGATATACTCTAAACTCTTCAAGTTTCATACGCCTCCAAGTCTTACAATTGAATGACTATTGATTGACAATAGATTATCCTCAGTTCCCAATTCAGTATTTAAATGAACAATGCATTTATTTCGGCGTAAACCTGTTGATCTGTAAATCCTGCAAGATCCAAAGATTTTGATCTGCAGATTGAAACACACGTACCACATCCCTGGCATTTACCTTCATTAACATTTGCAACAATGCGTATAACCTGGCCCGCACGGTTCTTAATTTCCTTTCTCGCAATTGCAGCATAAGGACAGGCAGTAATACAAAATTCGCAATCAACGCATGTTGATTCATTTACTCTTGCAACATACGGTTCACGCTCAAGATCGAATGAACTGAACAATCCTAAAACTTTGGATGCTGCTGCGGATGCCTGTGCAACTGCTTCGGGAATATCTTTTGGTGCCTGGCATGCGCCGGCTAAATATATTCCCGCACTGTTTGTTTCAACAGGACGAAGCTTAGGATGTGCTTCCGATAAGAATTTATATTTATCATAGCCAACACCAAGTTTCTGAGCAAGAGGAACGATATCCGGCTGCGCAGCGACTGCTGTTGCAAGAACAACAAGGTCGGCTTCAATTTCAACTTGGGCACCGCTTAATGTATCTGCACCTTTAACTAAAAGCTTATCTCCCTGTTGTGAGATTTTCGAAACTCTTCCGCGTAAATAAATTGCTCCGTCTTCTTCAATTGCACGTCTTACAAACTCATCATAATTTTTTCCGCCCGATCTTATATCCATATAAAATACAATTGCTTTTCCGTTATGAACTTTATGTTTGTAAAGCATTGTATGTTTAGCGGTGTACATACAGCAGATTTTGCTGCAGTAGCTAACTCCTTTTGCCTCATCTCTGCTCCCGACACATTGAATGAATACAACCGTCTCCGGCACTTTTCCATCTGATGGTCTTTTTACTTCACCAAATGTAGGACCGCTTGCGCTTAGTATTCTTTCAAACTGAAGCCCGTCAATAACATCTGGATATTTTCCGTAACCGTATTCTCCGTATCCTTTTATTTCTGAATCAACCGGTTTCTTATCTATCTTATAAAGATCATAACCTGTTGCAACTACAATTGCACCAATCTCTTCTTTTATAAATTGATCTGTCTGATCCCAGCGTATGGCTTTAGGTCCGCACATCTTTTCGCACAAACCGCATTTGCCTGTTTTAAAATGAGTGCAGTATTCAGCATCAATTACCGGCTTATTTGGAACGGCCTGCGGGAAAGGAACATATATCGCCTTGCGTGTGCCTAATCCTGTATTGAACTCACTTGGGATTTTTTTGATTGGGCATTTTTCCTGGCAGATGCCGCATCCTGTACAAACTGAATTATCAACGTAGCTTGCTTTTCTTTTTATTGTTACTTCAAAATTTCCAATATAGCCGGAAACACTTTCTACTTCACTGTAAGCATAAACTTTTATGTTTTTATGTGTGTTGGCGCTTACCATCTTTGGAGTTAATATACATTGCGAGCAATCCAGTGTTGGAAATGTTTCCGAAAGCTGTGCCATATGTCCGCCGATTGATGGCGACTTCTCAACAAGGATAACTTCCTGTCCGCCATCTGCAATATCAAGTGCTGCCTGAATGCCTGCAACACCACCGCCGATTACCAATGCTCTTTTTGTAACAGGAATTCTTATCGGAGCAAGCGGAAGATTTCTTTTAACTTTCTCAACCATTATTCTTATAAGGTCAAGGGCTTTTTCTGTTGCTTGCTCTTTATCTTCATGAACCCAGGAACAATGTTCGCGTATGTTGGCAATCTCGCAAAGGAATGGGTTCATTTCTGCAGATTCAACTGCGCGGCGGAAAGTTTTTTCGTGCATCAATGGGCTGCAGCTTCCAATTACAACTCCGCTAAGGTTATAATTTTTAATTGCGTCTTTTATAATTGTCTGGCCCGGATCTGAACAGAGATATTTATACTCAGTTGAAAAGACTACATCTCTTAGCGATGCTGCCTTCTTTGCAACGGTTACACAGTCTACTGTTCTGCCGATATTTTCACCGCAGTGGCAAACAAAAACTCCAATACGAGACATTTATTGCTCCTTGTAAGTTTAGAACGTAGAGTGTAGAATTTAGAATTAGTTCTCCACGCTTCGTTCTTAGTTCTAAACTAAGTTGTGTTCTTTTAATACTTCTGCCGGACTTATAAACTGCGAAGTCAATCCAAGGTTTTTAACCGGAATGTCAAGCGCAAGTCCAAGCAGTTGAGTAATGTAAAGGATCGGAAACTTAAAATCGGTTTTATATTTTTTATTAATCTGTTCCTGGCGCATATCAAGATTGGCCTGGCATAACGGGCACGCAACTGCTATGCAATCTGCTCCGGCAATACGGGCGGAGTCGAGGATCTTTTTAACTAAATCCAAAACAACATCTTTCAATGGAATTGCATGACTGCCGCCGCAGCATTCTGTTTTAGCTGACCATTGAACAGGCGTTCCGCCTAATGCAGAAATCAATTCATCCATTGATGTCGGATCTTCTTCATCATCAAACTGTAAAATTTTACCGGGACGAACGAGCAGGCATCCGTAATAACATGCAACCTTTAAATCCTTTAACGGCTTTTTTACTTCTACTTTTATTTTGTCTAATCCGTAAACATCCCTGAAGAATTCAAGGACATTTATTATGCGTAAATCTTTTTCAGCAGTTTCGCCAATTATATAATTCATTCTTTCTTTCATCGTGGCAGAATGATGAACTTCGTAATCGGCAACCTTTAACCTGTTGTAACATGCTGCGCATGGGGCAATAATATTCTCAAGTCCCTGTTTGGATGCATTAACTATGTTAGCATAGGGAAGGGCAACACCAAGTTCTTCTTTTGTTGTGTGGGCAGGAGTAGCACCGCAGCAGTTCCAGTCTTCAACTTCTTCCAGTTGAATGTTGAAAGCATTACAAACTTCCCGCATTGATTTTTCATATTCTTTAGCTGTTGCATGCGCAGAACAACCGGGGTAATAACCGAAACTCATTTGTTGACTCCTATACTTAAGAGAATAGAGAAAACTGAATTCAGAAAACAGAAATAAAACTTTAAATTAATTTGTTATTAACCTATGGTAGTTTTTCTATATTCCGAATTTAAAACTTTATCTTCCTGAATTTTATTAGAGTAAGAAGCAAGTAGCTTGCTTACTTCTTCAATTAATTTTTCTAATTCATTTGAGAAACCATAACTTAAATCTTTAGCAAGAATAAGGTAATATTTGCATTCTTCGGCAGAACCCTGTGCAATATTAAGAAATCTTATTTTATCCTGTTGGCCAAACTTCTTAAAACCTTCTGCGATATTTGCCGCAATAGATATAGCCGCTCTTCTAAACTGGGACGTTAAACAATATATTTCACTTTTTGGAAAAGAGTCTGTAAGCTTATAAACACCAAGTACAAATTCATGCGCTTTTTGCCAAACAATTAAATCCTTAAAAGATTTTGCTCCATCCATTCTGTATTCTGTTTTCTGTATTCTATATTCTTAAATTAATGTTCGTGTTTCTTTTTCTCTCTCGGTTCAAAGTAACCGGCTCTTTCAAATATATTCTTTATTCTTTCTGTGTTTTTAACTTTACCCGGGAAAAACGGAAGCTTATTGTTCTTAAGCATAACAGGGGATAGCTCCACATCAGTAAACGGCGTTATAGTTTTGAGTTTATATCCAATCATCATTCCAAGCTCAAAAGATTTTCCTCCCCATTTAATAGGAGCAAGAAAAGCTTTTGCAAACGCAGGCACTTCTTTTACAGGCGGTTCAATTCCTTCTTTCTTTGCAGAGATACGGATTGTCTCCATCAGCTTTGCAACATCAATTTCCATTGGACAGCGTGAAGTACAGGTTACACACGTAGCGCAAACATATGGCGTCTTGGATTTATAAACGGCTTCTTTTTGTCCTAATTGAATTAACCGGATAAGTCTTGTAGGGGATTCCTCAATGAATGATGAAACCGTACAACCGGCAGAACATTTACCGCATTGATAGCAGTTATAAACATTTATTCCGGAACAGTTCTGGATTTCTTCAGCGAAGGCGTCAACGGAGTTATTGATTTTTATATGCATGTGCAACCCTTGTTTTTTGTGGTTGTCTTTTACCTGAGGTAATTACAAAATTTCTGCCAATAAAAATAAGCTAAAAGAGTCTTATTCAAAAAGTTTTTCGGTTATTTAACTGTACAAACTCAATTTTTTTCTTATTCGTGGCTATATAAATTGTCTCTTTTGAGAAGTTTATATTCAAGTAATGTTATAGGGATAAGTTATCATCCTTTGAATTCTTTGTGGTTTATCCTAACTTTGTAGGCAATTTTTTCAAATAATATATTCAGGAGAATAAATGAAAGGACAATTAATCCTTGGTTTTGCACTTATTTGTTTTGGTGTGGCTTCCTGCCAGCAGGGAGAAGTAAAGAAATCAGACTTTAAAACCCAGAAGGATAGTGTCAGCTATACAATCGGAATTAGCGTTGGCAAAAGTTTAAAGAAAGATGCGATTGAAGTTGAGCCGAACTTCCTTATCCAGGGCATAAAAGACGCAATTGCTAAAGACAGTTCCTATTACTTAACAGATGCTGAAATGCAGAAAGTTATGATGAATCTTCAAACAGAAATGATGAAGAAGCAAATGGAAAAGATGAAAGCCGAAGGGGATGTAAACAAAAAAGCCGGCGATGAGTTTTTAGAAAAGAATAAATCTGAAAAAGGCGTTGTAGTATTGCCAAGCGGACTTCAGTACAGAGTATTGTCTTCCGGAACCGGGGAACAGCCTAAAGCAACAGATAAAGTTAAATGCCATTATAAAGGTACGCTTATTAACGGAAAAGAGTTTGACAGTTCTTACAAGCGCGGCGAACCTGCAACATTTGCAGTTAACGGAGTTATTAAAGGCTGGACGGAAGCTCTTCAGCTTATGCATGTTGGAGATAAATGGCAGTTATTCATTCCTCCGCAGTTAGGTTATGGCGAACAGGGTGCAGGACAAGGACAAATTCCTCCTCAGGCAACTTTAATTTTTGAAGTAGAACTTTTAGGTATTGAAAAATAAAGATAAACCTTCAGGGTTCTCATGTGGTTTTAGCAAGAGACCTTGAAGGTTCTTCTTCTTTTCTTATAGCGATTTAGTTTCATGGATTTACTGATTGGTGAAAACAACATGAAAAATAAAATGCTCCTTATTCTCTTCTTAACTTTTATACCAGTATTTTCATTTGCAGATTCCGGAACCGATACTACAATTTCAAAGAAGATTAATTTACCCGGCATTGGTGGCATCTCTTTAATTTTTAAATTGAGCGTAACAGAATGGTATAAGCCAGTTCAGTGGTCGCTTATTGCTGTAGCAGAAAACGATACTGTATTTTATGATTCACATAACGACAGCGGGATTGATACATTTTTTTATGATAAAGGATTTGCCGGTGACTGCAAAGATTACCTGACCTGCAAAAATAAATGGTACCTTGAAGAGATTGTAAATTTTAATGTTGATACTATTGAAATACAGGACGCTAAAATGAGAGGGCTGTTAAAAGAAAACAGTATGCAAAACTGGGGAAATAAAAGCGAGGCTGATAAAAAACTTTGGAAGGAATTCTGGGAATACTATAAAGACAAGCCGATGATTACTTTTTCATTTCCCGATACTCCGGTAGTTTCCCAACCGCTTAGAGTTTATTATCCGAGTCAGAAAAAGTTTCTAGTAGTGTATGAACCGTAAATAGATTTTTTCGGTGACATTAATTACTGAGAGTGGAAAATTGATTGTTTAGTATCAGACCATATTTCCACAGGATGAAATTATTACCGGGGCAGAATCAAAGCCCTGAGAACCTTCAAGGTTGCCGATGGCAACAACAATGAGAACCCAACCAATTAGTGGGAACCTTGAAGGTTCTTTTTATCCTTCAAACATTTTTCTTAACTCATTCAATTCTGTAGTTACGCCAAGAGCAAGCATAAGTTTAATCCTTGCTTTCTGTCCGTTAAGGTAATCTGCAAAAATAACCCCAAGCTGATGCAGCCATTTGCCTGCACCGGGGTAACCGTAAATATCAAGCGTTTCTCCTGCGGGACATCTTGAAACCAGCACAACAGGAATTCCTTTCTCAACAACATATTTAATTCCATCAAACGCGGCTGGAGGAACGTTGCCAACACCCATTGCTTCCACAACAAGTCCTTCGGTTTTGGTATCAGCAGAAAATTTAAAGAACTTTTCATCCATTCCCGCATAAACTTTTATTAAATCCACATTGGAATTAACC
Organism: Ignavibacteriales bacterium; assembly: GCA_003599415.1. Taxonomy (GTDB): domain Bacteria; phylum Bacteroidota; class Ignavibacteria; order Ignavibacteriales; family SURF-24; genus SURF-24. The sequence continues at coordinate 10,278 of QZKB01000160.1, read as the reverse complement.
TTTACGGTTTTTATAGTTTCAAGTTTTCTGGGCATACGGTTAATAAAAACTCTGCCTCTGTCTACAAATCCTAGTGCACCAAAATCTAAGCTGTGGAATGTTTCAATATTATCCGTATGAGTTTTTGTCACTTCGCTTGCAGCATTAATTTCTCCGTTAAGACATGTTAGCACGCCAAGATTTCTACTGTTAGGATTAAGGCAAACTAATATTGCATCCCTAAGATTTCTTGGTCCGTCCCAATCCGGTTCAGAACTATTCTTCATCGAACCGATAAGCACTATTGGAATCTCGGTTTTAATTGTTAAATCCAAAAGATAAGCAGTTTCTTCAAGCGTATCTGTTCCGTGTGTAATAACAATACCGTCGTAGATGTTCTTATAGGTAACTTCTTTTACTTTATCAGAGAGTGTAAGCATTAGTTCGGGAGTCATATGCGGGCCGGGGTATTTACCGAAATCAAAAATGGAAACATTGGCAAGAGTTTTAATTTCAGGCATCATATCAATTAAAGCATTACCTGAAAAATGCGGAACCGCACCGCCTGTTGTTTCATCAATCTTCATAGAAAACGTACCACCGGTAAAAACAATTAATATATTTTTCATATTCTTCTTTTTTGTTAATTCTAAATTATTGAAAGAAGCGACAAAAAAAAATATTTTACTTATTAATGGAAGAGAGCGTTAATAAAAGTTATTTATCCGGATAGTAATGATATAATTGTGCGGGTTAATTATTTGGATTGGGATCAGATCTTTTTTGAGCAAAAGGATTTTTACCCAAACACTTCTCTTAACTTCAGGGCATATCTGTGACTTAATACAAAGGGCTCTGAAATATTTTTTAAGTAGACCAGGTAAGAGTAATTCACCCAATCTTCAATCCACCCAATGAAATGAATGTTGATTATGGTTGACCGATGTATTCTGCAAAGACTATTTACAGGCAACCGGTTTTTCCAGCCCTTTAATTATTTCAAGAAAGTGATCTCTTTAGATTCAGTTTATTGCATCAACTTCTGATTATACGTCTTTAGCCTCGGTTACAATTTTAATATTTTCATGCTCAGATAATCTATTATGAATATCCTTGCAGGCAAGATGCCCATCATCAACCATCAATACTTTGTATTTGTTTGTCATTTAAATTTTTCCGATTTAATGTTACGTCAATTTTTTTTAGCATAATAATTTTCTTTTAATTAAAATTTTTTATCTGTTTGATTCTGTAAAAAATCCCGTCGGCAATCTTTTCTCGGCGGGTTTTTGTACAAAATTTCGCAAATAAGTTTTAACTGTTTACGGAAATAAAAGTCGTCCAGACTTCATCATTAAACTTGTCTGACAAATTCTATAAATTTCGTGTCCATACTTCTCTTAGAACCAATTGATCTGGTGTGGGATTTTCCATTATGCTGAACACATGGCGCCTAATAAATCTAGACATTACGCCATTAAGAGATATTTCTTCGCCATCTCTTTTTATTTTAATAGGAAAGTGATCTCCGATTTTCATAGTGTTCTTTTTGTCAAGTACGTCTTTAATATTTTCAATTGTTAATTTCTCACCGAATATTTCAAGGATGACGTCTTCTTCTTTTAATCCATAATCGGCACCAGTCGTAACGCCTTGTGTTATAATTTCACCATTGTCATTCATGCCAATGTTTGAGCCTATCGAAGGTTTATCAGAATCAGCAGGTTTTTCGTAAATATATTCTATCCCTACTTTATTAAAATATTCGGTTAATGGCAGAGGTTCTGTTCCGCAAATGTACTTATCTATAAAGTCTTGAATTTCAGGGTAAGTTTTCTTAACAATAATTTCAAAGAACTCCTCGTCTTTAAAGCATTTATCTTTCCCATATTCTTTTACCAAAGAAAGGAGCAATTCCCGTAAACCTTTTTCACCATTCGATAATTCAAGCAGCCTTATATCAAGCAACCCAGCAGTAATAGCACCCCGGTTAAAGAAATTCAAAAATGTTTTTCTGCCTTTATTTGTATAAGATTCAAGGCTCATCTCACAAAGACTATAATCTTTTTTGAACGCATCATTTAATCTGAGATAATCTGTAATTTTCTGGAGGTATTGCTGAAGAGATTTGTAACCGCATCTCATCTGTGCAACTGTGCTGCCCCATTCCGTCACTCCTTCATAAAACCAGACATGCTTCGATGGTTTTGGATTTATGAAATCGTAATTATGAATTAATTCGCTGTGTGCATTTAACGGAGTAAGAATATGAAGGAATTCATGGATTACTACATCTTTGAGCATTGATAATTCATTCATATCGGCAGGTAGAAAATAAAGCGAGCTTTGGTTATGTTCTAATGCTCCGCCACCCATTTGACCTTGCCTCATGCGGATGCTATCCGGCAGAAGGCACATAAGAAACGAATAGCTTTTTACAGGTGAGTAATCAATAAAATTACTTGCAGATTGAAGCAGAGTATCCACTATTCCAATAATATTTTCAGCTCTGAATAATGAATCAGTAGTATATACAAACAAGTTAACTGCAATGTTATTAACATAAGTTGTAGCTTTACTAAGTTTTCCCAAAAGTATGGGTGAGTCAGCTAATTTATCATAATTTTCCGCTTGATAAACAGAAACCCCAGCTTTTTCTAATGATGTTCCCAACAGATAATCTTTCGGGTAGTTTAGAGTTAGCGTTATTGAGCAGTTTTGTTTATCGTTGAAATATCCAAGAACTCCAAAAGTATTTAAGATTATAAATCCGTCTTCAATAGCCGTTCCGCACATAGGGAAAACTTTTACTGTATCTAGTGAGCTGTCATAAGTATCTTCAATATCATATTCTATTTTATAAACATTTTCTGGGTTTTCAATTTCCCACTGATTTGTATTTTTTTTAAAAGAAGTGATTTCGTTTCCCTTTTTATTATAAGCTTTAAAAGATTTTATATAACGACCAAAATCAATATTAGTATAAATACCAGGGGCAGTTGCAGGAAAGTTAAAAAGATTGCTTGATGTAGTAAGCCCTTTGGGATAAACTGTTACATGAAAAAGGTCATCCTTAACATTGGTTAAATCAACCAAGTAATGAATAGTGTCGGCCGTATTGCCCAAAACCATGTTAATACTAATTACCAGTAAAACTTGGATGAGTTTGAATCGGTTCTGCATTTTATCTCCGTCATTAAATTCTTGATTATTTTTTCTTTTATATACTGCGAATTCAGACGGGATAGTTTAGTTATTGGTTACATTGTTTTAATGAGAAAAGATTCTCATTTTATTGGAAAATCAATTTAAAACTAATTTCTCATTAACATAAATTAGGTTTGTTTAACCTGTTTTTATCCTTTATTTTTATTCTGATTTGTTTTTAGAATTATTTTAATCTGCACTCTATTTTTTTTTGTAATTAATGGAACATCTTAAAATTGCCGGCGTATTTTTAACCATTGCCCTTGGAACCGGTATAGCTTTTTATATTGCAAGCCTGTTAAATAGATTCAAAGACAAAAACCTTCCCTGGCTTCTATTTTATATGATTACTTATAATACTGCCAACCTCTTGTTTTTAACCAAGGAGTATATTGAAATTAATTTAAAGGAATTGTTAAAGTTGCCTTTTCCAGTTACTGATGTATTAACCGACGTATCGACTATTTTCTGGCTACTATGGACTACCTCAATATGGGCAATTGTTTTAATTTTACTCGATAAACCATATTTCAATCGTATAAAAAAGATTAATATTTATTGTATTATAATTCTGCTCATTTTTATTATAGGGAAAAGCTCTTTTGCCGGTTCAGACTTTTATAATAACACACTTACAACCATTAGCTTTTATTTGGGAAATCTGCTTGATATTGCAGAGATAATAATACTCATCTATTTAATCATTCTTGCCCGAAGAGAAGATAACAACCAAAAGCGCCGCTATATGTTAAGTTTTGGATACATATTTCTTGCTCGTTTTGTGATTGAGATATTTCTTTTCTACATACCATATTTCATTTTTGGTATAAAGAATCCATATTATATTCAATCGGTAATAGTGTTTTGCTTAACTATTTTTAACGCTTTGCCTTTTATATGGTTAAGATATTATTTCAAGGAATATCATACTAACCTAAAAAAAATTACTCCGCAAAATATTGATGAAACAATAATTTTAAAGAACAATATTTCAGAAAGAGAAAAAGAGATAATTACTTTGATATTAGAAGGGAAATCAAATAAGGAAATAGAAGAAAAATTGTTTTTATCAGCTCATACAGTAAAGAACCACATTTATCACATCTACCAAAAACTTGGTATTAATTCCCGGTATCAGCTTATTAAAAAATTTTCTTAACGGCATGTCTAAATCATTTCCGTTAAGCGGCGCCAGCACAATGGCGGGTATAATTTTGATGTTTTAATTTGTATTTTCATAGTAGAATTTTTAGAGGAAAACAATTCCGTTTTTATGTATAATCCTTCTGTATATAATAAAATTATAGTAATTACTGCCAGAGGCGTTATGAGAAAATTATTTATTGGTTTGGCGTTCCTTTCTGTTGTGCTGTCTTTTAAAGCCATGGCACAGGAAGATAAAACCACTGCATTGCCAAAGTATTTCTATAAAAAGCTTGAAGGAACTATTGGTGAGAAATATCCGGTGAGAATGGAATTGATTCGGGAAGATTCTGTTTTAAGAGGATACTATTATTATGAGAATAAGAGAATTCCGATCCCGTTCACTTTTAATAGTTGTGTGGATAAAAATGGAAATTATATAATTGAAGAAAATGCGGGCAACACTTCAACAGGGGAACAATTGGTTACAGGAAGACTAACCGGAAAATTTATTGATACCGGTAAATTTGAAGGAGTGTGGCAGAATTATGATGGGAGCAAAACTCTTCCATTAAAACTTATGGAAAAATACGGGGAGGATTGTGCAAAGATAAATATCCGGAAGTATGAAAGAAATATTGGAGAATGCGGAAACGAAAGCTGTTTTTCACTATCAATATTTTATCCGGAGGTAATTTTACCTGATAAAAATGTTGAAGACAAAATTAATAAAGCAATAAAAAATTCTTTGCTTGAATACTATGTTGAAGACAAGGCTTTACAATATAATTCTATTGAAGAATTGGCAGATAGTTTTTATGCCGCATATAAAACCGATTCTGTAATTATCCACAGCGAAGATTATATACTTGCTTATGTATATGATTTGGAATTTAAAATTGATTATAATGACAACAACATTCTATCTTTACTGAAAACACTTTATACTTATACTGGTGGTGCGCACGGCAGTACATCTTTAACATATCTTAATTTTGATCTCCGCTCTGGTGCAGAGATAAAACTTGAAGATATTTTTAAAGATGATTATAAAACTGCTCTTGATAAACTTGGAGAAAAACCATTCAGAGATTATTATAATCTAAAACCGGACGAAGATTTTGAGAAAGCAGGATTCTGGTTTACTGATAATAAATTTTCCTTGAACGATAATTTCGGATTTAATCCCGAAGGAATTGTATTTCAGTATAATCAATATGAAGTAGCCCCTTATGCGCTGGGTGCTGCAAGCATAATAATCCCTTATAAAAAGCTTAAAGAAATTGTTAAAGAAAACAGTTTGCTTGATTATATTAATAAATAAAAAGTCTGGAGTAAAAGTGAAAAAGTTTTTTCTGTTTTTGATGCTGGTGACAAATTCATTCTTTGCATGTACATCAATAATTATTTCCGGGAAAGCATCTGCAGACGGCAGACCGATTATGTGGAAACACAGGGATTCCGATTACGAGCAGAATAAATTAATGTATTTCCAGGGACCGAAATATTATTTCATCGGCGTTGTAAATTCGGTTGATGCGAATGGAAAAGAAGTATGGATGGGAAGCAACAACACCGGCTTTTCTATTATTAACACAGCATCTTATAATTTAAATGATTACTCAACCTGTAACGCTCCTTCAGATCAGGAAGGCTTATTAATGAAAGAGGCCCTTGGCAGATTTTCTACTGTTAAAGAGTTCGAGGAATTTCTGCTGAAGGAGAAAGGGAAATGGGGAGTTGAAGCAAACTTTGGCGTGATAGATGCAAAAGGCGGCGCAGCATATTTTGAAGTTGATTGCAAAACTGTAACAAAGTATGATGTAAATGATCCTGCTGTTGCACCAAACGGCTACCTTATCCGTACAAATTTTTCATGCAGCGGAAAGGAAAAAGAGGGTTATGGTTATTTCAGGTATGAAACAGCGACAAAAATTTTTGATGAAGCATATAAAAATAAAAACCTAACTGTCAGTTTTGTGCTTGATGTAGCAGACCGAAATCTTCAGCATTCTGCGCTTGGCAATGATTTGTATAAATCCGATTTACCTAAAGATACAACGGATAAAAAATTCATTCACTTCAGGGATTACATTGTTCGCAACTCATCAACATCAACTATGATTATACAAGGAGTAAAACCAGAGGAAGATCCGGCATTTACAACATTGTGGACGGTGTTAGGCTGGCAGTTGACTACAATTGTAACTCCTGTTTGGGTTGCAGCAGGAAAAGATTTACCGGTTGTAACGGTTGCCTCCGGAAAAGAAACTGCACCCGTAAACAAGAAAGGATTAGTGTTGAAAGAGAAATGTTTTCCGTTGGATTATGATAACGGGAAAGATTATCTGAATGTATCGGCTGTGTTAAATAAAGAAGGAAGTGGTATTGTACAAACATTGTTACCGAAAGAGAAACCAATTGTTGAAAAGGCGGCAGGTTTAATTGATGGCTGGAGAAAAAACAAATTCAACAAAGAAGAAGCAAAGCAATTTTATAATTGGTTAGATGAATATGTAACGGAAGTATATAAAGATATTTATGGAATATAAATTCCTGTAGAGACACGCTGCGGCGTGTCTCGACAACAACAAAAATAGGGGGCCCTATGGATTTATATAAAAATAAATTCCGGGTTGAATCGATTAGATTAAACGATTGGGATTATTCCATTCCCTGGTGGTACTATGTAACAATAAACACGAAACATCATATTGAATATTTTGGGACAATAGTTAAAGGGAAAATAATACTCTCTGATTTGGGGCGGTTAACAGATGAGTTGTGGACAAAAATACCCGAACACTATCCTTTGATTGAATTAGATTACCATTTAGTAATGCCAAACCATATTCATGGAATCATTATAATCAATGAAGAAACGGTAAAGACGGGGCATGCCCCGTCTCTACAAAAACACAATCTGGGAAATATAATTGGTTCATTTAAATCAGCCGTAACTAATATCGCACATAAAATAAATAATATTGAATTTTCATGGCAACCAAGATGTTATGACCGTATCATTCGTAATGAAAAAGAATTGTTCAGAATAAGAAAATACATTGCGGATAATCCGTTACGCTGGAAATTGAAAAAGAACATCCCGAAAATATATTAAGGGATATTATTACCTGAAAAATTATTTCCTTATAAAATCCAGCAGGGCATTTATAAATACTAACGGATGTGGGGGACAGCCTGGGACATATAAATCTATTTTAATTTCATCTAAAAATTTACGGTTTAACTGATCTGACTCAGCAAACAAACCACCGCTTATTGCACAGGCGCCAACAGCAATAACAAGTTTAGGTTCGCTTACGCTTTTGTAACAATCCGTTAAAGCGGGCGCCATATTTTTTGAGATTGGCCCTGTAATTACAATTCCATCTGCATGCCGGGGTGACGCAACAAAATCAATCCCGAATCTACCCATATCAAAATTTACATTGCCGTATGCATTCAATTCCATTTCGCAGCCGTTGCAGCCCGCCGCAGAAACCTGGCGCAACTTAAGTGAACGGCCAAATAACCTGTGGATTTCTTTTTTTGGTTCAATAGCATCTTTGTAGAAAGAGTTAAAAGAATTTCCAGATGTGATAATTAATTTATCTCTTTGAACTGTTCCAAGTTTATGATCATTGGAAAATTTAATTGCCCCGTTTGATACTCTTTCACATTCACCGCAGAAGATACATTTGCCAAGATCAATTGAAAGTGGATTGGAGCTTATTGCATTGGTAGGACAAATATTAATTGCAGCAGCACAGCCATCCTTACATTTACTTTCATCAATTACCGGAAAGCCGCGGTGAGTATCCATCAACTTTGCAGTGCGCAAATCTTTTATTGCCTGGTAGCCGTGTTGTTTTCTAAGTTTTAATAAGTCTAACATAAAAAACCACAGCCCCCTCTAACTCCCCCAAAGGGGGAGGACAATAGTTGAGAAAATCTTTTTATCATTATATAGTAAATTTTATTCTTCATATTAATTTCTTTTCTTAAAAGCCCTTCCCTTTGGGAAGGGTTGGGATGGGCTTATAAATCGAATCCGCAATAAGAAAGATTAAAACTTTTGTTGCATAACGGAAAATCTGATATTCCTTCTTCGCGAACGGCGAGAGCCAATCCAAACCAGTTGTTAAATGAAGGATCTTTGATTTTTACTTTTTTTAGATTGCCGTCATTATCTATAATTATTGTGTAAGCAATTTCACCGCGCCATCCTTCAGTAAGTGAAACAACAAAACTATTTTTCTTTATTTCGCCTAAATCTTTTTTTAATTCTCCTTCAGATAATCCGCCAAGCTGCTCTTTAATAATTCTTATTGACTGCTGTATTTCTATATAACGTATGTAAGCGCGGGCAAATACATCTCCCGAAGGTAAAGTTAATTTGTGAACAGGAAAATATTCAAATCCTCCGAAAGGATGATCAGAGCGGACATCAACGGCAACGCCGCTTGCCCTTGCAGCAGGGCCAACCATACCGATTGCAACAGCAGTTTCATTATTTACAACGCCGGTTTGCTCAAATCTTTCAAGCACTGAAGCGGAAGAAAACAGAACTTCACAGGCAAGATTAATCTCATCGTCTAATTGATCTATGATAGATGAAATTTTACTCTGCAGTTCAGAAGAGATATCAAAGTTAATTCCGCCTATAGCCATTAAACTCCTGCCAAACCTGTTGCCGCATATAGACATCGTTGTGTTTATAACTCTTGTTCTGAGAGCAGCAAAAACATTATTGCCGGTCAGGTAAGCAACATCACCGGAAAGAGCAGATAAATCTCCAAGATGAACAGCAACTCTTTCTAACTCAAGCGCAATTGTTCTTATAAGTTTTGCTCTTCTTGAAACAGAAATTCCCATCAGAGATTCCATTGCACGGATGAAACCACCGGAGTGACCAATTACGGTATCACCTGCAACAGATTCCGAAAGTTTAGTAAGATAAACCGGTTTATTGTTATTCTGTAAGAATAATTTTTCCACGCCTCTGTGCTGGAATCCAAGTTCAATTTCAAGATGATGAACTTTTTCCCCGTGACATGAAAATCTGAAATGTCCCGGCTCAATTACTCCAGCATGAATAGGACCAACACCAACTTCGTGAACTTCTTCACCAATCATACTGAAAAACTCGTACGGCTTTTCATTTTCATCTATGCCTGCAATGCCTTTACGAACGGGCTTAAGCCACGGATGACCTTCCGGCATTATACCAAACTCTTCATAAAATTCTCTTTCAAACAAATGAGCAGATGGAACATCTACGGAAAAAGATTGATAAGATTTCTCATTTGTAAATTTTGATGAAGAAACAAACAACCGGGAGGAATTATCATCTGAAACAACAACGTAGAGAACAATGCTTTCGTTTACTTTATCGCCAAAGAATTGAACAAGCCGTCTGCCATTCTTTACCTGTTCAATTAATTGATTTCTTAATTCTTCAACCGTAAGAACAGGAATATCATTTAAAGAAACAGTTTGTAAATTTTTTATTTGGATCCAGTTCAAAACATTTCTCCGGCTTATTGAAAAAAGGCAGCGGCCCGGTTAATAAAATCATAAATCTGCGTTGGCATATTCAATCCGATTATAATCAGGATAATTAATAATACAATCTGCGGGGCATAAGCAAAAACATTTGGTTTGATGCTGTTCTTTTCTTCTTCACTTTGTTCACCAAAGGACATATTAAAAACAGTGCTGCTCATTCCGAAAGTAATAATAACAATGAACAAGAAAAATATTATAGCAAGCCAGCTTTGTCCTGTTAACCAGAATGCTTTGATTATAAAAAACTTGCTGATGAAAATAGGGAAAGGCGGCAAACCGATAATTGACAAAGCGGAGACAATCCACAACCAACCGGTAACGGAATCTTTATTTAGTAAACCTTTAACGTCTTCAACTTTTTTACTTTTATAATGATAG
>QZKB01000086.1 GCA_003599415.1 Ignavibacteriales bacterium | reverse complement strand
TTTATTTCAATCCTCCAGCCCTGGTCGTCTGTAAGATGCAAATGCAGAATGTTGAACTTGTAGTACGCAAGAATATCAACATAACGTTTAATAAAATCTTTAGACATAAAATGCCGCGCACAATCAAGGTTTAAACCCCGCCATTTGAATGCCGGTTTATCTTCAATTTTGCAGCAGTTAATATTTACTTCATCTTCATTTTGGGAAATATTAACAGATGCAGGAATAAGCTGAAAGAAAGTCTGCATTCCCCTGAATAATCCTTCTTCATATGGCGCTTCAATTTCAACTTTAGCATCAGATATGTTCAGCAAATAAAATTCATTATTCAGACTTTCCAGTGAGCTGTTGGTTTTGATTATTATCCTGCTGTTTGAGCCGCTTTTATTTTTCTCAGAGAGATTAATTCCGGTTAGTTCTTTTATTTTGGAAATGAAATAGCTGCAGAGTTCATCAGATTTACATTCAATGCCGGTTTCATTTGATAATAAAAATTTCTCTTCAAGCCATTCGACTTTTTGAGGCAGAGGAATTAATGGAGGAATATTTTCTTCTGCCTTTACATAAGACAAGCTTATTGAGCATAACGATATTAAAAAGAATAAAGAAATTTTGCGCATAATTACTCATTCATACTTAACTGCCAGAAATAATTACCGGATTCTGAAAATTAATGAAAACTAATTCCCGCGAACTTCAAACCTTCCGTCAGTCCGCTCCGCCAGTAAGACCACTGATGTGAACCATCGCGGACTCTGTACTCGTGGGGAATATTCAAATCTCTTAATAAAACATGCAAGGCGGAGTTACCTTTGTAAAGGAAATCATCATCTCCGCAATCAATATAATATCTTACACTTTTTAATTTATCTGCTTTTGCGTTTTTAATAATGTATAAAGGATCGTTCTCAATAAAGTGTTTGGTTATTCTTTCGTTTCCTTTTAGTTCCCCGTTAAACGGAACGCCAAGCATTCCCTGCCATTCGTCATTATTCATATCAATAATTTCCGGGTCTGTAAAAACTGCGGCGCTGAAAGCTATACAAGAAGAAAACATATCGGGATGTTTCAGCGCATAAACAAGTGCACCGTAACCACCCATTGAAAGGCCTGCAACGGCACGGTATCTTTTTTCGGCACGGATTCTAAATTCCTTTTCTATAAAAGGAATAAATTCATTTACAAAAAAATCCTCGTACCTAAGCGTGTTATTATAATTATTAATATACCAGGATACGCCGGCATCGGGCATTACTATAATCATAGGAGGATTTTCTCTTTGGGCGATAGCTTCGTCAGCAATCATATTTGCTTCGCCAAATTGTATCCAGCCCATATCATTATCGGTATAACCGTGTAAAAGGTACACGGCGGGATAGTACCTGTCGGAAGATTCGTAATCAAAAGGCAAATAAACAGTATAACGCACTTCCCTTTTTAATATAGAACTTTTAATCTTCAATCCTTCTTTTACAAAGCCTCTTGATATTTGCGCTTTAAAAGTTTGCGGAAACAAAAAGAAAACAATAAGAAGTATTATAATTTTAAATGATTCTGTTTTCGTTCTCATAATGCCGGAAAATCAATAGTTATATATTTTATTCAACTTCAATATTATCGCCTTTAAGTTTAATTGTTGCGGTAACATTTTTGTGTTTTTCAATCTGCGTTTTATCGGGCAGCAATCCGCCAACAACAAGTTCAATTTCTCCCGGAATTACTACTTTTTTATTCCCGGTAATAACGGATAAATTTTCGGGTGCAAGCTTAAATTCAACAATTCTTTCTTCACCTTTCTTTAAGTGAATTCTTTTAAATCCTTCAAGTGAATATATTGGAACCGGAACCGGCGCGTTTAAATGTTTAACATAAAGCTGCGCTACTTCATCTCCATCCATATTGCCTGTATTTTTAATTTTTACTTTTACAGTTACTTTATCGCTTGTTTTCATGCTGCTTCCCACTTTAAGATTGCTGTATGAAAAAGAAGTATAACTTAGTCCGTAGCCAAAGGGGTATAAAGGATCACCATTAAAATATCTGTAAGTACGGTCCTTCATATTATAATCTTCAAACGGAGGAAGCTGATCAACAGATTTATAAAAAGTAACGGGCAACCTGCCTGCAGGGTTATATTTACCAAAGAGGACATTAGCTATAGCTGTGCCGCCTTCCTGTCCGGGGTACCAGGCTTCAAGTATTGCGGGCAAATTTTCGTTTGCCCAGTTTACCGCCAATGCGCTCCCGTTAAGCATTACAAAAATTACCGGTTTGCCTGTTGCCTTCAATTCTTTAAGTAAGTTTTCCTGTACTGTAGGAAGATTAATTGAAGTACGGTCGCCGCCGCTGAATCCTTCGTAAGGGACGCTCATCTCTTCTCCTTCAAGCAAAGGAGATATTCCGCCAAAGTAAATAATAACATCGGATTTCTTTGCAACATCAATGGCTTCCTGTAACAGGTTTTTGTTATCTACATACCATGCAAAGCGAATACTTGCGCCCCCCGCCATTTGAAAGTATTCTAATTTAATTTTATGTACGCTTCCCTTTTGCAAATCTATTAAACAGGATTCGGTTACCGGGGCATGTTCAAGCCAGCTATTAATAACAAGACTGTCATCCAGATATAACCGGAAACCATCATCACCAGTAACAGATAATTTATATCTGCCTGTTTCCGGAATTATTAATTTGCCGGTCCATCTTACAGAATAATTATCAACTGAAAAATCCGGGGCTGGAACAATACCGTCCCAGTTAAAATCAATTATAGAATCAACCCTTGTAACAGCCGGGTTTCCTTCAAGGTTTAAATTTGGAAAGTATTCACCCTTCAATCCATTTTTATTTTCAGATAATAAAAAGTTATTAGGAATAACCCCGGGAGTTGTTTGTCCGCTTACGCAATCTGAACCGAGAGCATACAATACTTTTGTATCTGCGGAAACAATATTTTTTATTCTCTGCAGCGGAGTAGTATATTTAGATGGTGTTCCGTTATAATTACCGTACATTACATCAGGGTTATCTGCATTTGGTCCGAGTACGGCAATCGTTTTTATGTCTGTCTTCAAAGGTAAAGTGTTGTTTTCGTTTTTCAGCAGAACAATACTTTCTTCAGCAACACGAATAGAAAGCTGCCTGTGTTCAGGAGCATCATTTACAGAAGGAGAAATATTATTAAAAGGAACTAAGTTTTCCGGGTCAAACATTCCAAGGCGGATTCTTGCTTCCATTAATCTTTCAACTGCAATATCAATATCTTTTTCTGTAAGAAACCCTTTATCAATTGCCTCCTTTAAATGGCTGTATGTGTTGCCGCAGTTCAGTTCGCAGCCGGCTTTAACTGCCGATGCCGCAGCCTCTTCTAAAGAAGAAGTGTATTTATGACCCAAACAAATATCATCAATAGCTCCGCAATCGGAAACTACGTAACCTTCAAATCTCCATTTATCTCTTAATAAATCTGTAAGAAGATATTTGCTTGCGCTTATAGGTACACCGCGAAGACTGTTATAAGCCGACATTATAGAATAAGCTTTTCCCTCTTTAACACAAGCTTCAAATGCAGGTGCATAAGTGTCAAGGAAATCTGTTTCATCAATCTCGGCATTAAAAGTATGGCGTAAAGGTTCCGGTCCGCTATGAACAAGATAATGTTTAGGGGTAGCCACAGTTTTTAGGTAAACAGGATCTGTTCCCTGCAAGCCTTTAACAAAGGCAACGCCCATTCTTGATGTAAGAAATGGGTCTTCGCCGTACGTTTCCTGTCCTCTTCCCCACCGCGGATCGCGGAAAATATTTATATTGGGCGACCAGACGGTTAGCCCCACATAGCTGTTCCGTTTTTTATCTTTAATATATGCGTTATACTTAGCTCTGAATTCATCTGAAATTACGGTTGCAACATTATAAAGAAGAGAATCGTTAAATGTTGCTGCCAACCCGATAGCCTGTGGAAAAACTGTTGCCACGCCTGTACGCGCAACTCCGTGCAGTCCTTCATTCCACCAGTTATAATAAGGAATATCAAATCTTGGAATAGCTTCGGCTTCATTCATCATCTGTGAAATTTTTTCTTCCAGTGTCATGCGGGAGACAAGATCATGGGCTCTTTCTTTAACCGGTAAATCAGGATTTTTGTATGCTTCGTTCTGCGCACTAACAGGCACAGTAACTAAAATAAATGATAAAAGAATAATCAGAATTAAATTGTTTTTTTTCATTTAGTATCCCGCATTTTTTTATTAGTAATAATTTTTTTTAGAATTCGATTCAGAAAATTAAAATATAATTTTTATTTGTGCTCCGGCTGAATGTTTAATCCTTAAAATTCCTCCGGACTGCAAATCCTCCCAAGTAAATCCATCCTGGTTTAAGTCTGCAAGTTCTCTCATCGGTTTATTGTTCACTTTAATAACTACAGGTTTACAAACAAGACGCAGAACTTCAACCGATGAGTTATAAAAAGTTGAATAGGAAATTTCACTTTGAGAGTAATTAATTTCTTTCACCACAGAAGTTGAACCAAGCAGATGATTTTCTTCCTGCGGAGCCCATTCCGGAATTGCAGTTAATCCTTCCATAAAATGCTGTACGTAATCTCCATATCCGTCAGTAAACCACGAAGTAGGCCAGTCCGGTCCTGTCCAGACGTAACCATTTTTTTCACACATATATGTTGCAAAATTAAAGAAATGAAATGCTTCATCTTTGAATACTTCTTCACCGGTTTTTTCATACCAAAGAGCACACACAGAAGCATAACGCGCTGTATGGCTTCCCATAGGTTCATAACACCAGGTTTGTTCTCTTATAGCATCCATTCCTTCAACACCAAAAGCGCTTGCAACCCAGTGCAGAATTGCAGGAACATCTTTTCTCCAGTTTGAATCTTTTTCCGGATGGCTAAGAATATAACGGGCTGTTTCCAACGGTGTAATCTGAACTCTGTTTATCCTGTTTGTATCAACCGGAACATCTTCAAAGTAACCATTCCAAACAAATGTTTTCATTGGACCGTTTTTAGAGAACAACCAATTCCATGCCGACTCAGCGGCTTTCTTATACAGATCAATTTTTTTTGGGTCCGGAAATAACCTGTAACATTCATCAGAATTTTTTTCTAATGATACATACAGGCGAATCAACTCATCAAATAATTTTACGGGTGCAACAACGTTAGAGCAATAGTCATCTTTAATATGGCCGGTTTTTGCATTAACCCTGAAGGGCCATGGTGAAGATATTGAAAAATTTGTAGCAAACCTTTCATCGGTCGCAGAAACATTCCTTACATGTTTTGCAAGCGCATCCGCACAATTAACGGCAGCATTAAAATATTTTACTTCTCCGGTAATTTCAAAGAAAGCTAAATATGCTGCCCCAAGTTCTCCTACTTTATCCGGTTCAATATAATTAAATCCGTCCCCTCTCCCTTCATTTTCCCAATTTGTAGCTCCGTTATATATACGGCTTTTAGGGTCGGCGCTTGCATAAGGACACTGTGCCCAGATCCATTCTTTTGGTGTTGTTCCGTTTGAAAGCATCTGATTTAAACATTCTCTAATAATAGAAATGTAGGAAGTATCTCCGGAATAGGTTCTAAAATCAACAGCAAAACTCTGTACAAATCCGGCAAATGTACAGGCGGGATTAGGCATCCATTCAGTTCCGCTTGTTCCTTCATTAAAATTTTTATTCTGATTCGGACCGTCAAAATCGGCATGAACCATATACAGTTTTAATTTGGTTGTTGGTTCAACGGGGCAGTTCTTTATAAATTCTGAAGCAAGTTCAGCTACCTTAACATAACCGGCGCCTTGTATCTCTGGTTTGTACCAGGAAAGAATTTTTCCCTCTCCGTCTTTAACGACTTTATGAGAGCATAATGTATCCAACGGTAAAGCCGGACTTCTGTAATCAAACTGCGCCGGAACATTCTGCACAAACAGAAAGAGTAAAACAAAGAAATATTTTCCTTTAAATGGTAATATCATTTTTATAATAACTGAAAATTAATCCTTACCAAGCTCCTTTTTCATATTCAAAGCCCATGGAGTTAAAATATGGTTTTACCTTCTTTACTCTTTTAAGAAAATATTCATAATTTTTTTCGGGAGAACTCCATACGCATTCCGAAAAAGCAAGAATTCTTGGAAACAGATTGTACTGAACATCATTCATAAGAACCAATTCCGTCCACAAAGCACACTCGCTGCCAATAACATATTTTTTTTCATTTTCATTTAAACTATCCGGAGTAGGATTAAATGAATAAGTTTTTTCCAGGTTCAGAACAGGCATCCAGTCCGGTTTATCATTTCTTGGGTAACTCGGATAATCGAAGTAGGTATATATATTATCTGCATTAACAGTATAATAACCTCTTCTTGCCGCATCCCAGGATTCACCCGGATGCCAACCTTCAACTATCTGGTTATTGGGAACACCGTCTTTAATATTTTCTGCCCATGCAAATGTTTTAACGCCTTTACTGTTTATAAAATTACAAATTTCCCTCATAAAATAATTTTGCAGCATATCTTCGTTTGCAAGTTTTTTGTTGATGATCATCTCCTTGCACTCAGAACATTTTTCCCATACACCTTTTGGTCTTTCATCTCCGCCTACATGTATAATTTCCGGTTTAAAGAGATCAAGAATTTCCGATACTGCATTTTTAAGAAACTCATAACTTTTTTCGTTGCCTGCACAATAAGTATTTCCACCCTCGTTTGTTGGACAAAGCAATTCAGGATAACTTTTCATTACTGCATTAGAATGCCCGGGCATTTCAATTTCCGGAATAACTTTTATGTAGCGTTCTTTTGCATACTGTAAAATATCTTTGATTTCTTTTTGTGTATAATAACCATTCCTTTCTTTGGCGTTTAATGAATCAAGATACGAACCTGTTTCATTTAGCTTGGGATATTTTTTACTTTCTATTCTCCAGCCTTCATCATCAATTAAGTGCCAGTGGAATACATTCAGCTTTAATGAAGCCATCATATCTATAACCCGTTTAACAAAATCAACCGACTGAAAATGCCGGCTTGCATCCAGCATAAAGCCCCTGTGCGGGTAGCGCGGAAAGTCTTTTATTTTACAGCAGGGAAAGTATAACCCGTTATCTTTGGATAAAATCATTTTGAGTGTTTGTATTCCGTAGAAAATTCCCTGCAGGTTATTTCCGGTTAAAGTCACCTGGTTTTCATTTATAACCAGATCATATCCATCGGTTTCTTTTACAGAGGATGGGTTTAATACAAGCAGAATTCCGTTACTTGTTTTGCCGGATTTTATTTTTAATTCTCTCCCTGTCTTTTTAGAAAATTCATCTTTTAAATACCCTGCGAGTTTTATTATCTGTTTGTTGGAAGACTTAGCAGTAATTTCGCAATTATTCTTTATAAAAAATTTCCCCGGCAGTTCTGTCTGGTTTACAGGTTTCGGAATAATACCAAGTTCATTTGCTGTTAACGGATTGCAGTAAACTAGTATCAGATAAAAGAAAATGCAAAGTATGTTTTTCATTTACACACCCTCTGTTTAAAGATAGTTAATGAATTTAATGATGCAATTTATGAGGAAAAAAATAAAAAAAAAGAGGATGCAGCTTTTTTTTACTACATCCTCATATTTTTAATGAGTACTATTTTACCATCATCATTTTAATTGTATTTACAAAGTTGCCTGAAGACATTTTGCAGAAATAGATACCCGATGGCAATTGAGATGCATCAAATTGTATCCTATAACTTCCAGGTGCTTTTATTTCATTAACCAATGTTTTAACTTCACTTCCCAAACAGTCATAAACTTTAAGAGTAACAAAGTTCTGGTTTTTAACACTGTAAGAAATTGAGGTAGAAGGATTAAATGGGTTTGGATAATTCTGGTTTAGTTTATAATCTACTATCATAGCGTTGCCGTTTTTATAATCATCAACTCCGGTCGTCCAGGCATTACCAATCCATGTATTAGACCAAACGGAAACATCCGCCCATGAATTATCATTGCTCTTATAGGAATAAGTAAGAACGCATTCCCTTGTTTTGTCAGGTTCAGTAGCATCGTTATCGTTTCCTATCAGATCAACAGGAATTCTCATTCCAACCTGAGGTTTAAAGCTAAAGCCGGTTCCCAACATTGATTCAATTTTAGAGAACGGTATTTTTGCTTCCATCTTATAACCGGAAGGAAATTTTTCCACAAATGAAAAATCAGATGATGTATTATCAAGAACAACACCGCCGTTCGATTGATCAAGTATAACACCATACTGATTAAATCTGAAATGATAATCTGTTTCAGCGCCAACTTCATAAGAGGTATGAGATTCGCCGCGCCAGTCATATAAACCTAAAAACAAATCAATGCCGTCATACAAATAAGAATATACAAGATCATTTGCCGGGTCTTCATAAAGAATATCATCTTCAACGTCCACACCTACATATAAATTATTTTCATCAACTGCTAAATATGTTTTAAATGAAAAATCATTATCGCCGCTTAGAGTGTAACCATATCCATCCGGAACGTGTGTTGTACCGTTAGCAAGTGATACAACAAAAGGAGGGATACTGCTCCACTCGCCCAATTCACCATCAACGGTAAAGTTTGCGGGAGCGGTTTCATGAATTACAGGAATGCCTTTGGCAAGGTTAGTAGTACCTGAAGCAGTAGTAGCCAACGGGCTTTGGTTACCTGCAGCATCTTTACAAATGATAGCATAATAATAGGTCACATCCTGATCGGTTGCAGGCGCTAACAGAGGATGCTCAAGAGACTGCGTCCCTCCAGCTATATCATATCCAATATGATCAACGTACTTAGAAGCGATGTCTGTTATTGGGCTTGTACTTGCATACACATTATATATCTCACCTTCTTCAAACAAAACATCTTCCCATAAAACAAGATTGTTATAATTACCAGCCACAGCGCCCTGAATTACTGCAGGAGCTTCCGGAGGCATAACATCAAACACAGGTGAGCCTGTCCATATTTCATCTAAGTATACAATCTGATTCTGCCACCGGGAATCATTCGTTCTGAAAATTTTAAATCTCCAGACTTTTGTTGTGTCAAAAACGCCGTCAACCTGAGCAGAAGTGGCGTCATCCCATACACCGGCATTTTTATTAAAGTTCCTTAATGGTATTTGAACTGTTTTCCATGTATCGTCATAGTTCATTGCATCTGCAGAAAGAACATAAGCGGCTTCAAAAGGATAATCGGCTTTCTCTATACCGTCAGTATCTATATCCTGAAAAATTATTCTTAAATCACCTACACCTGCAGGAGCTTTAATTTTAAATTTTAAAGTATCAATAGCCCACTGTTCGTAAAGGCTAACTGTTTTATTAAACTGCCAGACAGGACCATCCCATTGACCCGGTGTAGTCCACTTGAGAGAATAGCTGTGAGTTACAGGGTTAGATGATTGTTCATTAGTTACAACACAGGATCCCGCTCTTCCCTCAGAGAAGTTCAGGTTTGTTGGAATTATTTTACCATTAAAAAAAGTAAGCGGTTTACTTTGCAAGCCATGTAATTCCATCTGATCAAAAATAATGCTTCCTTCACAAATAACCTCTGTCTGCTGATTAACTACTAACTCCCAGACAAAGCCTTTGATCATATCAAGATCAAGAGTATAGTTGCCCCATTGTACTCCACCCCAACCTTTTTGAGCAAATCCATGCCCATCATCGCTGTCGTTATTTTTAAGCGGCATTGACCAGTAGTGCCAGCCCGGTGTGGTTTCAGTAAGTATATGAATAAAGCTATAATATTTTTCACACTCAGTTTGAGCGCTTGCTGAAGTTCCGTTTGCAGCGTCGCTGCAATCCAACAGACATAACCTGAAAACAACATCTATACCGTTAGTAATAGGTGTTGCTACATAATAACGAAATGTAAGACTATCATAACCGGAGAGGTCATAAACACCATCTGATTCCGGGTACCATTGTTCAGCTCCAACAAAATCTCCCCAGGAAGCCCAACCTGAAGTTCTCCAATCAATCCTCATAGCTCCCGAACCCTGATAGACCGGATCATTAACATATGAAATATTCATGTAATCCCCTTTGGCGGGCTGGTCAATTAAAAATATCCAGTAGTTTGAGTCAGTTGGTGCGCTCTCAAAATCATAAACAACTTTTTGAGCATAGATATTAGTAACAAGAAAAGACACTAAAAAAAAGAAAAAAACTTGTCTCATTTAATATTCCTCCTATTATTGAGTTTAACCATAAAAAAATAAACATTCTTTTATATATAGGGCAAACGAAATGCTTTGAACGCGTTATTAGAACTGTAAACGCACAGTTAAGGGTAGAAAATACACTTTTCTAAGGGAAGCCCCCTGCTGCCGATTATGTGTAAAAGTTACAATTAATAATTCCGGTAGATTTTATTTTTCTAAAATCATTTTTTTCGACTGTACCCGGCCATTTACATTCAGAGAATAAAAGTAAATTCCTGAAGGAAGTACTGATCCCGAATTGTTTATTCCGGAGAATAAAACTGAATGAAGACCTGTTTCCTTTTCCTCATTAACCAATTCAGAAACCATTTTGCCAAGAACATCAAACACCTGTAATTTTACAAATGATCTTTGCGATAATCTGAATTCTATTTTGTTTCCCATATTAAATGGATTAGGATAGCTTTGATACAACTTAAAATCTTCTTTCCGAAAATTATTCTGGTTAACATTATTCGTCACTTCCTCACCAATAAGCGGAATATAGATGTTATTAATATTTGTGACAATTTTCAGCGTGTCAATGTATGAGCCTGATAAATCCGGCCTGAAATAAACCCTGAAGGACAAACTATCGTTAGCACCAATGCTTGCAGGAAATTCATAAGGAATATAAAACAATCTCTCCTTGTTTGTAACCGATGTTATTACTGCCGGAAAAGTATTAGGATTTACGAGACTAATATTTACCGAGATAGTATCATTATTATTTTCCAATTTAAAATTACATTTATCTGCCCTTGAATATACCGGTGTACCATTTTCAATTTGTTTAACACCCCAGGGAAAACGATAGGCCCTGTAAGTAAAATAATTTCCTTTAAAGGAAAGTTCAAACACTTCATTGCCGGATTCTGTTACTTCGGTAATAGCAGGAATTGCAGCGCCCCATGCAATAAAAGTATTATTGTTCGGTAGTTTTTGAGAATATCCCAGACCGATGCTGTAAATATCAGGTTTGTTCCTGTATTGCCAGACAAGTTCAGCAGTAAAATTATTTTCATCAATTTTATATTCAAGAGCTCTTGAGAAAGCCATTACAGACGGTTCTCTTTTAAAGCCGTTATCGAACAACATAATATTGCCGTTCTGTAATCTTCTTGCAGCATGCTGCCAGGAAAAGCCCAGTGTATCATTTATAAATTCGAACCTATTTTTTTTGCCGCCGAGCCTCCACATTATTTCACCGGTAACTCTGTTTATTTTTGTAACCTCCTGTGTATTCCTGAATGAAACGAGAAAGTTACCATCAAAATCGATATCAATAGAGTTGCCATGGCTTACATCAATAGTACCCTGTTTAAGATCTGAATAACTATCTGTAATATCAAAATGATCCCATGTTCTCCATTCGAAAACAAGGTTTTTGTTTTTATCCATTTCCTGTAAAACATAACCAATTATTATTGCAGAAGTGTTTCCTCCCTCCACTATTTTACTCATATCAACGGTGTGAGAATCGTATCCAAGAATTAAATAGTTGCCGTTAGAAAGAATTCTTAGTTCATGTATGTCGGTTTCAACTCCATTTAAACATTGAAGGCTGTCAATTAAATTATAATCTTTATCAAGGATAAAGTAACAATCAGATTTGAAATCGTAGTATGAGAGCATTCCGTTCGGCTGAGGCTTAAAATCATAAACTCCTCCCTTGGCCTGTCTTGCAAACAACGGTTCACCATTGTTATTAATAATCATAATATAAGGTGTAACTGCCGTGGTGGTGGTTGCAAGAAAAATGTAGTTAGAATCGCAACCCGCTGATTTGGTTATTGTAAAGCCGGGAATATCTTCAACTCCAACAGACGATTTAAATAATTCTTTATCTGTCTGACCGGTAGTGTTTACAAACAACAGCAATACACAAACAAGGGCAAAAGATTTTTTTTTCATTTTGAATGACATATAAAATAAAAAGCAAAATTTTTATTGTAAAATAGTTGCCGTGAAATTAAAAGCACTAATCTGCTTATTACACTTTAAGAAATATTTTTTTCCTGTAAAGGAAATAAAAACATAGCCATTGAATCATAATTGCAATAAAGACAGTTAACACGGGCTGCAATCCTGAACTGAAAAGCTGAATAAAGCCGCCGAAGATTCTGGCTGCCGGTCGGTTATAATCAACCAGAACAGAAGCAATATAAATAGTAATAGAATTCATACCGATTACCACAAAGAAGAAAGACCATTTTACAATTTTCAATATATCAATAATAAGATAAAACAGGGCAAGCAATAAAATTGACCATCCGGCAGTGTGGAATACGAACGAGCTGGTCCATAGATTCTTATTAATCGGTAAAACAATATTCCACAACATTGAGACCAGCAAGAGTAATACTGCTGCTGCTGAAAGGTACAATACTTTTCTAACTTCATTTACATTTTTATTTTTTATAAATGTACCTGTAAGAATACCGATTAAAGCTGTGGCTATAGCGGGAATTTTTACAAGCAATCCTTCCGGATCACTTACTGTAAGATATAAACGTCCCGGCATAAGAAGCCTGTCAATAAATGAATTAATACTTCCTTCGCTTGTTAAAACGCCGGCGCCATATCCGGGGACGGGAATTAATACCTGCACCGCCCAATATCCAAGCAGGATACCAACAGTCCAGATGATTTGTTTTTCCCAGTTTGAATACAGATAGATTATTGCCGCAAAAAAATATGCTATACCTATTTGACCAAGAACGCTGGCGAATCTGATATTGGAAAGAGTTAAATCATAAAGCCCGTTATAAATAACTCCAAAAATAATCAGAAGTAAAACTCTTTGACTTATTTTTAACATTATCTTTTTCTTTGTTACTCCCTTTTCCAGTTGTCGTGTAATAGAATATGGTATAGCAACACCCGAAAGAAAAAGAAATAGGGGAAATATCAAATCGAAAAAATGAAATCCATTCCATTCAACGTGATCAAACTGAGGAGAAATATAAATTAGCCATGACCATTGTGTATAATCTTTAATTGAAAGGATTAATTCTCTTCCGCCGGTAATCCAGAACATATCAAATCCGCGCAATGCATCAAGAGAGAGCAGTCTGTTGGATTTTACTTCATTCATTTTATAACCTTAATAAAGTTTGAAATTTAAGTGGCAAAGTTATATAAAAATTTTTCAAATAACAGACGCCTCTTTTAAAACATTATTTACACAGGATAAATTTTAGCTGCAAAATGAAAAAACTTTTTATAAATATAAACAAGGAGAACAATTTAATAAGAGATGAAAAAGATCGCATCAAATGTTACAGATTCAGTTTACTCAAAATTTTAAGAATACGATTTGAACAAGGCAAGAAAATGTATGAATGAAAAATTCAGCAGAAAGATTATGCCGGACAACCAGAAATTGAAAACCCTTAAAGAGTAAAAATGCCAATTAATTTCACGGGTGTGATAAAATCTATTTCAATATACTTTCAGGAGGATAGTGCATTTTTACCAAACAAAAGAGAATTAAAAATTTTTATTAAAAATGCTTCTAATTGAATTGTAGCTTAATATTTACAATTTCAGAACGGCTGCCGACTTTAAGTGGTGGTCCCCATCCGCCAAATCCGCTTGAAACATAAAAATGAGTGTTCCCCTTTTTCTTATAGCCCCAGCTAAGTTCGTAAACCATTTCAGTTATATAATTGAAAGGCCATAGCTGCCCGTGATGTGTATGCCCGCTTAACTGTAAATCGACCCCATTCTCAACCGCTTCATTTAAACCAAAGGGCTGGTGATCCATCATAATGATCGGGAATTTTTTATCTACATTCTCCATAATCTCAGCAAGTGTTTTTCTTTTCTTATGAGCAAACTGGTTTGTGCTTCTGTCTTCTCTACCAACCAGATAAAAACTATTCTCAATCTTAACAGAAGAATCCCTTAAAACATTTATACCATGCTCGGTAAGATATTTAACCGCCGGTTCAACGCCACCAATAAACTCGTGATTGCCGGTTATTGCATAAATGCCATATTTGGATTTTATATTTTTCAGCGTTGCACCAAGGTCCTGTTTAATAACAGGCCCAAGGTCTTCATCAATTATATCGCCGGCAAATAAAACAATATCCGGATTAAAGCTGTTTGTAATATTCACAAGTTTATCAAGATGTGAATTTCCGATTAAAGTACCCATATGAATGTCTGATGCAAGAACAATATTCCATTCTCTTTGTGAGTTTACCGTTTTATTAATTTTCAAATCCAGCTTCTCAATTTTAGGAGTAAGCGCATTAATTCTACCGGCTATAATTAATATCAACGATACCGATAAAACCACGGCCGCTGTAATTTGTTTTGTTTTTGGGTAATCATTAAAAATAAAGGAAGGGAAAATTCCAGTGAAGTGATTTAGAATTCTGAATATATCTATAACAATAACGCTCAACAATAAATAAACCATCAGCCCAAGCCAGAAAGAACCAACCCATACAAACACATTACTAAATGATGACAAATAATAATTTTCAAGTACTCGACCGATAATGAATGCCAGAGCTAAAAATAAAAAGATAACCAGGTAGTAGGTTCTTACCTGCGAATCTTTGGGAATTGCCTGCCAACCCCGTATAAAAATATAGTAGTTCACCAATCCGTAAATTGTAAAAACTATTGAGAAGAAGATTATAAAATTTTTCATAGTAAACTGTTTAGTCTGAATAATATTTATTTAAAACACACAAACACCAGACGAGGTTTCATTCTTGATTGTTCTTGCCTCCTCATCTTAACAGAGTAAGAGTAAGATTACGCGTAAGAAAGCACATAAAAATATATTTCACAAATCACCTTTTCGCCTGCCGGTAATTTCATTAATATGAATAATAAAAACACCACATCTTTCTGCAGATTGAATTGTTACCGGATCCTGGGAATTATCTATCCCAAGCCGTTCGTAAAAATATGTTCTGAATAAATTAAGGTATTTAAACCTTTCATTTACATCATTAATTATTTCCGCTTTACCAAAACAAATAACAGATTCAAATTTGTAATTGCATTTATTATCCGGAAGATGCGGTTTTATCTTATCAAGGTTTCTTGATACGATAAAACATACTTGAGAATTACTTCTCATTATATCAAGCTTCTTACCTGTAAGCGCACAATGGACAACTATTTTATTACCAATAAAAGCATAGGATACAGGAACACCGTAAGGAATATCATTCTTGCTAAGACATAAATAACCTGTATCCTCTTCCTTAAGAATCAATTCAATTTCATTTTTATCCAGGTTGGGAAAATATTTTGTACTCATATATAATCTTGTTTATAATTGAAGCTAAAATTAGAAGGTTAATCTTTCTAATGCAAAAAATTATCGGTAAAGCAGTCTTTTCTTTAGGTGAAATTAACATTGGCACTTAGGTAAAAAAATTTATACCTATTAAATAATTTCGTTGCTTCGGTTGTCTAATAATCGATAAAATAAAATATGGGAAACATAATGAAAGCTTTCACGTTATATATTTGTTACCTGCTTTTTCTGGTTTCAATAGTTGGCTGCGCTTCCGGCAAGGAGTTTACCAGCAACTTCAAAAAAGATGAAATTCTGGTTGATGGAAACCAGGCAGATTGGCAAAATAAACTTGTAGCCGATGAAGATGAAAGTATTGCCCTTGGTTTTACAAATAACGAGCAGAATCTTTACTTGTGCCTGACTACAAAGAACAGAATGAGAATGATGCAGATTTTACGAGATGGTTTTACGGTATGGATTAAATCTCCAACTAACAGCAAGAAGACCATTGGAATTAAATATCCAATTGCGGCTAATAATTCGGAACCCGGGTCACACCAGACACTGCAGAGAAGCCCAATGACAAATGAGAATCCTGATAAACTATTAAAGGAAGCCGCTTTGAAGCAAACGGAAATTCTTATTGTGAACAAAGATTTATTCCCTTTGACAGCATTACCTATCATAAATAAAGAAGGATTGGAAATAAAGCTTGGTTTCCATAACGATGAATTTGTTTATGAAATGAAGATAGCATTAAAAAATTTTTGCAATGGCGAATACTGTGCCGATGCTAATGCCGGTGATCAAATAGAAATAACTTTACAGACAGAGAAAAATGAAATGAATAGAGGAGATAAAAGAGGTATGGGACAAGGCGGCGGAATGGGTGGTCAAAGAGGGGGCAACAGAAAACCTCCGGAAGGTGGAATGAGAAACTTCAAACCATTAGATCAACTGAATTATGATATAAAGCTGAATCTTGCATCCGATAAAATATCAAAGTAAAAAAATGTAATTGGTTAAGAAGCTTATTAGCTAATTCTTATTCTAACATCTACAGCCGTGAAGGCATTATTTTCATCAACTGATAATGGATTAATATCGAATTCCTCTATCTCGTCGTGATCTAAAAGCATTTGTGCTGCTGAGAGTATGATTGATTTCAGCTTTACTAAGTCAACCGGTTTTTCTCCGCGTACTCCGTTAAGAATTTTGCCGATCCTGGTTTTACTAATCATCTCATCAACATCATCCGGAATTAGATAAGCCGACTTAATAACCGTATCCTGAAATACTTCCACATATTTTCCACCACTGCCGAACATAATCATCGGGCCAAAAGACGGATCACGAAAACCTCCGACAAGAAGTTCATGTTTTGTTTTCACAAAAGGCTGGATAATATAATCATCAACAATAAAACCATGCTTTTTAAATTCACTTGCAATTTCTGATGCGGCATTTGATACTTCTTCTCTTGTACGAAGATTTAATTTAACGGCATTGAATTCAGATTTATGTACAACGCTTTCATTAACGCCTTTAAGAACAACCGGTTTTTCCGGATCACTTTGCAGATAAACCATGTGTAGTTCGTATGGTTTAACAATCATGGTTCTTATCATTGGAATATTATATTCTTCACATATTTTTTTACATTGCTCGGCAGATAAAAATCCTTTAGGGTAATCTTTTTTTACAGCCTCGTTTTTATTTTGCCTGTAAATTGATTTATTTCTTTTTTTGGTTTTATTAGAATAAAAAAGAAGGTTTGAAATTACTTTAGCGGGTTCTTCGGGCGCCCTAAAGATTGGCTTTTGAGTAACAGATTTTTTCCTGTAGTCGCTCCAGAATTCAGGCATCGGCATACAAACCTGGAATATTGGTTTCTCAGATTCAATTGAATTTACAGCTTCAATCACGGCTAAGGGCTGAACCATTACCGGCTCAACAAAAATTGAAATGACAGCATCAACATTCGGATCAGCCAACACAATTTCATTTACTAACTTATAATTTTCAGCGGTACCGCCCGGTAATAGATCAACAGGATTTCCAATGCTTCCTTCAGGGTGAACCACTTCACGGAGTTTTAATTTTGTTTCCTCGGAAAAATTTGCAAGTAAAAGATTTTCTTCTTCAAGTGAATCAACAGTTAAAATTGACGGTCCGCCTGCATTTGTTATAACGGCAATTCTGTTTCCTTTGGGAATTTTAAAATTCTCAAATCCCTTTGCCGTGTTGAACAATTCATTCAGATCATTTGCCCGGATAACACCAAACTGATCAAGGACAGCATCAACCACTTTATTGCTGCTGCCAAGTGCACCGGTATGGGAAGAAGCAGCTTTCATTCCACCGGAGGTTTTGCCTGCTTTAAGAACAACCACCGGCTTAGTTACTTTTCCATCAATAAATTTTTTAATGAACTCTTCACCATTCACAAAACTTTCAAGATAAAGAGTTATTATTTTTATATTATCATCTTCCTGCCAGAATTCAATTACATCATTCTCGTTTACATCTGCCTTATTACCAACACTAATGAAGTGAGCAAATTTAATATCCGTCTCGCGGAGTGAATTTAAGATTGCCGCACCAAGCGCACCGCTTTGGGAAAGAAATCCTGTTGAGCCAACTTCCGGTTCTTCTGCAACAAATGTTGCATTAAGTTTTACATCATCAAGGGTATTTATAACGCCCATACAGTTAGGGCCAACCAATCTTACATCCGCTGCTTTTGCTTTTGCAAGGATTCTTTTTTCAATCTCCTCACCTTCTGCGCCGGTTTCTTTAAATCCTGCCGTAATAAGAACGATAGCTTTAACATTCTTTGTAATTAATTCTTCAACTGATTGCTCGACAAATTTTTTAGGGACAAGAATGATTGCAAGATCAATTTCATCATCAATTGAAGAAATATCGGGATAGCACTTTAATCCAAGAATAGATTCTGCATTCGGATTTGTAATAAATATTTTCCCTTTATAGCCGTAGAAAAGAATTGTTCTCAGAAGCTCATATCCAATACTTTTAACTTTGGATGAAGCTCCGACAATACAGATTGATTCAGGGTAGAAGAAATTCTTAAGACCGCCTTTCATAGAATACCGGAATTTGATGAAAAAACTTCTGGAATGATACCAGAATTTTTTATTTCATCAAAACGAATTTTTTAGTTTCAACATAATCTCCGGCTTTAAGCTGGTAGAAATATATTCCGCTTGTTAAACCGCTTCCATCGAACTGCACTTCATAATCTCCCGCAGGTTTTTCTTCATTTACGAGAGTTGCAATCTCTTTACCAAGAATATCATACACACGTAGAGACGCCATATGTGGCGTCTCTACAGTTGGAATAGAAAATTTTATTTTTGTTGTTGGATTAAATGGATTGGGAAAATTCTGAGAAAGAAAGAATTTAATATCATTCAATCCCTCATAATTTTCGACATCAGTAACATACAAACTCTGATGTAGAATTGTAAAACCCTCTCCAGCTGCCCATATATTTAACCAATGATCTTTTGTGTAACCTGTTGCTCTAAAAAGACAATTACCCGTATTAGTCTTTTGATGTCTTACATAAGTATCTCCCGAATTGCAAAAGAATATACTCCCGTCATAATTTATTATAATTGCACAAGGATTATCCCATTCCCCTTTAGTTATGGAAAATAAATCCTGACTTTGAACTGAATACGGTTTCAAAAAGTACTTCCAGCTTTTACCCCCATCAGAAGTATAAGAGATTGTGTCAAAATCAGATATAATCCAACCGTGTAACGAATCGGAGAAATCGAAAGCATGCATCCAAACTGATGGTCCCTTTAAATTACTCCAGGTCTTTGCTGTATCTTTTGATAGCCATAATCCCTGCTGATTTGCAAACCATAAATGATTAGGATCAGTAAATTTCATTTTATTAAATGAAGATAAAAGCTTTTCATCATTAATAGAATATTTTTCCCAGCTTTCTCCGCCATTCGTTGTAACATAATTATAAGTAAGATCATCACAAGTTTCTCTTACCTCAAATATTACTCCAAGACTTTTATCTAAGAAGTCTATCCCTCGTGCGAATGAAGTGTTTACATTCAATTGATAATCAGTCCAGGTTTTACCACCATCAGTTGTTTTATAAATATCTCTTCCGGTAACCAAAAAACCAATTAATGTATCTATCAATTCAATTCCATAATTGCTATAAGAACCAATATCGCTTTTTAAAATACTCCAATTATATCCGCCGTCTGTCGATTTAAACAAATTTCTGTTACCTAATGCCCAGCCAATTTTATCATTAATAAAATCCACTTTGTAGATAGTCTCATTGAACGAATTATCATATCTTGATAAAGTTTTTCCTCCATCATTTATAACATAGATTTCAGGTCCAACAATAAATCCTTTTTCTTTATCGGAAAAACCTATCTTATATTCCCTCTCATAATAAATGTTCTCAATTGTAGTATTTATTTCCCAACTCGATCCTCCATCATGACTATAAATTAAATCGCCATAGTTAGTAATAGCATAAACGTTTGAAGTGTCAACGGCATAAATACTTTTAAGTGAATGTTTCAACCGGGAATCGCTATACTGTAATTTCCATGATAATCCGCCATTCGTCGTTTTATAAATATAGCTGCTGTCACTTCCCATCCACCCAATATTATTATTTGCAAAATGCGATGTGGTAATTATGATAGGAAGTCCGCACCACAGTGTGTCCCAACTATCGCCGTTATTATCGCTAAACAAGAAGAAAGACAAAGAATCATTTTGAAGGTTAAAATATTTTGCTGTTTGATTTACTCCTTGAGCAATTATTCTCCCATCAGGCAATTTTTGAAAACCATTAATCTGCCCAAGCGGATAAGGAGCATCATCCGGATAATATGAATTGAATCTAAATTTCTCCTTCCATTCTCCGTAAAAATTATCAAGTTTACTTATATCTCCCACCCATTCATCAAACTTTATTACTTCAGATTTTGAAATAGGGAAGAAAGTATCAGCGTCTTTCATTATCGTTTCAGCTTGCCAGTGCTCTCCTCCGTCCGTTGTAAAAAACAAATCCAATTCATCAATGAAGAAAGAACTTTCTGAAATTGCAAAACCATTTAGTTCATCAATAAATTTTATTTCAGTAATATTTTCCCCGGGGAAATTTGCTTTTAAATTCCATGTGTCTCCTCCATTCGTTGTCTTATAAATACTTCCTGTATTGCTTACGAAGAAACCAGTTAATCTATTTATAAACAAAATATCATCAATATAATCTTTTGATATCCTAGGATAACGAAGTTCCCACTGAGAAAAACTTAAACCGAAGCAGGTTATGATAAACATTATCAACAATATTTTTTTCATAAAACCCCCAAATGCTATTTTATTAAAATCAATTTTTTAGTTTCAACATAATCTCCGGCTTTAAGCTGGTAGAAATATATTCCGCTTGTTAAACCACTTCCATCGAACTGTACTTCATATTCACCTGCTGGCTTTTCTTCATTTACTAGAGTTGCAACTTTTCGGCCTAAAGCATCATAAACTTTGAGGGAGATGTTTGATGTTTGATGGTTGACGTTTGATGGCACACTGTATTTTATTTTTGTTGTTGGATTGAATGGATTGGGATAATTCTGGTAAAGCTTAAACGTTGTTAAAAGATTCTCTTCATCCTCAACACCGGTAGTTGAAGAATAATAAAAATTGATTTCATTCGTAATGAAACCTATTCTGAATTCGTCGGTAACTTCAAATACTATTGGACCAATAGCCGGTAACCAACGTTCATTATTCCAGATTTCATATTTGCCATTTTTCCTGCAGTCGTTTTCGTCGTAACTAAAAACCATACGATCAGAATTAATCCATTGTGTACTATCCCACAATTGCGCTAATTGTTCTGTTCTATTATTGTTTTCATAAGTAATAATACCTCTTACAGAATTTAACCACTCAGTTCCGTTCCATTGTCTAACCGTAGTCCTAATTAAATTTCCCTGGGCATCATATTCAAATACCCCCTCTATATCTGTATTCCACTTATTATCAAACCACACTTCAGATAAGTAAGAAGCCCTCAATCCATTTTCAAGATAACTCGTTGAAATTTTTAAGGAGTAAATCCAGCTTGTATCAATCCAGTTTTCACTTATACTCTCAACTACATTCCCAAGCGAATCGTAACTTGATTTATTCCTTAATGAGTTTTTCCACTCATCTCCAATGTAATTTTCAATTATGTAACCCGCTTGTCTTCCAAGATGATCATATGAATAACTTTGTCTTGTTTCGGGTTTCCAGATATTATCTATGAACGATTCATAAATACTTGTAAGCAGTTTCCCTTCCGGGTCATAAGTTATGTTTTCTCTACTGTAAAACAACCATTTATTCCCATCCCAATATGAATGAAGATGTGATGAGAGTTTTCCAAATGTATTATAGAAAAATTCAACCCTGGTTAAAGTACTTCCAATTGTAATAATATAAATGCTATCCAATAAATAGCCGGATTGATTTTTATAGATTGGATATTGTGGTTGGTTAATTAGTATTTGATCAATAGAATTTAGAAGCTGAGATGATATGTGATAATCCCGGTTAAATAGCCTTAGGGTATTCTGGGAAAACACTTCGTTTCCAAAGAAGAAAACAAAAAATACAAACAGGAATAATATTTTTACTTTCATAACTACCCCGCAATAATTGAAAGTGTTGTTTGAAATATCTTTTATTGAGAACCTTATGCGAACATAAAATAATTGTTTTATTTATTCAAGGCATTTATCTGTTTATTACTGCTTGCAATAATTCGGGCCCCTTTGCCTCAGCCTTAGCCTAAACAATTTCTTTCAGTGCTTCATACTGGGCTTTAACTGTCTTCTCCAAATCTTCTTTTGTATGTGCCGTTGAAACAAACATCGCTTCAAACTGAGCAGGTGCAAGATATATTCCGCGCTTCAGCATTTCATTAAAGAATTTTCCGTACAAAGCTGTGTCTGATGAAACGGCAGAATTGAAATCAAGAACTTTCTGCTCTGTAAAGAAAAGAGTCATCATTGAACCGACACGGTTAAACGCAAATTTTTTTCCAAGTGATTTCTGATTTTCTGCAAATCCATCTTCAAGATATTTTGATTTCTCTTCGAGCAAAGTATAAATCTCAGGATGTTCTTTTAAATAAGTAAGCGCGGCATAACCGGCAGACATTGCAAGCGGGTTGCCGCTTAATGTCCCTGCCTGGTAAACAGGTCCGCTTGGAGAAATTATTTCCATAATTTCTTTTTTTCCTCCGAATGCGCCAACCGGAAGACCACCGCCAATAATTTTTCCGAATGTTGAAAGATCCGGTTTAACGCCGAGTATTTCCTGTGCTCCGCCTTTAGCAACACGGAATCCGGTCATCACTTCATCAAATATCAAAACAATTTTTTCTTCTTCACAAATTTCTTTTAGCTCTTTAAGGAATCCTTCATTCATTTTAACAACTCCCATATTGCCGGCAACG
The DNA here is from genome assembly GCA_003599415.1 of Ignavibacteriales bacterium. Classification (GTDB taxonomy): domain Bacteria; phylum Bacteroidota; class Ignavibacteria; order Ignavibacteriales; family SURF-24; genus SURF-24. The sequence continues at coordinate 1,201 of QZKB01000086.1, read as the reverse complement.
GGTTCAATTATAACTGCAGCAATCTGATTCTTGTTTGCCGCCACAAGATTTTTAATTGAGCCAATGTCATTATAATCGGCAATAAGAGTATCAACAGCGTTTCCAATTGTAACACCGGGACTTGTAGGCACACCAAAAGTTAAAGCGCCCGAACCGGCTTTAATTAAAAAATAATCCGCATGACCATGATAACATCCTTCGAACTTTATAAATTTTTCCTTACCTGTATAGCCGCGTGCAGCACGGACAGCACTCATTGTTGCTTCTGTTCCGCTGTTAACCATTCTAACCATTTCCATTGAAGGCACAAGTTCCGAAATAAGTTTAGCCATTTTAACTTCAAGTTCTGTAGGAGCGCCGAAGCTTGTACCGTTATCAACGGCCTCAAGTAAAGCAGATTTAATAAAATCCGGATTATGGCCGAACAGATGCGGGCCCCAGCTTCCTATGTAATCTATATATTCATTATTATCAACATCATACATTTTAGAACCGCGCCCGCTTTGCATAAAAACGGGGTTACCGCCAACTGATTTGAATGCGCGTACAGGTGAATTAACTCCGCCCGGTATTAACTTTTTTGCTTGTTCAAATAATTGCTCGCTTCTATTCATTATCTCTCCGATCTTCTTGAATTTGATTACCTAAAATAAAAATTAAACACGTTAGTTGAAAAACAGGTTTTATGGACTAATTTTAAGTGAACATATATGAATTTATTTTCAATACTTTTATAAATTTGTATGGGGAATTCAAATATGGAGAAATTATGATTCATAAAATTGTTGGCAAACAGAACAATTCTAAATTATGTTTTGTGTGCGGCTTAAAAAATAATTTTGGAATACATACACATTTTTATGTTACAGAGAATCAGGAATTAATTGCACTATTTACACCATCGGAAGAGCACCAGAGTTACCCGGGAAGATTACATGGCGGAATTGCATCGGCGGTTCTTGATGAAACAATCGGTCGTGCAATCCTGAATAGCTATGATAAAGAGGTTTGGGGTGTAACAATTGAGCTTAATGTTAAATTCAAAAAACCGTTACCGTTGAATGAACAATTAAAAGTTGTTGGAAGAATTACGAACGAAAATAGCAGAATGTTTGAAGGAACCGGAGAAATTATTTTAAGTAGCGGTGAAGTAGCAGCAACAGCTTTTGGGAAGTATCTTAAAGTTCCGCTTGAAAAAATT
>QZKB01000062.1 GCA_003599415.1 Ignavibacteriales bacterium | reverse complement strand
CTCATTATAAATCGGAATTAAGGTAATTAATAAATCCCAACTTAAGTCTTGCTTACATCAATATTTTATTTTAATATTGCAAAAAATTATTAAGCAATATTCCCGGCGGGGGAATTCTGAATTTAATTATCAGTTATATCTTTCTTCATCACTCGTTAAAACGATTAGTCTATTTTTTTATCCTTTCTGAAAAGCATTCAAACATTACTACAACTTACTCTGTTTCATCCAATAAATTGAGAGCTCAGACATGAAATTTCTGATTATTACTAACCTAATCTTTTTCCTTTGTTCTCACTTACCTGCACAAACCGATGGACGGATAAGAGATTTCGGAATTAAAATAGGATTACTTGAAACAGGAAAATATAATTCCATAACAGATGTTGAAGGTGTTAAGGTCGGGCACTTTACACTTATCTGGGATGATAATATCAGGACAGGTGCTACGGCAATTCTTCCGTATGACGGCAATATTTATATGAACAAGTTACCTGCCGCAATTTATAAAGCAAACGGTTTTGGAAAACTGATTGGTTATACTCAGGTTGAAGAACTGGGTGAAATAGAGACTCCGGTAATTCTGACAAATACTTTATCTGTTCCTACTGCAGCCGATGCCTTAATTGATTACACACTTTCATTTGATGAAAATAAAAAAAGTGTTAAGTCTGTAAATCCTGTTGTAGGGGAAACAAATGACGGATTCTTAAATGATATCCGGGGAAGATACCTGACAAAGGAAAATATTCTTGAAGCAATAAAAAATGCTTTCTCCGGAACAGTTGAGGAAGGTTCTGTTGGTGCAGGTACAGGTACTACCTGTTTCGGTTTTAAAGGTGGAATAGGAACATCTTCACGAATATTATCAAAGGAAAAGGGAGGATACACAATTGGTGTACTTGTTCAAACTAATTTCGGCGGCAGTTTAACTATTTCCGGAATACCTGTCGGCGAAGAACTGAAGAACTATAAGGAAACAAATACAGGTGACGGTTCTTGTATGATAGTGGTTGCTACCGATGCTCCTCTTACGGCGAGAAATCTTAAAAGACTTGCAATGAGAGCTATCTTTGGTCTGGCAAGAACCGGTGGCAATGGTTCAAACGGAAGCGGTGATTATGTAATTGCATTTTCTACTGCAAAGGACTTAAGGATTCCGCACAATTCACCTGGTAGTAATTTTTTAACGGAACAGGAGCTTAGGAATGACAGGATGACTCTGTTGTTTGAAGCTATTGCCGACGCTACTGAAGAAGCGATTTTAAATTCACTTTTTAAAGCAACAATGCTTACCGGAAAAGATGGTTTTACTGCAGAAAAATTACCAATAGAAAAAGTTATAAAAATTCTAAAGTCCCATAAGGTATTAAAGTAATAAAATAACCAAATAAGTTTGATGCTTGTTAATTTGTTTATGGAGATAATATGATCAGTAAAAATTCAATCAGAAAAATTTTATTATTCTCACTTGTATTTGCAATCTGTATTTTGTCAGGATCATATCCAACCAAAAGCGACGCGAAAAATTTAATTGGATCTCACGAACCTGATGTCATTCTGGGAATCTTCGGGGGAATGGGACCGGAAGCTACGGCAAACTTCTATCAGCTGATTGTTAAACTAACTCCGGCAAAAAAAGATCAGGACCATATTCCCACTTTGATTTATAGTTTTCCACAGATACCCGATCGTACTGCTTCAATTATGAGCGGAGATACTTCTATTGTTTCTTACCTTACAGAAGGTTTGATGCGGCTTGAGAAAGCAGGCGCATCTTTTATTGTAATTCCATGCAACACAGCCCACTACTATTATGACAAAATGCAGAAAAGCATTTCAATCCCGATTATAAATATGATAAGTGAAACCGCAAAAGAAGTAACTGCAAAATATCCGGATGTAAAAAAAGTAGGACTGCTTGCAACAACAGGTACAATTTCTACGGGATTATATGAAAAGGAGTTTAAAGCCCTGGGCATAGAAGTAATTACACCGGCAAAAGATTTATTAGAGAATTGTGTAATGAAGGCTGTTTATTCAATTAAAGCAGGAGGGAACAAACAGCAGTGCGAAGACCTGCTTTACACTGCAGGTAAAGATCTGGAAAAAAATGGCGCATCGGTAATTGTACTTGGCTGTACAGAAATTCCGCTTGCTTTCAATCCGGAAAGAGCCGGTGTACCGGTGGTAAGCGCTACACAGGTTTTGGCTGATCGTGCAATTGAGAAGTATAAAAAAATGCAAAAAAGATAACTGTAAATACAATTGTTACTCAATAGGCTAAGGCGGAGGCTAAGGCGAAGAGGAAATCTGGAAATTGGAAAATGGTAAATGGTAATTGTCCCGCAAACGGGATCAGCCTAAGCCAAAGGCTTATAAATCTGGCTGAGAAATTGTGAGTTGGGAATTTTATTTCCGCTTTAAGTAGTGTTAATTAGTTACTTATAATTGAACGGTGACTTGCATTCTTGCAGCTTTACCTTCTTGCATCCTTGCATCAATCCATTCTCACCGCTTCGGTCGTAACTCAATTGTAATTCGATGGTAACACAATAACGATACTCCGATTCTCCGCTTCGCCCATCCACCGGTTAACTATGTCACCCGTTCTGCATCCATTCAGGTTTAACTACCTCAGGTAATCATTCATTCATCCATTCAATCTTCGTTTTCCGTTCTTCACTCTACGTTCTTCGTTCTACATTCTGTTATATTTTTTTCGCCATGAAGTATTGACTACAAGCATATTTTAGTTTAATATTGCAAAAAAAAATCCGGCAATATTCCTGAGGGGGAACATTGGGTTTTAGCTTTCTAAATATCTCTCATTCTTATTCGCTGCAACGATTATCCCATACTTATATAAATTTTGAAAAGAAAATGTTAATAGAATATTCCGGTTATAGCATTAACATTTTTTACTGAATATTATAAGAATAATATTCTGCTGGATATCAAGCTTTAACAGGTGGAATGATAGCCCGACGGAAATTGGGAAAAAAGGTATTAACTAAGTTTTTAAGAAAATATATCACTCCTGTTGCAGGAATGATATACTGCTTATTGGCAGTATCAGTAATAGTTAGGCAACTTCAGAATTAATAATGGTGATGAATATGCGTAGCTTGTTAATAAAATATATGAAACTACTTCATATATTTTATTTTATTTTTGGGATAAATTTGATCATTATTTGTACTGAATGGTTTTCGCATTCTCTCCTTAAACAATTCAATATAACAACATTTATTACAACTATTATTACAGCAACTGTATATAACGTAATTATTTCAATAGTTGTTTTTGTTTGGATTAAAAATCTTGTATGGAAGATATTTGTCATTAATATCTCAATAATTATTGAAGTTGCTGTAATATTGCCGATATATAATTTCTCTCCATTTGTATTGGGAATAATAGGTATTGGTTTTTTAACGTCTGCAATGATATTCTTTTACCAAATAAAATCATCTCAGCTTTTATTATCTAAAAAACAAATACAAAAATGGTTGAGCTTTACTATTACAATATTTGTAGTTTTTGTTTCATCAATCATGGTTGGTTTCATAATTAGTTTTGGTAATATGTATTCTGATGCGGTAAATGGAGTGTTAAACATATCAGTGATATATTCCGGAATGGATGCAAATATCATTATTACAATGTATTATTGGGTGGGGGCTGTTCTAATATTTTTTAGTGGTATTAAGCATATATGGCTCAAAAATATGTAGTACTATAGGTATGACTAGCAACTCAAAACCACTTTCAATAGTAGGTCATAACATTTGCATCGTAGCTTGGTAGTGTTTTAAGAAAATGAAAAGTAATTAAATAGTATAAAAAGTAAAACATAACATTAGTAACGTAAACTGTGAGGCAGCGATTTAGTTGCTACATCATTAGATTTCCAAGGAGAATAATATGGGTCATGAAGTAAACGAATTTGACATTAACAAGTTTGCTGCTGAATATTTAGATAAGAATATTAATAAGATATTTGACTTTGGTTTAAAAATATTGAAAGGTGCAAAGAATTCTGTGAAATTAAAATTGAGGAAGTCTTATAAAAAATATATTTCTAACATTACATCCAAATATGCATAAACCAAATCCTTTTTTATTCGAGATGAACAAGTATTTCTAGAAAAGTTTTATGTCCCTCTTAGTCTTTCAATTAACAACAAGAATCTTGGTAAAGCTTCTGCGAGTATGTTAAAGGATTATGGAGATTATTTTGTTGTTACTGGAACTGCTGGTTGTGGTAAATCAATTTTAATGAAACATATGTTAGTCAATACCCTAAAATCTACAGATTATGTCCCGATATTTATTGAATTGAGAGACATTAATAAAATAAGTGGTAGCTTAATGGATTTAACAAAAGCTTCTTTGCTTACGTATGGATTGGATTTGGATTATGAATATTTTGAAAAAGCATTTGAAGAAGGACATTTCATTTTTTTTCTTGATGGTTATGATGAAATAGATAATAATAAAAGAGATTTGATTAGAAATAATATTTTTGAGCTTGTTAAGCAGTATCCAAAATGCAAAACTATAGTATCATCTAGACCTGATGGTGAATTTGCTGGTTGGAAAGATTTTAAGGTGTTAACAGTAAATAATTTGGAAGTCGAAGAAGCAATAGAGTTAATTAGTAAATTACCCTATGATGAAGATATTAAGAAAAAGTTTTCTGATGACTTAAAAAGCGAATTATTTCAAAAACATCATTCCTTTTTATCGAATCCTCTTTTATTATCAATTATGTTATTAACTTATGGGCAGAGCGCAAACATTCCAAACAAGCTCAGTGTTTTCTATAATCAAGCGTATGAAGCTCTCTTTCAAAGACATGATACATATAAAGGAGGTTTTCAAAGAGATCGATTGTTAAAGATGGACATACAAGATTATTGCCGTGTATTTTCCGCTTTTTCTGTCCAGACATATGATAAAAGAGAATTTCAGTTTTCAAGGATCGATGCACTTAATCATTTGTCGGTTGCTAAAAAAATAACAAATATTGATTTCAAACCTGAGCTATACTTGAATGATTCATTAAAATCATCATGTCTATTAATAGAAGATGGTTTATTTATTACCTTTTCGCATCGTTCGTTCCAAGAATATTTTACTGCACGTTTTATAAATGAGGCTGATGTTAAAACAAAAAAAGCACTCCTGGATAAGTATTCTCAAAACCTTCGCTTTGATAATGTGTTTACATTATTGTTAGAAATGAATCCAGAGATTATGGAAAAATTATTCATTCTACCGATGCTATCCAAGTTCTTTAAGATGATTGGTCTAAAAAATAAAGTAGGCTTAGAACATTTTTATAAGTATATGAATTTATGCTTTAGTATAATTACTGTCGAAAAGGACAATCTGCTTGGTCGTCATCATGCAGAAGGTAAATCTTCATATACAAATTTTGTTTTTTTTGTAATAAATAATTGCGGTCATCATGTTGGCTGGAAAGGTTTTGATGGTTCAAAGATTAAGGTGGATTTTTTTAAAAAATATCAAAAAGAAAAATCATTCCCAGAATTCAAACTTTCTGAGCTGTCTGAAAATTCTGAGTTCATTAAAGATCTATACAATAATGCTTACTATTTTTCAAAGAAAACTTTGGAGTTATTATTAAATATCAATAAGGCTATTTTAGAAAAACATAAAAACTTTAAAAATTCAATTGAAGAGATATTATTAAAGTGAAACCTATCAAGTTCTTGAAAACTTCAGCTTTAAACATTGCGGCATTTGTGTAATTAAATTGTTGCGTTATAAAACTTAGTTGCTTTTTGAAGTAGGTTACAAAAGAAAAATATTTTAAAAATTATTGGCGTTGGTTATTTAAGCAGCCTTGCTGTATTGGGCCAGTCAGAGCCTAGTAAACTGCTGATTAACTGGAATGCCGTTAGACAGCACAAAATAAATCAGCCTTAAAAAAGTATGAGAAAATTTATAGACATATACGATGAAAGATATATGATATTTCTTAAAAATTATCCATTGGTTGAAGAAAAATATAATACGCCCTATGGTATGCCAGAGCTTGATCCATTAAGACATGAAATATCTTTGTGCTTGATGTTTGGATTTCATCAAGCTGCAATAACACTTACAAATCATTTAATAGAATGGTATGTTAAACTCATGCTAATCTATAAAGATTCAATTGAGAAAAGTAAATCCAAAGATGCTTCAAAAAGTAATTATGATAATCTTGAATCTTACTTTGAAGAAGGAATTAATAGCTATATGGGTAAAGACATGAGCATTACAATTAATAAAGCAAAAAGTATGGGAATATTTACAAAAGAGCAATGGAAAAAACTAGATGAAATTAGGGAAGATTTTAGGAATGCATTTAGTCACGCCGACAGTTCTAAAATATTTAAAGATATTGAAATTGAAGTTACCGGATTATCAACTACCAATGGTACTTTTAAATCGGAAAGTCCTTTATTACGAAGGATATCGAAAAACCCTATAATGCAAGGCCAGATGAAAGTTAATTTTGCTGAACTACATGCCATTGAATATTTTACTTTTATTGATGACTTAATTAGAGAAACTTTACCAAAAGTTATTCCTTCAATTAATAAAAAGTAAAATAATCTAAAGGTAACCGTAAAATCGCTTAAAAAACGAAAAGGATTGTTACTATAAAAACTTTTTTGACTTATAGAAAGAAACGGATTATTTTTATAAATATTTCAATCTCATCAGTCCACTAAAGCGGATTAAATCCTTGACGTGTAAGAAAAACTATCCGCCAAAGGCGGGCAAGTTTAAGGTTGCATTGCTGTTCTGGGCAGCACTTTATATAGCTTATGAAATTAACTATTATTACTTATATATTACTTCTATTAAATCAAATTAATGGACAAGACAATTACCTTGATTATCATCAAGATGTAAGGGGAGAAAATATTTTTTATTTTTCTGTCAATCATAGGTTACCAGCTTTTAAATTTATTTTGATTGGTGATTCATCTTATAATAATATCATTGAAATAATTATTTACAAAAATTCAGATTCAAAGCCTTTACAAAATATAAGCATTGAAGAATTTATTGAACCACCTATTAAAGGAACAGAATATTTTACTACCTGTGATTTTAATTTTGATGGTTATAAGGACATTATGTTATTAAAATTCTGTGGGGCTACGGGAAATAGAATTTATCAAGCTTGGTTATTTAATCCTTCTAAAATGCAATTTGAGTTTAACAAATTTTTAGAAACAATTTATTCACCTGAATTCGACTATGATAAAAAGATATTTACAACTATTGGTAAGAGCGGATATGGCGAATATTCTTATTCAACTTATAAATATGTAAAGGAAGAGTTTATTATTATAAATGAAAAAAACCGGTATTGGGATGAAAAAAAAAGGTGCTTTATTGAAGAAATTTATAAAAGAAAAAATGGAGAAATGAAAATAGAAAGTCATAGAGAAATAAAAGAATAGATAAGTCGCTATTTAACAAGTTGCTACTAATGAACTCACTCTGATATTGGAGAAAGAATGAGTCCAAAACGTTTTGCCTGTTTTTGTAAATAATTCATTTAATGTTATTTGTTTTTTTTGTTCGTACTGATATTTTCCGTCGCATCAGTCCGCTAAAAGCGGATTACGTTCCTGGCGAGCAAGAAAAATTATCCGCCAAAGGCGGACAAGTTCAAAGCTGCATTGCTGTGTTGACGGCGGTTTAAATACAATGCCATTAGTTGCTGGCATAAATATCTAATAACAAAAATGAGGGAACGATTATGGCAAATTTCAAGAAAGCAGTTTGGCAGATTCTCCTTGTTAGTTTATGGATAAATATTTTCGAAACTATAAGGTGGATATTATTCGCAAAACCAAAAATGGATATGCACTTCAAGGCGTTGAACCTCGTATTACCGAATGAACCCATTAACAACATTCTCTGGTTTATATGGGGGATTATAATGGCAATTATGATTTTTATTATTTCTAAAAAATTCAGAACATTAGAAACAACTTTTATTGTGTGGATAACAGTATATGTTATGCATTGGATTGCTTTATGGAATTCTGCTGTGTTACCAATAAATATTTTATTGTTAGCTGTACCATTAACTTTTATCAACGTACTTGTTGGTGCTTTAATTTGCAGCAGATTTAAAAGTAAAGATAATAATTAAAAACCTAACCGGCTTTTCCACATGACCGCTCCGTCGCGGCAGATTCATTGCAGCAGTGGTTGTTAAGTTTAGAGAGCTATTAAAATTGTTCTCCCAGAGGGACGCCTCCGGAACAAAAATAAATTAGTTTGAGCCAAAGGCTGATGATCCTCTGGCTCAAAAAATAGTGGCAGTAACTTTTTATTTTATCATTGTTGTTCCGGGCTACGGTTTAACAGCCGCACCGTTGGCCCGCAGAAATAAAAAACAATCTTATTAGGAATCAGATTTCTTTATTGAGTTAATGATTTATATATTATAAAAATCATTTTGCGAAAGAGAATTTATGAGATATTTAATAAGGACCGCTTTATTCACTTTACTTTTTAACATTGCTCCTGCAACATCCTATGCACAATCATTTCAGGGAAATGGTAGAATATATTTATCAACCGACAGAGGAGAAAATTGGCAAAGAGCCGATTATGGTTTTCCACAAGAAGCAACTGTAAATGATTTTGGTTACACAGATGGATTATATTTTGCAGGAACTGAGGCAGATGGCATTTATATAAGCAGTGATTATCTCAGGAGTTGGCATAAATCAAATATGGGGCTTCCGTCCGGAGTAAAGGTTGACGCTGTTGAAACTTTTGGAAACATAGTAATTTTAGGAACAAACAGGCATGGCATATTCATTTCCTGGGATGAAGGAAAAAACTGGCATGTTGCAAATGAGGGGTTAACCAATCTAACAGTACGCTGCCTGCATCTATTTGATCCAAAGTTATTTGCAGGAACAAACGATGGAATATTCGTATCGAGTGATACCGGAAAAACCTGGGTCCAGGTTTATTCAGAAAATCAAATAAATGGAATTACCTCGATGGATAACAAAGTATATGCTGGGTATAACCATGGAGCTATTGTTTCTGATGATGGTGGTGAAACCTGGAAATCAATTATTGAACAATCTAGTTTTCACAATATATCAAACGATGGAATGCACATATTCGGAATGCTTTATGACCCTGCTGTTTTAAAGACAGAAGGTGAAGGTAAAGATTGGATTAAATCTGATCTCGGATTACCAAACTTGTATACATTTCAAATAATGAATATAGGTTACAGACTATTAGCAGCACAATGGGATGGAATTTACAAATCAGACAATAATGGAGAGAGTTGGGTAAAAAGCAGTTTTGGATTACCTGTTGATCAACCGTTTAAAGAACTTCTTATAATTAACTCTACTATTATTGCCGGGGCAGGTATGATTCGGAAGTAAGTTTTAAATTTTATTTAATGTCATTTTATTCGGTCTAAAACCAAATGCTGCTAATGAACCTGCCTGAAGGTGTCTACAAAAACTGGCAGGTAAGCTCATTCTAATTTAGGAGATAGAATAATTGCTTTCTTAAGCAGGAGGTTTACCTGTTATCCTCTGGATCATAAATCTGGGTGAGGATGGTAAGCGTTTTAAATATTTTTGTATTCCGATTTAACTAATAGATCATCGGGAAAGGTTAGTGTATTTATAAAGTTGTGTCTGTTGAAAGTAATTTCTTTTTAAAGTAAGTTGTTCTTCCGATGAAGTGCTTTCCGGAAAAGAAATATTTTAATAAATAAAAAGTTGTTGCAACTATTCGGCATTCTTGTTTTGGGCCGGTTAGTGCCTGGTAAACTGCGGCTCATACACAACACTATTACAATAATTTTTAAGTTGTAATTGGATCTTTTCATAATTTTTATCAGGAGGATGTTATGAACTGCTCACAGTTAATTATCAACAATGTAAAAAAAGTCGGGGGATTAACTACATTTTTGCTTCACCTCATTATTATTTTTTTACTTGGCAGTGGTGTTCTGGAATCAAAGTGCAGTTCAGATTATTTCAACAATCAGGACGATAAAAATATTAAGTCAGCAGATGGAAAACTTCTCCTGGTTGAAGGGGACAGAATTAATTTTTATGATGCCTTATCTTTGAACAGTCCGGATAATAAAGATTCGGCCGAGGTCGGGATGGTATATTTAAAGTGGCGGGAGACAGCAATACAAGGAGATGTGGATGCATATATGAGCTACCTGGCTGATGACGTTGTCTTGTTGCTGCCAAATGCAGAGCCGCTAAAAGGAAAGGAAGTTATTCGGAAGTTAGTTGTAAATGTGTTTAACACCATAACTGTTGCTGAAACGAACATCATGAAGGACATCATTATTTGCGATAATCTGGGATATGCATGGGGTATCTATGATGCCACATTTACTGCCAAAGCGGACGGAACAAAGACAAGAGAACTTGGAAAGGTTGTAACTCTGTGGCAACGCGGCTCCGATGGACAATGGAAACTAAAAATGGGCATGTCCAACCCGAGCCCGATGACTTCAGATTAATATGCGGAGCAATCACAACTTGCTGTATCAATGCAAGCAGCTTATTGTGGTGCCGTGCAGATTAGCCGCCGGGTTGTCTGGCTTTTTACAAAATTATTTGGAGATACAAAATGAAACAAAAAATTCTATCCCAAATATTTCTTTTTTCCGTAATAGCATTCTTTTCAATATTATTCATCAAGTGCGATGAGAATGAGACCCCATATTCGTATCAGATTTTTTATCTTGAAGATAGCAACCTTTCATATTCTGACATAGAAAATCTCCCAATCGATAAGTTGGTATTAAAAAAAAATCCTGTAATTACCGATAAGGATATAGAATCAATTACAGTTTTATATTTAGAAAATAATCCGATTCAAAGTTATCGGTTCTCATATAATCATTCTGTTAAAGCAAATTTTGGAGAACAAGTTCGTCCTTTTGTACTGCTCTTAAATGGGCAAAGATTTTATACCGGAGAATGCTGGCCAAATTTTATTTCGATTGTTCCCGGGAGTATTCTTTTATATAGAATTCGGGAAAATGAAAGCTGGTTACAACCAATTGATGATAAAGGCAATGCTAAGTTAAAGGACCAACGAATTTTTGAAACTTTGAAGAATTTAGGTGTAGTAATTAAATATGAAAATATTGGTTGAGTCTATTTAACTATAGTGAATGTAATAAAAAAACCAAACCAGATCTTTTACATGATTGCATCTTTTTATTACTACATTTGTTGTTAAGTTTAGAGAGCTATTAAAGTTGTTCTCCCAGAGGGATGTCTCTGGAATAAAAATAAATTGGTTTCAGCTAAAGGCTGATGAGCCTCTGGCTCAAAAAATAGCGACAGTAGCTTTTTATTTTATCATTGCAGTTCTTGGCGGACGTGTGAAAAGCCACGCTATTAGGTACTAGAATAAGAGATGAAAAAATGAATTTAAGAATGGCAACAAAATTTTTAATTATTGGTTCAGCTTATACTCTTTTTTATAAAGCTGTTTTTGCAATATTTCCCTTTATTACCAATAACATTTTAGTAAGCAAACTGCTTAGCTTGCTTTGGATAATGGCAACAATCACGATAATCTTATTCGCGTATTATTTCCCCAAGGAAGTATTTCCGCTTAATAAGCGCATTAAAATATCTTTGCAATTAGTAATTCTTTTCACCTGCCTGATAATATTATTGCAACTTCCTTTTGGGCAATCGCTTGTTCCCGGTATGCATAAGAATGTAATTTTTGAATTCATTAGGTTCTTAAACTCCATTTCGATGTTTGTTTTTTGGATTTCCTTTTATAAAATATTATCCCATAATAATTCATTACAACTCTCGTTAAAGTTGGTAATATGGACTGCAAGCTTTGGATTATTTTTAGAGCTGATTCAATTTTATTATTATATAAATTTTTTATTCACCGGAAGTGAAAGCATTCCTTTCGCTCCACTACAATATTTTGCAGCCATTATATTTGTGTTATCATATTGTGCAGTGATTAACTTTCTTTTAAAATTCAGGAAGGTAGAGGATTATTCAGAATTATTATTGAAATAAATTTAATCGATGAACTGCATCTATCCTGCAACTCCCCGATAAAAAACAGTGGGACAGGCAAAAATAATTTTAATAGCAGATGTGGGCAGTTCAAATCCGTATCGTAATGTTTGGCAGTAACTGAATCTATTCATATCATAAGGAGATTTTTATATTGGATATACCAAGGATATTCAACATCATGGAAAGCGCTCACCGCATTCATAATCCATTTACACCAGACAAGTTCAACACACTTGGAGCAGCGCTACGTCTGGAAAAAGGAACGCGAGTGCTTGATCTCGGCAGCGGTTCGGGTGAAATGCTATGTACCTGGGCACGCGATTACGGAATCATCGGCACCGGTATCGATATGAGCGAGTTGTTCACAGAGCAAGCGAAACTCCGCGCTAAAGAACTCGGCGTAGCTGAGCAAGTCAAGTTCATTCATGGAGATGCTGCAGGCTACGTCTCTGACGAGAAGGTTGATGTGGCAGCATGTGTCGGCGCTACCTGGATTGCCGGGGGCGTTATCGGCACTATTCAACTTCTGTCGCAGAGTCTTCAGGACGGAGGGATTATCCTCATCGGAGAACCTTACTGGCGCCAGCTACCACCTACAGAAGATATTGCCAAGGGATGCCTTGCACACTCCATCACAGACTTCCTTATACTTCCGGAACTTATCGCATCTTTCGGCCAAAACGGTTACGACGTTGTTGAAATGGTTTTAGCAGATCAAGATGGTTGGGACAGATACGAAGCAGCTAAATGGCTAACCATGCGCCGATGGCTTGATGCCTATCCCGAGGATGAGTTAGCTAAAGATGTTCGGGCAAAACTTACATCCGAACCTGAACGCTACACCACTTACACACGTGAATATGTTGGTTGGGGTGTGTTCGCGCTGATGAGACAATGATGAAGGAATTGAAGGACGACTCAGAAAAAAAGAAGATGCAACGATGCCTAGATGTTCTTCAAGGTAGTCCTGGTCAGATTTATCAGCCTAAGTCAGAGGCTAACAAGTAAACCCGAGGCTTACCTGTGAGTCTCTGGATCATAAATCTGGGTGAGGCGGGTAATTCTTGCAGGCGTAGGAAATGCTCCCGAAGCAAATAAAGAAAACGAAAAAGCAAAAAAATATTATCAAAAGGCTTTGGTAATTGCACAACGAGATCCGCCGACTTTTCAAATTTATCTGATTGAATATTTATAATTTAAACTTAGAGCTAAATAACGAAAAATAGCGCGCCATAAAATCCTTAAAAAGTAATGAGACGCCGACCATAAAAGCCTGAAAAAAGTTAATACGGGAAAGTACTGCTTATTTTAATTTGCTCGTTTAACATGGTAAAGACGGCTGGGGTAGGATATGCAGCCTAAAGCTGCACGATTAGTTTTGAAATTGTTCTTGTTGACTTCGAAATAATAACTTTTTAATTTGTATGTCAGTAATCAGGATATTTAAGCAAATCCCTGCCGAACTTTTGAATTATGGCGGAAAGCAAGAATAATTTTCTAAAATACAACCAAGCGGAGAGTGAGAACAGATAGCGAAAGTTGAAATAAAAATGGAGTGATAAAATGAAAAAATCATTTACCGTTTTCTTCTGTACCTGTCTATCAATTTTAATCTTGTTAAAAAGTACAACCCTCTCACAGGATTATGCACTTAGCTTTAATAGTACAAATCAGTATATAGTCCCTGCTATTGGCAAAGATGTCAATTATGTAAATTCTGAACTTCCCACATTATCAATAACAGAGGTAAAAGAAATTTATTGGAATGGGGCAGACTGCAGTGCTACTATAACAAATTTAGGAGTGCCAAATCCAACACAGCATGGTTTTTGTTGGGGTCCTTCAAATCCAACTATTTTAAATAATAAAAACCAACTTGGTCCTGCAACTTCAACAGGAGAATTCATTGCGTATATATCTGTTCCAACTTCATTAACAAGTTATTATGTTAGAGCTTATGCTACGAATGATGCGGGGACAAGTTACGGCGAACAGGTTCAATTTACTACTCTCTGTCATCCTCCGGACCCTCCAACTGTGACATGTTCAGACATTACTGTAAATTCTGCCAGAGTAAGATTAAGTACTATTCAGCAATATTTATATGATTGTTACGACCCAAGTCATCCAAACTACCCAACATACTCAGCATCCTGGTATGTAGATGGTCAATTGGTGGGTACAGCCGAAGGAAGCGAAATTCTGATAACGGGATTACAAGCAAATACTTCTTATGTTGTGCGCGGTTATGCTGAATGTTGGGATCCTACTTGTAACCCTTATACTTTTGGGGTGGGTTCTTTTACTACTCTATCCGAATTGCCAGTAGAACTCGTTTCATTTAACGGTTATTTAACTGATGAAGGGGTACTTCTTGAGTGGGCAACCAGCACAGAGATAAATAATTACGGCTTTGATATAGAGTCAAGAATTGAGAATGCTGAGTGGAAGTCAATTGGTTTTGTTGAAGGGAGAGGTAATTCAAATTCAATTAACGAATACTGTTTTATAGATAAACCAGTTAAAAAGGGAAAATATTTTTACCGGTTGAAGCAAATTGATAATGACGGATCATTCGAATATTCAAATATAATCGAAGTCACCATTGAAGCCCCGGATGAATTTTTCTTAGCGCAGAACTTCCCAAATCCATTTAATCCAGTAACAACAATTCAATATTCTATCCCAGAAAGAGCGCAAGTACAGATTAAAATTCTCAGCATCATGGGCGAAGAAATAACGACACTTATTCATGAGACTAAAGAAGCTGGAAAGTACTTTACAGATTTTAATGGAAACAGTCTACCAAGCGGCGTATACTTTTACCGTATGCAGGTTGGAAATATCATAGACACCAAGAAATTTGTTCTTTTGAAATAAGATAGAGGAGGCATTAGCCTCCGCTCTATATTCCCTAACAATCAAAATATTATTATCTCTCAAAAAATATTTTCAAGACGAATTAAACTAGAATGGTTCTTATTCTTGCTGCTATGGTTTGAAAATTAAATTTAGATATTAATGGGAGATAGTGAATGGAATTTAAATTGTATATTTCATTTTTGAAAAGAGAATTAATAATGCCCTTTAGTTTTTTTTCAATTTACACAATTATTTTACCATGGCTCAATCTTGCATTAGCTCTAATTGAGCGATAGTTTAACTATTATGATATAAATTTCGAAATAATTCTGATTTATATTCTAAGAGGAGATTCAACAAAAATGTCACCAAATGAAATAATTATTAAAAAAGAAAGGACTATTCTTGATCGCTGGATAACCGGTGATACATTCGGATTTATTGAAGCAGCCGCCGATGAAATAACTTATTTTGATCCCGGCCTGGAAAAACGCTGTACAGGTAAAAAAGAATTTCAAAACTGGTTTTCTTCCTTTAACGGGACATTCAGCTTTCCGGATTATGAATTAATTGATCCGCAGGTTCAAATGCATGGCGATGTAGGCGTTCTCACTTTCAACTTTGTTGGCTTTATGCAGGATGGCAGCAAAGAATACTGGAATTCAACAGAGGTATACAAACTTATGGAAGGGGAGTGGAAACTAATTCACTCGCACTGGTCTCAAACAAAACCTAAACGATGATAAATGTTTAAAAGAAAATTTACATTACTGTATGGAGATCTCTGGTAATTTCAAATGTCATTCCAGTGTACTTGCTTCAGTCAGATTTATAAACCTAAGCCAGAGGATGATAAATTTAGCTGTAAGCTTTCCTGGGAATGACAGATGATGTACAAATAATTTATCAGAAATCCCTTTCGCTAAATAATCCGAAATTAATGCGGGAGAATTTTTCTCCCGCTTTTTAATAGAGGAACGAGATATGCAATACAAACATATAAAACTCTTTTTGTTCACTTTGATAATGATATCTTTTAATTGTTTAGCGCAAACATGGGAAAAGATAAATATGTCTTTTACCGGAAATGATTCTATTTTATATTATGCAAGAATTAATTTTGTAACGAAAAATATTGGATGGATATCTACAACCGGTTATAATAATGTGGGTAATGCAAGATCTATTTTGCTTGAGACAAAAGATGGAGAAAATTGGAAGTTAAAAGAAGAATATTTTCAGAAAACATATTTCACAGCAACATGCAATTTAGATTCAAATAATATTTGGTTCTTAGGAGGAGCTGGTAGTTTACTTTATACTAACAATATGGGATTAACATGGGATACGGCAAGTATAACAATACCGGATCCCTATGTGCCACTTGGAGGTTCATTTGGGGATTTACACTTTTTTGATTCTAAAAATGGTATCGCTTTAAATAATTGCCTCTGGCTTACTAATGATGGTGGTTATACCTGGGAAAGGTGGACGGATACATCTACAGTATTATATTTGCCTAGGGATGTTTGTTTTATAAATGAAAGACTTGGATGGGTAGTTAACATGGGTTCGGATGTAACTGATGTAGGTTCAATAGCAAATACTATGGATGGTGGTAAAAATTGGCAATATCAACATAAAAGGGCTCCCTCGCTATATGATGTAATATTTCTTGATTCACTAAATGGTTTTGCTGTAGGTAGTAAAGTTTTATTTAATATTGCAACTCTTTGTGTATCAAAAGATGGTGGAGCAAATTGGAATATTATTGAGTTCGGATCAGGGAGTTTAAATTGTATAGAGTTTCTCGATAGTATAAACGGTTGGATAGGTGGAGCTGGAAAAATTTATAGAACAACCAATGGTGGTGATGACTGGGAGTTACAGGTAGATAATAAAGAAACAAGTTTTGAACAACTAATAATACTTAAAAAAGAAAAAATTGCTTATGCTTTTGGAAAAAATTGGAATGATAAGACACACACTCTATTACGAGCTGATTTAAGTAATTTGACTGGTATAAATGAAAGGAATAAGAAAAAAAGAGAGGACTATTTTTTATCTGAAAATTATCCCAATCCGTTTAATCCCTCAACTGTAATTACATATAGCATTCCAGAATATACCAACGTTAAAATCAAAATATATAATCTACTTGGAGAAGAAATAATAATATTGGTGAACAAAGAGCAAGTAGCTGGGAAATACCAAGTTCATTTTAATGGTAATTATTTACCAAGTGGAATTTACTTTTATCAATTAATAACGGACAAATTCTTACAGACAAAAAAAATGTTGTTATTGCAGTAATTGCTTACCTGTTTAAAAAGGATCCCAGCATTTATATCACAACCGGAGTTTCTTCAAAACAGTGAAAAACTATTCTGATTTATCTTAAACCATCAACTTAAAATTTTATAGTTACTCCAAATTTTGATTTCGAATCCGTCTGCGCTTTTCCGTCAGGTGGTTTGCTGTCATACCGTAGATTATACCGAATGTAAAATGATAGATTTTTACTTACAGATATATCCAGTGTATTCTCGGAAAGAATCCTGACATCATTAAATTTATTAATTTGCGGTTGGTAATAAACAATTGAAAGAAGCTTCAGGTTATCGTGCAAATCAATTTCATTGCTTAAATAATTTGTCCACCTGAAAACAGAGGCTTTAGTCTCATGAATTGCCATAACCGGTAAATCATATTTTTCCTGCTCATACATAAGTGCGCTGCCTACCCTAAGTTTATATCCTTCATATTTTAACGCTTTAATTCGTAGACCTGCGCCAAAAAGATCCCTGAATAAAAGCAAACGGGATTTATCATAATCCATCTGGGCAAACACTTCCAACTGTAAATCCTCACTTAAACTCGGCACATATCTGAGATGAACAAGCGATTCATTGGAGAATTGTTTTCCGTTTGTCCAGCCAAACTCACTCTTAAAGACTAAAAAAGTATAATAGTTTCCACCATTAAAATTTAATCTGCCGTCTCCATCAATAAGCTGGTAATCAGAGTTACCGGTCTTTACAGAAAATCCTGCAGATATTTTTGCGGTAAAACCAATGCTATCCTGGTCCTGCCTGAACTTTTCCGTGTTTACCTGTGAGATTGAAGAGATGGAAAATAAAATCAAAATTATTGCAGCAGAAATTTTCATAACTACCTTATGATTTATTATTGTAATGCTGATTGATTCTTTTTGAATACCTGGTTAAAAATAACATTCAAAAAGGATTTAATAAAATTTGACTTCTGAAAAATTCAAAATGTTATTCCATTACACTTGTCTTCAGCAGGCAGGCTTTCATGGAAATGTCATATGATGTAAATATAATTTTTCTAAGGTTTATAATGTTTGTTCTTTCATTTGAGTTTGAATAACAAACTCGGTCTCATCTTCGGATATGCCATTTAATAAACTTTCCGGAATAAATATTCAGAATATTTCAGCTAAATCTTGACATCTCGTCTTCATTGGACTATATTTGTAAAAAAATTATTACAAAGTGAAAGACACAACAGAAAATATCATCTCCAACTACAAGGCAATACCTGTATGCTGCCAACGTAATGTTGTGTCATTAAATTCAATTAACTCTACTTCAATTAATATTCTCCTTGGGATTATCATTCTAGTTCTAGTCGCTATTATTATTAGCATTCTAGGCTAAATAGTTTGGTCAATCCCTAAACAAATATCAAACAACATAAACAGACAAATAAGGGGTTGACAAAACCCAGAGAGTTTTATTTCTGAAGTGATTTGGAAAATAAGAATAAAAATTTGTCGAGGTTGTTTTGAGATCTGACTTAGTTAAAAAAGGTTTCGATAAAGCTCCGCACCGAAGCTTACTTAGAGCTACCGGTGTAATTAAAAGCGACGATGACTTTAACAAACCTTTCATTGGAATCTGCAATTCCTATATTGATCTGGTGCCTGGACATGTACATCTTCAGGAGTTTGGAAAAATAATTAAGGATGCGGTTAGAGAAGCCGGCGGCGTTCCTTTTGAGTTTAACACAATTGGTGTGGATGACGGAATTGCAATGGGGCATATTGGAATGCGCTATTCATTACCCAGCCGCGAACTTATTGCAGATTCCGTAGAAACTGTTGTAGAAGCACACAGACTTGATGGAATGGTTTGCATACCAAACTGCGATAAGATTGTACCCGGTATGTTAATGGCTGCAGTTAGAATGAACATACCGACAATTTTTATCTCAGGCGGACCTATGGCTGCCGGTAGATTACCTAACGGAGAGAAGTCTGACCTTATTTCTGTGTTTGAAGGCGTAGGTGAATTTAAAGTTGGTAAGATAAACGAAACAAGATTAAAGCAGTTGGAAGATTTTAGCTGTCCTTCGTGCGGCTCCTGTTCAGGTATGTTTACTGCAAATTCTATGAACTGCCTGATGGAAGCCCTTGGTTTAGCACTCCCCGGAAACGGATCTATATTAGCAATTGACCCCAAAAGAAAAGACCTTGCAAAGAAAGCAGCAAAACAAGTTTTGTATCTCGTAGAAAAAGATATTAAGCCACGGAATATATTATCAAGAGAAACATTTTTGAATGCATTTGCGTTAGATATGGCGATGGGAGGAAGTACAAACACAGTACTTCATACTTTAGCAATTGCAAACGAATCAGGAATTGGTTTTGACTTAAGTGAATTAAATACATTGGCAGATCGTGTTCCTTATATCTGTAAAGTTTCTCCCGCAACAAAACTAGTTCATATGGAAGATGTTGATGCTGCCGGAGGAATTTCTGCAATACTTAATGAGTTATCAAAGTTAGATGGAGTACTTGATTTATCCCGACCTACAGTAACCGGAAAAACTTTAGGTGAAAATATTTCTACAGCGGAAATTAAGAATAAAGATGTCATTCATAGTGTAGATGAACCTTATTCAAAATCCGGCGGACTTGCAGTACTGTTCGGCAATCTTGCTCCGGAAGGATCAGTTGTAAAGACCGGCGCAGTTGATACTTCAATGTTAAAATTCAGCGGATCTGCCAAAGTATATAATTCACAGGACGAGGCATTAGCTGGAATTATGAATAAGGAAGTTGTTGCTGGTGATGTAGTTGTAATTCGTTATGAAGGACCAAAAGGCGGACCCGGAATGCCGGAAATGCTATCTCCTACAAGTGCAATTATGGGTATGGGTCTTGGAGATAAAGTTGCACTGATTACAGATGGAAGATTTTCCGGCGGAACAAGAGGCGCTTGCATAGGGCACGTATCTCCTGAAGCAGCAGAATATGGACCCATTGCTGCAATACAAAACGGCGACATAATTAAAATCGATATTCCAAATAAAATTTTAGAAGTTGAATTGACTAAGGAAGAAATAGAAAACAGATTAGATGAACTTCCGGATTTTGAACCAAAGATAAAAAATGGTTATTTAGCACGTTACACTAAGATGGTTACATCTGCAAATACAGGTGCAATTTTAAGAATCCCCGAAATAAAAGAAGTAAGGAGGGCTACAAATGAAAAAGAGTAAACATACTATGACCGGCGCTGAGATATTTTTTGAATGTCTTAAGCAGGAAAAAGTAGAATATATATTCGGCTACCCGGGTGGTGCCACTTTAAAAATTTATGAACATTTATATGATGTGGATTTTCTGAAGCATATACTTGTAAGGCATGAACAGGGTGCAACACATATGGCTGAAGGTTATGCAAAAGCAACCGGCAAAGTCGGCGTCGTTTTGGTTACTTCAGGACCGGGCGCTACAAATACTGTTACAGGAATTGCAGATGCTTATATGGATTCGGTTCCTATTGTCGTTTTCACCGGGCAGGTTGCAACTCATCTTATCGGCAACGATGCTTTCCAGGAAGCTGATATTGTCGGTATTACAAGACCGATTACTAAACATAATTTTCTTGTAAGAGATGTAAAAGAATTGGCTAGCACAATTAAAAAAGCATTTTATATCGCTTCAACCGGCAGACCTGGACCCGTTCTTGTTGATTTACCGAAAGATGTAATCA
Source organism: Ignavibacteriales bacterium (assembly GCA_003599415.1). Classification (GTDB taxonomy): domain Bacteria; phylum Bacteroidota; class Ignavibacteria; order Ignavibacteriales; family SURF-24; genus SURF-24. The sequence goes on along the minus strand of QZKB01000062.1, from coordinate 3,304 downwards.
ATTCAAGATGTGAATTTGAATATCCTGAAGATGTCGAGCTGAAAGGTTATAAACCGACTTATCTCGGTCATCAGAATCAAATTAAAAAAGCCGCAGAGATGATTCGCAAAGCAAAGAAACCTGTATTGTACGTTGGTGGTGGTGTAATAATGTCTAATGGTTCAGAAGAACTAAAGATTCTTGCTAAGGAGAATAAACTTCCTGTTACAATGACACTTCAGGGACTTGGCGCTTTTCCTGGTACGGATGAGTTATCACTTGGTATGCTTGGAATGCACGGTACCTATTGGGCTAACCAGGCGGTTAATAACTGCGATTTATTGATTGCGCTCGGAGCAAGGTTTGATGACCGTGTAACAGGAAAAATTGAAACGTTCGCAAAGCATGCATATAAAATTCATGTTGATATTGATCCGACTGCAATTGATAAAAATGTTTTAGTTGATCTGCCGATAGTCGGCGATGTTAAACATGTTATGGCTGAGATTGCGGCAGAATTAACCGAACCGCCAATGATTGATGAATGGCTGCAACAGATAAATGATTGGCGAGATGAATGTCCTCTTGATTATGAAGACAATGACGGCAGATTAAGAATTCAATATGTTCTTGAAAAACTATCTGCAAAAACAAAAGGTGAAGCTGTCGTTGTAACAGATGTTGGTCAGCATCAAATGTGGACTGCACAGTTTTATAAGTTTAACCATTCACGTTCGCATTTAACAAGCGGCGGGCTTGGAACAATGGGATTTTCTGTACCTGCAGCAATCGGAGCATGCTTTGGCGTAAAAGACAGGCAGGTTATTTCAATAAGCGGCGACGGTGGATTCCAAATGAATATGCAGGAACTTATAACTGCTGTTGCAAATAAACTCCCGATAAAATTTTTAATTATGAACAACAGTTTCCTTGGAATGGTTAGACAGTGGCAGGAGTTGTTCCATGCTGAGAAATACAGCTTTACGGATTTATCCCACAGCAATCCAGACTTTATGAAAATAGGTGAAGCGCTTGGATTAGCTTCATTCTCAACAGATACTCCTAAGAACGTCGATGAAATTCTGGATAAAGCTTTTGAGATAAATGACAGACCTGTTTTAATTGAATTCAAAGTTGTAAAAGAAGAAATGGTTTTCCCGATGGTGCCGTCTGGTGGTTCTATTGCTGAAATGTTAGTTAAAAGATTGAATCCTAAATCATTATTATAAAACACAGATGAATTACTCTGTATGAGGGAAAAATGAAACATATAATTTCGGTATTGGTAGAGAATCGTTTCGGAGCATTTAACCGTGTTGCTACAATGTTCAGCGGCAAAGGCTTTAACATTCAGAGTATTTCAATCGGAGAAACTGAAGCTCCGGATATTTCAAGAATGACTATCGTTACCTCAGGTGATGATAAAATTATTGAGCAGGTTGTTAAACAGTTGAACAGGTTGATTGATACAATAAAGGTAGTTGATTTTACCGGCTCAACTAACGTTGTTCGTGAACTTGCACTAATAACCGTCTATTACCAGAAAGGATCGCGTGCAGAAATAATCGATGTCTGCAATATCTTCAGAGGGAACATAGTCGATGTGAACAATAAAACAATGACGCTTGAAATTACAGGTCCGCCCGATAAAATTGATGCGGCAGTAAATGTTCTCTTGCCATTCGGTATAAAAGAAATGGCCAGGTCCGGCACCGTTGCACTTAAACGCGGTGAACAAACTAAAGAAGTAAAAAAAGAATCTACTTATTCACAATTATAAATTTAAGAGGAATTAAATGAAAGTATATTATGATCAGGATGCATCACTTGATGTTTTGAAAGAAAAGAAAATTGCAGTACTCGGTTTCGGAAGCCAGGGTCATGCTCATGCTCTTAATCTTCATGACAGTGGAATGAATGTTTGTGTTGGATTACGTAAGACAAGTGATAAATGGGAAAAAGCTGAAAAGGCCGGATTAAAAGTAAAAACTATTTCTGAAGCTGTTGAATGGGCAAATGTAATTATGATTCTTCTTCCGGATCAGAATCAGAAAGCTGTTTATGATGCAGAGATTGCACCTTTTGTTAGACCAGGTGATGTTATTGCATTCGGACATGGTTTTAATATTCATTATAAACAAATTGTTCCTCCCGCCGACGTAAATGTTATGATGATTGCACCGAAAGGCCCCGGGCATTTGGTAAGACGTACATTCCTTGAAGGTTCAGGTGTACCGAATTTAATTGCAGTATACCAGGATCCAACAGGAAATACAAAAGAACTGGCGTTGGCTTGGGCTAAAGGAATAGGCGGTACAAGAGCAGGTGTTATTGAAACTAATTTTAAAGATGAAACTGAAACTGACTTGTTCGGTGAGCAGGCTGTATTATGCGGCGGCTCTGCTGAATTAATAAAAGCAGGATTTGAAACTTTGGTAGAAGCCGGTTATCCTCCGGAACTTGCTTACTTTGAATGTATGCACGAAATGAAATTGATTGTTGATCTTTATTACGAAGGGGGCTTATCCAGAATGAATTATTCTGTAAGCGATACTGCCGAATACGGTGGAATGACACGTGGAAGCCGTTTGATTACAGCTGAGACTAAAAAAGAAATGAAGAAAATTTTAGGTGAAGTACAAAGCGGCCAGTTCGCTAAAGAATGGCTGGATGAATATAATTCTGGTCAACCTAAGATGAATAAATTAAGAGAAGAAAATAAAAATCATATTATTGAAAAAGTCGGCTCTCAACTTAGAGGTATGATGAGCTGGTTGATCAAAAAATAATTATAAACTTTGTGCCTCCGTGGTGAAAAAAGAAAACCACAGTGACACGGAGACACAGAGAATAGAGGAGAAAAAGGATGTTTAAGATTACACTCTTGCCGGGAGATGGGATTGGGACCGAGGTTGTTGACGCAGCAGTTAAAGTCTTAAAATTAGTTGGTGAAAAATTCAACACTGAATTCGAATTTAAAACTTGTCTAATGGGAGGATGTTCGTACGATGTTCACGGTACACCTTTAACCGACGAAGTGCTAAGCGAATGTTACAGTTCAGATGCAGTATTCCTTGGAGCAGTTGGCGGATACAAATGGGAAGATTTACCGCATCATCTAAAACCGGAAGCTGCTTTGTTAAAAATCAGGAAAGCATTAGGACTTTATGCAAATTTACGTCCGGCAAAAGTTTACACCTCGATGCTTTCAAATTCTTCCTTGAAAGCTGAAGTGCTAAAAGGAACAGATGTTTTGATATTGCGTGAATTGACCGGCGGAATTTATTTCGGTCAGCCGCGCGGATACGATGATGAAAAGGGATTT
>QZKB01000141.1 GCA_003599415.1 Ignavibacteriales bacterium | reverse complement strand
GTGTTCTGGTAAAAGATAAAAAAAGAAATAATCTTATAATAAAAGTAATTTCAGAAGAAGTAAAGAAAAACAATTACTGCCTTATAATTTCTGATAGAGTAGAACACTGTAATGTGATGTATAATCTTTTAAAAGAAAATTATCCCGGAGCAAAATGTGCTGTTCTTACAGGAAATTTATCTAAATCAAAAAGAGATGAGATTGTCAGTCTGGTAAATTCTGAAAATTTAAATGCCGTATTTGCCACCTCAAAACTTGCGGAGGAAGGATTGGACTGGAAAATTTTGAACAGGTTATTTATTACATGTCCATCTCGTTCAAAAAGAAAGATTCAACAGGCAGTAGGTCGTATACAGCGTCCATGCAAGGGAAAAATTGATGCTATTGTATATGATTTCGTTGACTTTAAAGTAGGGGTTCTGGAATCTCAGTATAGATCGAGATATTTTGGTGTTTATGAGCCTATGAGCTTTATGGATTACGATGAATGATTATTTGATATAATTTATGGCATTAAACTTGCTTTAAATTGAAATGGTGAGTATAATATATACATCGTTTAGTTATTTAGAGGTGATTTTTATGTGTAAGAAGAATTTGTGTTTTTATTTGATAATTCTTTTTTTATTATGTTTTATTCCTCTGGGATGTGAAGATGATGAGGTTGCAAATAGCGATACTACTGTAAGCGCAAAAAGCGGTTATATATATGCTCCTCTTGAACCGGAAAAAGATAAAAACGGTATGGCTATCGGATTAATTGCTCTTGAGCAAAGTGTTGCACCAAAAGATTATCAACCGGTGAAAAATGCTTATGTTTCTATCGGAACTTCCAGGTCTAAAACCGATGAAAAGGGATATTTTAATATTTCAGGTCTTCAGCCGGGAGAACATGAAATGCTTGTAAGTGCAACCGGTTATATACCTGTCGTGCAGTTAACTGCCGTAGCAGGCTCAAGTACTGCAACCATAGCCATTGATACTATGAAGATTATTCCCCAGGAACCTCTTGTGATAGTAAATGATATGTTACAGGTTACTGCAGTGGGAAAAGAAATGAGTGGAAAATTTATTCCATTAAACGCTATTACCTGGTCTGTTTTTAGTGAAGAAGATGATAAACAGGATAAAGCTTCCATTACGAATACAGGGATTTTTTCAGCTACTGAAGCAGGCGTTTTTAAAGTTATAGCAGCAAGCGGAACCTACAATGCATCTACAGAAGTAACTGTGCTGTCTCCTGCAGATGCCAGTACTTCAACTCTTACGGGAGAAGTTACTCTTTCGTCCGGCTCACCGGTAGAAGGTGCAACAGTAATTGTATCGGGAACTCATTTGATGACTAAAACAGATGAAGAGGGAGATTATTCTATTCTGAATGTTCCTGCAGATGTTTCTCTTACAGTCTTTGTAATTAAAAATCATACTCTTATCGGTTCGGCTCCTGTCAGTATGGAAAAGTGGAAAGAAAAAAGTCTTGATATACTTGCCAGTTCCGACCCGCCACCGGTTGCAGAAGGTGAAGATGATGACTTTGAAATGGGACAGGAAAATCAGTTGACTACAGGTTCTCTTGTGGGATATGTGTATATTCCTGCTGATACAGAGGTAAAGGAAGAAGTAAAGGAAGAGGTTAGTGATGATACAAATAAAGAAACCCTGGTTTCCATTACTGTTTCTCAATCAGCAACGGTTCCCGATGGTTATATGGCTTTATCGGGGGCAAAAGTGATTTTTGAAAATGACCCTACAATTTACTCCGTTACATCAACTGACGGAGGTTTTACTCTGGATAATATACCCTGTAAAAAAGACGGAGAACCCTATTTTGTTGCAGTTGTTATGGATGGCTATGTAACGACCAGAGTCCCTGTCCTTTTTACCGGCAAATATCCAACAGGCATTGTAACTTCCATAAAAATTTATCCGGAAAATCCGATTGTTTATCTGGAAAGTTCTTTTGAGTTTAAACCTGTTTTTTATAGCAGAGAAGGCGAAATCATTGAAACTTCCAGAGTCGACTGGTCTGTTGAAGGTGATGTGGGAACAATTGACCCCAATTCCGGCCTCTTTACTCCTTCCAGAGTCGGTACCGGGACAGTTATTGTTACATACGGAGATATAACTGAAAGGAAAAAAAATCAGGAAGCTATTAGAAAAGCCAAAGAAGAAGCGGAAAAATCAGACAGGCTTAAATCCGAATTCCTTGCTCAGATGTCCCATGAGATTAGAAGCCCAATCAATACAATTTTAAGTTTTGCAGGATTAATTAAAGAGGAATTATATAATTCTACTCCTGACGAAATGAAAATAAGTTTTGTGGGAATTGAAAATGCCGGTAAAAGAATTATCAGAACAATTGATTTGATATTGAATATGTCTGAAATTCAGATCGGAACATATGAACCGTATTATCGCCAGATAAATATCTTCAAGGATGTTCTTGAAAAATTGTATCTGGAATTTAAAACTAACGCAAGCAATAAGGGTTTAGAGCTCAATCTGATTAATAAAGTCAGTTATTCGGAGGTCTATATTATTGGCGATGAATATACTATAGTTCAAATTTTCGAAAACCTTGTAAATAACGCCGTGAAATATACGTCAAAGGGTTTTATAAGTATTATTCTTGATTATCACGCGAACAAAAAAGATCTAATTGTGGAAATCAAAGATTCAGGAATCGGAATATCTGAGGAGTACCTGCCAAGTTTATTTAAACCATTCGGGCAGGAAGAACAAGGGTATACAAGAAGATATGAAGGAAACGGACTTGGTTTAGCCTTGGTTAAAAAATATTGTGAGATTAATAAACTTGATATTGAAGTGGAAAGCATAAAGGGAAAAGGTTCAACATTCAGAGTGATATTTAAAGAATTTAGTTTTAAACCAATGGAGAAAACCTACGGGGAAAACTGATTGAGGGTATTATTGATTATAAAGATAGTGAAGATAAATCCGGCTTGATTAATTCAAACTCAAGCCGGATTCAAAATAATTTATGCTCTCATTCCAAGTTCACGATCAATCATAAAGAAACCACCCGGAACATTATTTACCATTTTTATTTTTTCAAATATTTGCTTTGCTGCTGCTACTTCTTCAACCTGCTCATTAACAAACCAGATTAAAAAATTACCTGTCGCATGATCCTTTTCTGCAACTGCAAGATCTGCAAGATCATTTATATTTTTAGTGATGAGAAGTTCATGTTTTACAACCTGTTCAAAAACTTCAGTGTGATTACCTAATTTTTCAGGAGGAGCATCAATTTTGGATAGTTGTACTTTCTTATCAACATCATTCAGATATTGAAAGAATTTCATTGCATGACCCATTTCTTCATTTGCCTGCAGCTTAAGCCATTTTGCAGTTCCGGTAAAATTCTGATCTTCAAAATGAGCGGCCATTGCAAGATACAGATACCAGGAATATAATTCAGCATTAATTTGTTTGTTTAAGGCCTCAGCCATTTTTTCGCTAATCATAAAACTCTCCTATGAATTTTTAGACATAAGTTATTTGTTTGACAAAATATTTAATTAGTTTGATAGTGTCAACAAACTAACAACAGGGAAAGTTTAATTTAATCTAAAAAAACTTTAATAATTTTATTAAGCTGTTCAAACTCAATAAGAAATGCATCATGCCCGTAAATCGAATCAATCTCTGCATATTTTGAGTCCGGAATATGTTTGGCAAATTCGACTTGCTCCTGCGCGGGATAAAGGACATCACTCGAAATTCCAATTGATAAAGTCTTTGCTCTTATGCTACCAAGAACATCTTCTATTCTACCGCGGTTAAAAGAGATATCGTGCAAATCCATTGCATTTGCAATGTACAGATAGGTATTTGCATCAAATCTTTTAACAAGTTTTTTGCCCTGGTAATCAAGATAATTCTGCACTTCAAATTTATTCTTCTCTAAGTTAAACAGATTGTCAGTGCTGCTTCTTGTTCGTAAAAATTTCTTTTCGAATGATACACTGCTCCTGTAAGAAATCATTGCAATTATGCGGGCAAGTTCCAACCCTTTTTCCGGCTGTTCAACATAATCACCATCAAGCCATTTAGCATCATTTGTAATCGCTCGGCGGGCAGCTTCATTTAAACCAATGCCCCAGGCAGAATGCTTTGCTGCCGTAGCAATGGGAATTATTGTCTCAATCATTTCAGGATACATTACTGCCCATTCAAGAACCTGCATTCCGCCAAGTGATCCGCCGGAAATGGTTTTTAATTTATTCACGCCAAGTTTTTTTAATAATTGATGCTGAACTTTAACCATATCTCTAACTGTAACAGCAGGGAAGTTAATCCCGTGCATCTTTTTTGTAATAGGATTAATTGTTGCTGGTCCAGTTGTACCGTAACAGCTTCCTAAAAAATTTGAACATATTACAAAATATTTATCGGTATCGAATGCTTTACCCGGACCAATTGCACCATCCCACCAGCCTGGTTTGCCAAGAAACATGGTACTATATTTTTTCAATAAATCGAATTCTGAATTAAGATCACTCTCAACTTCTATTTGAATGCCGGCAGCATGAGCGTTCCCGGTTAATGCCTGGCAAATTAAAATTGCATTTGTACCATCATTGTTCAAGCTGCCGTAAGTTTGATATGCAACATCAATTGGAGCCAGAAATTCTCCTGACTCCATTACCAAAGGATTATATTCATCATAAAGACGTACGAAATTGGTCTTTGCTATTATTTTATCTTTAGTCGTTATATCTGCTTTCATTTAATCTTATCTAATGCTGAATTAAAATCATCAATTATATCATCAATATGTTCAAAACCAACCGACACACGAATGAGATCAGGACTTGCTCCGGCAGAAATCTGCTCTTCTTCTGTAAGCTGAGAATGTGTAGTTGATGCCGGATGAATTACAAGAGTTTTTGCATCACCAACATTAGCGAGTAAACTTGCAAGCTTAACATTGTTAACAAAGGTTTTACCGGCTTCCAGTCCACCTTTAATTCCAAAGCACAGCATAGAACCAAATAAACCGCGTTTGAAATATTTTTTTGCAATCACATAATCTTCGTGTTCTTTTAACCCCGGGTAAATTACCCAGTCAACTCTTTTATCATTCTTTAACCAGTTTGCCAATTTCAATGCGTTTTCAGATTGTCTTTCCAAACGAAGAGAAAGTGTTTCCAATCCCTGCAGTAAAAGAAATGAATTAAAAGGACTGACACAAGGTCCCAAATCTCTTAATCCTTCAACTCTTGCCCGTATTATGAATGCAATGTTTCCGAATTGACTACCTTCTCCAAACACTTCCCAGAATTTAAGTCCATGATACCCCGGACTTGGTTCAGTGAAGACAGGGAATTTACCGTTGCCCCAATTGAATTTTCCGGAATCTACAATTACACCTCCGAGAGATGTACCATGACCGCCAATCCATTTAGTTGCAGATTCAACAATTATGTCAGCGCCAAAATCAATCGGGCGAACAAGAAATCCGCTAGCGCCGAATGTATTATCTACTATAAGAGGAATATTGTTTTTATGAGCAACATTTGCAATCGCTTCAATATCGGGAATGTTCAATTTAGGATTTCCAATTGTTTCAATGTAAACAGCTTTCGTGTTTTCATCAATCAGGCTCTCAAATTCATCAGGAGAATCCTGCTCAGCAAATTTTACATTTATGCCCAATCTTGGGAAGGTAACTTTAAATTGATTATACGTTCCTCCATACAAATGACTTGATGAAACAATATTATCACCGGCTTGTGCAATATTTGTAATTACAAGAAGTTGTGCGGAGTGACCTGATGCGGTTGCAAGCGCTCCGATACCGCCCTCAAGGGCAGCAACACGTTTTTCAAATACGTCAGTTGTAGGATTCATTATTCTTGTATATATATTTCCGAATTTCTTTAAGGCGAATAAATCGGATGCATGGTTTGCATCATCAAAAGTGTAGGATGTAGTTTGATAAATTGGAACCGCACGGGATTTTGTTGCTGAATCCGGTTCTTGTCCTGCATGTAACTGCAGTGTTTCATATTTATAGGATATCTTATTGTCACTCATACTGAGCCTTTCATTTAGTTAAAGTTTAAAAACAAAAAACCTCTTTAGGAAAAGATGCTAAAGAGGTTTTAAATAAAAATCTATATTTACCTTACTACTCATCTTTCCCATAATATGGGCAGGATTTAGCACCTGACTCTTCCGGTTGTAACAGAAAACGGTTGCTAAGGCTTCAAAGGGCCTGTTCCCTCAGCCTTTCTCGATAAGAGATAATTTTATAAAGAACTAATTTCTGTTTCTAAGATAACTTCAAAAATTCCTGTTGTCAAGTTTTTCTTAAAATTATTTTTTTGATGAATAAATTTTTGCAGCTTTCTCTGCTGATGTTACAATTCCTTTTATCATTGCCGAACTAAATCCATTATGCTCCATTTGGTTTAATCCGGAGATTGTAATTCCCATTGGTGTAGTTACTTTATCAATTTCTTTTTCAGGATGGCTTAAACCTTTTGTTAAAAGTGAAGCAGCTCCTTTAGCAGTTTGTGCAGCCATAAGCAATGCATCCTCTGAATGAAAACCTATTTCAATTCCTCCCTGTGAAGCTGCTCTTATTGCCCGCAGGAAGAATGCGATTCCGCATGCACAAAGTGCTGTAGCCGGGCCAATTAATGCTTCATCAATTACCATCGTTTGACCGACCGAATTAAAAATACTTTTTGCAATATCTAAAACATTTACGCTTGCATCTGATGCAATACAGGTCATAGATTCCTTGATTGCAATTGCAGTATTTGGCATTGCTCTTACAACAGGTACATTCTTTCCGATTCTTTCCTTAATTTCTTTTATAGAAGCGCCTGAAACAATTGATATGAGGATATGCTTTTTAACATCTAATACTTTTTTAATTTCGTTTAACAAGCCATCAAGTTGTTGTGGAGTAACTGCAATAATTATTACTTCAGAATTCTTAACCGCAACTAAGTTATCTGTACCTGTTTTAAAACCTTTTTTTGTAAAAGGCGCCAGGAGTCCCGCATTACGTCTTGTTATAAAAATATCTTCAGCCTTAAATTGTTTAGAGCTTATCATACCTTCTGCTATTGCAGAACCGATATTTCCTGTACCAAGTATTGCTACTTTTTTAGTTGATTTATCCATTTCACACCTTAGCTTGTTTCGAGTAGGAAAGATTTAAATTCATTGAATTCTTTTGAAAGAACTAAACTATGTTTTTCTTTTTTCAAACATTCACCTAATCGTTCTGGAATTTCTATTTCAATTCCAGTTGCCTTCTTTACTTCAGATGAAAATTTAGCAGGATGAGCCGTTTCCAAAATAATTGAGATTGAATCTTCAATTAAATCTTCAGAATATTTTTTGTTGGCAAGATATCCTACAGCGCCATGCGGATCGATTATATAATTATATTTTTTATAAATCTCATTCATCGCTTCATAAGTATCCAGGTCACTGAATGAATCACTGAAAATTACCTTACGAACATTCTCAGCATCATACAGAAAGATCGAAGCGATTCTTTCAAAGTTACTTGGGTTGCCAACATCCATCGCATTTGAAATTGTTTTGATTGTTGGAGCAGGTGTAAATGTTCCTGTTTTAATGTAATCGGGAAAAACTTTATTTGCGTTGGCTGCGGCAATAAATTTATTAACCGGCAAACCCATTTTATGTGCAAGTATTCCGCCAGTTAGATTTCCCAGGTTTCCGCTTGGTACGGAAAATACAGCTGGTTTATTCTTATTCTGAATAGAACCAAACGAATGGAAATAGTATAATGACTGGGGAATTAATCTTGCAATATTTATTGAATTTGCGCTTGTAAGATTTAATTTATTATTAAGAACCTGATCAGCAAAAGCTTCTTTAACAAGTCGCTGGCAATCATCAAATGTACCTTTAATTTCCAAAGCAGTAATATTTCCACCAAGTGTAGTAAGCTGTTGTTCCTGAATCTTACTTACCATACCGGAGGGATAAAGTAAAACTACTTTAATGCCTTCAACATTATAAAATCCATTTGCTACAGCGCTGCCTGTATCACCTGAAGTAGCAACAAGAATTATAACTTCTTTATCCTCATCCTTTGTAAAATGTGAAAGCATTTTTGCCATGAAACGTGCGCCAAAATCTTTGAAAGCAAGTGTAGGACCGTGAGTTAATTCAAGTACATATAAATTTTCATCAAGCTTAACTGTTGGAACAGGGAAGTTGAACGCCGATTGAATTATATCGCTTAAATCATTTCTGCTAACTTCGTTTGCAAATAATTCTGTTACGGTTAAAGCAATCTCATGGAAAGATAATTCACTTAAGCATTTAAAAAATGCTTCCGGTAGAAACGGAATATCTTTCGGAAGATAAAGTCCGCCATCTTCCGCAATTCCTTTTATAACTGCAGTTCTGAAATCGACTAATTCACTTTTTCCTTTTGTGCTGTAAAATTTCATATTAGTACTTCGTTGTTGGAAATTGAAAAAGAGTAAGAATAAGAGCAAGAAGAAATTGCACAACAATTTTTCAATTTTGAATAATTTATAAATGCGTATCCTGAATCTGTAATCATAGTTAAATTACTCTTGGACCTTCTTTGTTTATTTTGGAAACGTATACATTGCAACCAAGCGGAATTTTTTCAACTTCTTTCTGCATTGCTTCTCCAATTTTATTTGCAGATTCAATTGAGCTTGATAAAGCAAAAATTGATGGACCTGATCCGGAAATATTACAACCTAAAGAACCTGCATCTAAAGCTGCATTCTTAATTCCATAATAATTCGGGATGAGCTTTGCCCTGACCGGTTCGATAATTACATCCTGGATTGATCTACTTACAAGATTCAAATCGTTCGTTATCAACCCGGCTATAAGTCCTGCTGTATTTCCCCAATGAGTTTTTGCATCAACCAGTTTTACTTCTATGGGTAAAATCTCACGTGCCTCTTTTGTCTTAATTTCAATGTGAGGATAAATGATTGTGCAATATAAATTTTCCGGAACAGGAATTTCAATGATATCTATCGGATTATATCCACGTATTAAAATAAAACCGCCGTACAAACAGGGAGCAACATTATCCGCATGAATCGCGCCGCTTGCAATTTTTTCACCTTCAAGTGCAAAATTAAGAACTTCATTCCTTGGAAGATTTGCTTCCAGAATTATATTTGCTGCAAAAGCAGCAGCAACAGCACTTGCAGCACTTGAACCGATTCCGCTGCCGAGCGGCATCTTTTTATGAATCTCAATCTCAACACCTTGCTTTTCCATACCAAGATATTTAAGCATTGAAATTACCGGAGCGCCGGCAGTGTTCTGATAAGGATCGTACGTAATCTTTCCGTTATCACCCGTAATCTTTGTTATAACAACGCCACTCTTTTCAGTTAATCTTAAAATAATTTCATCACCCGGTTCATTGATTGCAAAACCCATTACATCAAATCCGCAGGCAACATTAGAAACTGAGGCCGGAGCAAAAACTCTAATTTCATTTTTCATAAGCTTATATTTTATTTTATTGAGTTGAAGTAATTTAATTTCAGCATAAGTTCAGCATTAAGTATTGCTCCGCCTGCGGCACCTCTAACGGTGTTGTGAGAAAGTACAACAAACTTGTAATCAAAGAGAGAACATTCGCGCAGTCTGCCGATGCTTACTGCCATTCCTTTATCAAGATTCCGGTGAAGTTTTGGTTGCGGATATTTTTCCTGTTCGAGATAATAAATTGGGTGAAGTGGCGCCAAAGGCAATTTTAATTTCTGCGCAATAGAAGTAAAACTCTTCCATTCTTTTATGATATTATCAATTGAAGCTTTCTTTTTTAATTTTATCTGAACAGTTTCCAGATGACCATCCAGCACAGCTACACGGTTGCACTGTGCGCTTATTTTAAGAATCAGATTTTTAACCTTTCCGTTTTTCAGACTGCCAAGAATTTTCAACGGTTCAGTTTCCATTTTCTTTTCTTCACCGCCGATAAAAGGAATTACATTATCAACAATATCAAGCGAAGAAACACCGGGATAACCAGCACCGGATAAAGCCTGCATCGTAACTACATTTACAGCTTCCAAACCAAATTTATCCTGGAGGGGTTTTAATGCCAGCACTAATCCTATTGTTGAACAGTTGGGATTTGTTACTATTGCACCTTTGTAGGATTGCGTTTTAACTAACTCTAAATGATCCGGATTTACTTCAGGAATTAGTAAAGGAACATCTTTATCGAATCTATGATTTCTTGAATTAGAAATTACATAATAACCGGCTTTAGCAAGATTGCTTTCAATTTCACCTGCTACTCCGGCATCCAATCCGGAAAATGCTATTTTGGAATTAAGATTAGTATCGCATTCTTTTACAGTTAGATTACCAATTTTTTCAGGAAGGGGAGATGTTAGAATCCAGTTAACCGCATCTTTATATTTTTTGCCGGCAGATCTTTCAGAAGCTGCAACTTCTTTTATTTCGAACCATGGATGATTTGAAAGTAGCTCGATAAATTTTTGCCCAACGCTTCCGGTAGCACCTAAAATCGCAACCGGTATTTTCCCTTTTAATTTTTTCATTTTATTCCTCAGATTAAATAATTTCCGATTCGAATAATATCTGCAAAGATACCGCCGGATGTAACTTCTGCACCCGCACCCGGTCCCTGTATTACAATTGGTCTATCATAATAATAAACTGTTTTGAATGACAGGATATTATCATTTGCGGATAATGAGTAAAACGGATGTTCTTTGCCAACAGCTTTAAGCGAAACTTCAGATTTTCCGTTTTCATATTTCGCGATGTACCTTAATACTTTACCTTCTTTCAATGCATCATTTCTGCGCTTCTCAAAATCCTTGTCATACTTTTTCAGAATTTCATAAAAATTATCTATTGAACCTTTTCCTCTTGCTTTGGCGGGAATAAGATTTTCAACATTTATATCCTCAAGTTCAAGTTTATAACCAGCTTCTCTTACAAGAATAATTAACTTTCTTGCTACGTCCATTCCGTTCAGGTCGTCCCGTGGATCAGGTTCGGTAAATCCTTTCTCCTGTGCATCTTTAAGAATTTTGGAGAATGGTATTTTGCCATCGTATGTATTGAAGATATAACTTAGCGTTCCTGAAAGGACTCCTTCAATTTTAAGAATTCTGTCCCCGCTTGAAACCAAATCCTGCAAAGTGCTAATTACCGGAAGACCGGCACCGACATTAGTCTCGTACAGGAATTTCACATTATATTTTTGTGCGGTATGCTTTAGTTCAAGATAAAATTCGTATTTGCTTGAATTGGCTTTTTTATTAGGTGTAACAATTGAAATACTTGAGCTTAGTATTTCAAGATACTTGGATAGAATTAATTCGCTTGTAGTGCAATCAACGAAAATGCTGTTTGGCAAATTAAGCTCTTTCATTCTCCAGACAAAATCATTCAGATTGGTATTTTCACCAAAGGAGAAAAGTCTTTTTTCCCATTCATTTATTGGTAAACCATTAACATCAAAAAGCATTTTTCTGCTGTTGGCAATAGCAATAATCTTCAGGTCAATAAATAATTCCTTGGAAAGAAAATCGATCTGGTTCTGTATCTGCTTAAAAAGAGTTCTGCCGATTAAACCTGTACCAACAATAAAAAGATTTATCGATTTATAGTCTGAAAGGAAGAAAGCATCATGGATTGCATTCAATGCTTTCGCTTCATCGTATTGATTTATTACGGCAGATATATTTAATTCTGATGAACCCTGGGCAATTGCAATTATATTAACACCATTCTTTCCCAGCGCCTGGAATACTTTTCCTGCAACACCGGTTTGATTACGCATGTTTTCACCAACAACTGCAACAATAGAAAGATTTTCTTCAACAACAACCGGTTCAAGCAACATATCTTTAATTTCATATTTTAATTCTTCTTCAATTAATTTTTTTGCAGTAAAAGCCTGTTTAGGAGGAACAGCGAGGCATAAAGAATATTCCGAAGAAGCTAACGTAATCAGTAAAACGCTTATGTTTTTTGTAGCGAGTGCGTTAAAAATTCTTTTAGCAGTATCAGGAATTCCAACCATACTGCTTCCCTGGATTCTTAACAAAGAAATCTTATCAACGGATGTAATTCCTTTTATCGGAAATTTTGAATGACCATTTTTATTTGTAATTAAAGTGCCTACAAAGGAAGGATTAAAAGTATTTTTAATCCTAATTGGAATATTTTTATCCAGGGCCGGGCGCATTGTTGGCGGATGAATAACCTTAGCACCAAAGTGCGACATTTCCATCGCTTCTTCGTACGTCATCTGAATAATTGGAAAAGCCTTTTTAACCTTTTTAGGATTAGCGGTTAATACGCCGTCAACATCTGTCCATATCTCAATTTCCTCAACATCAAGTGCGGCGCCAAATAAAGCTGCCGTATAATCTGAGCCGCCTCTTCCAATTGTTGTTGTTTCATGATTTATTGTTGATGCTATAAAGCCGGTTACTATCTGAACCTTTTTATGAGTGTTGAAATATTCTGAAATATTTTTATTCGTGATTTCAAAATTTACTCTTGCGTAGCCGAAGTTATCATCGGTAACAACAAGTTTCCTGCTATCCAGGTATTCGGCTTTTGCATTTTTACATTTTAGCGCTTCAGCAATAATATAATTAGATAATCTTTCACCAAAGCTCATTACATAATCTAAAGTTTTTGGAGAAAGTTCCTTAACAAGGTAAATTCCGTTAAGAACATTTTTAAGTTCAAGAAAGGTATCTTTCAATGTAGCTGTAACGGATTTGCGGGATTCCTTTGAAATTAATTCTTTTATCGCTAGAAAATGTCTTTCTTCTATTTCAGTATATCTTGTAAGATAATCTATGTTTCTTCTGGCTGCCATCTCACTTGTATGAATGAGAGAATCTGTTATTCCCTGGAATGCGGAAAACACAACTGCTATTTTCTTATTCTTTTTTTGAGAATTAATAATTATATCAATTACTTTTTTAATCCTTTCCGGATTACCGACTGACGAGCCGCCAAATTTTAAGACTTTCATAATTCACCTTATGTATAAAAACAAAAAAACCGACTCAGTTGTCTGAAGTCGGTTTCTACTGTTAAAAAGTATACACTTCCAACTTCAGCCTGAATAAGCTGTCGGAGTTGTTGTAGTTGTAGTGTACATCATTGTAGAAACGGTAATATTTATTTTTTCTGATTTCATTTTCAATTTCCTAATTGCAAAAGTATAGTAAGAAAGTTTATTTGTCAAATATTTATTTAATTATCGGAAAAAATCCTGAATAGTTTTATACTTAAGTGAATATAAATCAAAGGAGCAAAGCAACGGATGTTCTGAACGATTTATTAATAAATAGACTTCTAAATTTCTCTGATCCTTGCAACCCTTGAATCCTATCTTTATTTTTGGGCATTAAAAATAATAGGTACTATAATGAATCCTACCCAAAATGATATAATGGATATTTTCCTAAAGACTGAGGCATTGCTGAAAGGGCATTTCCTTTTAACATCCGGAAGACACAGCAATCAGTATTTTCAATGTGCTAAAGTTTTACAATACCCGAATTATACCGAACAGGTTTGTAAATTGATTTCTTCATATTTCAGCACGTTTGAAATTGATACTGTTGTTTCACCTGCAATGGGTGGAATTATAGTAGGGCAGGAAGTTGCAAGACAATTAAATAAAAGATCAATCTTTGCCGAAAGAGAAGATAAGTCACTAGTATTAAGACGTGGATTTGAAATTAAGCCGGGAGAAAAAATCCTGGTTTGTGAAGATGTTGTAACCACGGGAGGCTCTGTATTCGAAGTTATTGAAATTGTAAAACGAGCCGGTGGTGAACTTGTTGGGGTCGGATTTCTTGTTGATCGCTCGAACGGCAAGGTTAACTTTGGAGTTCCGCAGGTAAGCGCACTAAAACTTGACGTAGTTTCTTATTTACCTGAAGAATGCCCGATTTGTAAAGAAGGCATTCCTGTTGTTAAACCCGGCTCAAGAAAAATTCAGGCTTGAGTATTTTAATTCACTTTATAAATGAATTCAATTAATGGAATAGATATATGAAAAAAATATTTCTTCTTATCATACTTTCAATTTCTGCTTATGCACAAATTGATTTTAACACTTACTTTGAACCTAAAACTTTACGGATAGATTATTTTCACTCAGGAAATATATCTGAAGATTCTTATTCAATTGACGAATTAAGGATGGAACCATACTGGGGCGGTTCGCAGGTTAATCTGATAGATAAATTCAGGTATGGAAAATATATTGTTGAAGTTTTCGAAAAAGAAACGAATAAATTAATTTATTCGAAAGGCTATGCTACTTTGTTCAGTGAATGGCAGACTACGGAAGAAGCGAAGCATACAATTAAAACATTCAGTGAAACTGTAGTTATTCCTTTCCCAAAGGTACCCGTCCAAGTCGTCTTCAATACAAGAAATAAAAAGAATGAGTTTGAAAAGAAATTTGAATATGAAGTTGATCCCGCAAATTATTTTATAAATCCCGAAATGCGTTTGCAATATAAAAATTTTGAAGTTGTAAAATCCGGTGATCCTAAAGTAAAAGTTGATATTGTTATTCTGCCTGATGGATATACCGAAGATGAGATGGATGAATTTAAAGATGATTGCGAAAAATTTGCCGGATATTTTTTTAATACTTCTCCATTTAAGGAGAATAAAGATAAGTTTAATATATGGGGAGTTGAAGCTCCATCTCAGGAATCAGGAACAGATATTCCCGCTAAAGATGTATGGAAAAAGACTTTGTTAAATACAACATTTTTTATGTTTGATCTTGACCGTTATTGTATGACAAGTGACAACAAAAGCGTAAGAGATTTAGCTGCTAATGCTCCGTATGATCAGATATATATCCTAGTCAATAGCGAGAAATACGGCGGTGGATCAATTTATAATCATTACTCTGTTTGTGTTAACAGAAACAAATTTGAAGAATATATTTTTACTCATGAATTCGGTCATGGTTTTGTTGGTTTAGCAGATGAGTACTATACATCTGATGTTGCATATGAAAATTTCTATCCGCTTGATGTTGAACCTTACGAACCTAACATTACAACTATGGTAAACTTTGAGAGCAAATGGAAAAATATGGTTGAAGAAGGTACACCAATACCGACGCCAAATGAAGAAAAATATAAAAACGTTGTTGGTGCTTTTGAAGGCGGTGGTTACGTGGCAAAAGGGGTTTACAGACCAAAATTAGATTGCACAATGAAATCTACTGCTGTTAATAATTTTTGTCCTGTTTGTAAAAAAGCTTTACAGGATATGATTAACTTTTACGCTGAATAAAATGAAGCATAAAAAACTATATCGTACAATTGAAGCGGTTGCTTCCGGTGAATTTTCTTCAGGTGAGGAAATGCTTGTTAGTATACTTAACCTTATTGTGCACAAGCAGGAAGCTGGTATTACAGGCGGAAGAATCTGGAAACTTGATATTGAGAACAATTCTTATCATTTAATTTACCAGACAGGTTCGTTGGATAAGATTGAACCTGATTTCCAAATCTTTATCCGGGATTATCCGATTTTCGATCTTATCGCAAGTGAGCGTTCAATATTAGCAGATGAAACAAATGTAAGTCTGCGTAAAAAAGGTATCTTTACATATTCGGCAAGTGGAGTAGGATCAAAGAAAAAAATTAATGGCAAATATTATTATGAATACCTGCTTGCATTAAACAGCGAAAACATTGACGAAGAGCTTAGATATACGCTTACTATTGTTGCCACTGTACTAACTTCTCAGTTGAAGCAAAGAAAATTATCTGCAAGCGAACAGCATCTGAAAGCCGATCTTGATAAAGCAAAACAGCTACAAAAAAGTATTTTACCCGAGCATGAATATAAATTTCATAATTTTGAAATGTTCGGACTTACGATTCCTGCTGAAATAATCGGAGGTGATTTTTTTGATTACCTTAAAATTGGCGATGAAGAACGCATCGGTATAGTTGTAGGTGATGCGGCAAGCAAAGGAATAAGTGCAGCTGCGGAAGCAATGTATATATCAGGCGCTGTTAGAATGGCAAGTACATTTGAGATTAAGATTTCTCCTTTTATGAAAAGAATGAACGAACTTGTCCACAAGATATTCAGCGAAGAAAAATTTGCGACAATGTTTTACGGCGAAGTTTCTACCGATAAGAATGGGTTATTTCTTTATGCTAATGCGGGTCATAACCCGCCAATATTTGTTCGGGCTAAAACCGGAGAAATAAGTCATCTGTTACCTACAGGTCCTCTGCTTGGCCCTTCTCCTCATGCAAAGTATGAAACGGAGAATATTAATTTTCAGGTAAATGACGTTCTTGTAATTTATACTGACGGGATTGTTGAATCGTTTAATGCTTACGGGGAATTGTATGAGGAATTCAGACTTGAGAAGATAATTAAAAACACAAGGAATCTTACACCGAAAGAAATAGCTTATAAAATTTTGGATGATGTTATTCATTTCAGCAAAGACGGAAAATATTCTGACGATAAAACCCTGGTAGTAATAAAACGGAATAAATAAAATTAAGAGATAAATTGAAAAGCCTTAAAGAGAAATACGGCAGCTGGGCTTTAGTTACCGGTGCATCATCCGGAATCGGAAAAGAATTTGCCAAGTACTTTGCTGATGAAGGATTCAATCTTGTCCTTGTTGCAAGGAGAATTGAAAGACTTGAAGAATTGGCAAAGCAGCTTAAAGAAAAAAATAACATCGATGTTATTTCAGTCTGTGCAGATTTAAGTAAAGATGACTTCCTTTCTTTAGTACTTGAAAAGATTAAGGACATCGAAATAAATATTCTTGTTAACAATGCAGGAATTGGTTCAAGCGGAAGATTCGAGACTATTCCAACTGAAAAAGAAATTGACTTAGTTAAACTGAATTGCCTTGCTCCATTAATATTAACACATCACTTTGTTAAAGGAATGATTAAGAATAAAAAGGGAGCAATAATATTTCTTGGTTCAATCGTTGCGTTTCAGCCAAATCCTTTCGTTTCAACTTATGCCGCTTCCAAATCATTTAACCTGATGATGGGTAGTGGTTTATGGTATGAACTGAAAAAATATAACATTGATGTTCTATCAGTTTCGCCCGGCGGAACAAGAACAGAATTTTTAAGAACAGGGAAGTCAAACTCCGGATTAATAGTTGACGAACCTGAGAATGTTGTAAGAACTGCAATTAATGCTTTGGGTAAAAAGCCCTCTATTGTTCACGGTATAATCAATAAAACAATGATTAAATTAAGCAGGTTGTTGCCATTAAAATATTCTACAAGGTTAGCGGGATTTGTAGCCAGAACCATAAATAAAGTAATCATGTTCGCATAATAAAATTTTAACGGAGCATAAATTGAAACGATTTGTAATTCTTTTCATATTTCTAAGTATGGCTTTCGCGGGCTGCATCAGGCATTCTGATGAAGGACTAAATAAAAAATTCAAGGGAAGAGTTACAAAAGAAAAGAGTAACTTCAAAAAAATATCTGCTAACCTGATGACATCCGATATTAATGCTTCAATTAAATTTTACGAGCGGATTCTTGACCTGGATTTAACCGTAGTTTATCCCGATACAACCAACATTGATTTTGCAATACTATCTAAAGGTAACCTTGAGATAATGCTACAACGTAAAGAATCTATGATCGAAGTATTTCCTGAGTTGATAGATAAGGATATGACAGGCGGATTCAACTTATATATTGAAGTGAACGATATACTGCTTGTTTATGAAAAAGCAATTTCTTTTTCCCAGGTTGTAAAAGAACTTCATCAGACTTTATGGGGAACAAAAGAGTTTTCAATAAAAGATTATGACGGGCATATAATTACATTTGGAGAAGCATTGAAGAAGTAGTTACTCAGTCCCTGAAATTTTTTCTACATCTTCATAAATGATTGTGATCAGTTCTTCATCGCTGCAATTGAAAATATTTGAGATACGCTCTTCCTGGCTGCTTATTGCTTTATAAAGAATATTTCTTGCTGTACGCGCGTTGCCGAAGTTCTTATCCCGGTTTTTATAAAGGTTATCGAAAATATCAAGCATAGTTTGTAATGCACCCTCATCAAGCCTGTAACCGTTAGTATTAGCCATCTCAGCAGCAATTTCCAAAAGTTGACGCGGGTTGTAATCCTCGAAATCAAAAAAGTTTGTAAAGCGCGAATGCAGCCCGGGGTTTGATTTTAGAAAATGATCCATCTCTGCCGGATACCCGGCAACAATTACAACTAATTTATCCCTGTTGTCTTCCATCTCTTTTAACAAAGTGTCAATCGCTTCCTGTCCAAAATCAGAAGTACCTCTCGATAAAGTATATGCTTCATCAATAAACAGAGTGCCTCCTAAAGCCTGCTTAATTATCTTTTCAGTTTTTATTGCTGTTTGCCCCTGGTAACCCGCAACAAGATCCGAACGTTTAACTTCAACAAGATGACCTTTTTCCAGCAAGCCCATCTCTTTATAAATTTTACTCAGTAATCTTGCAACAGTAGTTTTACCAGTACCAGGATTTCCGGTAAACACAGAATGCAAATTCTTTTCAAGAATATGAAAGCCGCGCTTTTGTCTTAGTTGTGCAACCTTCAGACTGTTTATTAATTTTTCAACAGACTTTTTAACCGAATCCAATCCGGTAAGGCTGTGCAGTTCATCAAGATATTTACCAAGGAGTTCAGTGTCACCTTCAACTTTAACAATCTTGCGCTGCTCAGGTTTAATTATACTTTCAATGTCTGCAATCGTAATTTCTTTAGTATCAAGTGATGCTTCAGTTTTACCAACCGTTTCTACCATTCTGAGCAGTTGATTTTTTATTGCAGTTTCTACCAGATTTCTTGCAAGCCTTGCGTTGCCAAAAGTTTTATCTCTTCCCCTGTATAATGCGTTGTAATGCTTCTTAATCTGGGCAAGAGTGTCTTCGGCTAAAAAGTAATTTCTTCCCTTTAAATCTTTCTCGGTAATCTGAACGAGTTCGTCGGGGGAGTAGTCTTCAAAAAATATTGTTTTGTTGAAACGTGATTTCATTCCGGGGTTACTATCTAAAAATGCGTTCATTTCTTCTGTGTAACCGGCTGCAATAACAAGGAATTTACCACGATCGTCTTCCATTCTTTTCAACAGAGTATCAATTGCTTCCTGCCCGAAATCTGATTTGGATGCGTCTTGTTTTACAAGTGAATAAGCCTCATCAATAAATAATGTCCCACCAATGGCCCTGTTAATAATATCAGTTGTTTGTTTTGCAGTTTGCCCGACATAAGATGAAACCAATCCCTGTCTGTCAGTTTCAACAAGATGACCTTTAGTTAAAATTCCAAGTGCAGAATAAATCTCGCTTAAGATTCTTGCTACGGTTGTTTTTCCTGTTCCGGGATTACCGAGAAAAACAATATGTGATTGGAATTTGTCTGAGTAATCGCTCCCTGAAGATGAAAAGAATCTTGCAATCTTTATCATCTCGTTAACTTCTTTCTTTACGCTTTCAATACCTATCAAAGAATTAAGTTTACCAAGCGCTTTTGTTAATGCTTCTTCATCAATTGAAAGAGAAAAAGATTTTGGTTTATCGAGTTCAAATGCTGACAGGATATCGTCATCAGTAATAGTAGTCATTGCTTCTTTAGTCCGGTCAGCTTCGCTAAGCTGCAAATATCTTTTACCAAGATTGATTTTTGCAGTATCAATTATTTTTTTAATATACTTAGCGTTACCAAAACTCTTATCCCGTTTACGATAGACAGGTGTAATTTCATTTAATAATAAAGTAACAGCGGTGTCATTAATTTTATAGTCATCTTTTGTAATCAATCTTTTAGCAATCTCCACAAGTTCATCCGGAGTAAAATCTTCAAATAAAAATGATCTGTTGAAAATTGATTTAAGTCCGGGTGAAGAATCAAGGAATGAATTCATTTCTTCAGTATAACCTGCAACAACAACTGCAAACTGCGTTCCCTGCATTTCCATTCTTTTAAGTAAAGTATCAATGGCTTCCTGGCCAAAATCCTGTGCGCTTGAAGCTTTTTTATAAAGAGTGTTCGCATCATCAATAAAAAGCACACCACCTAATGCATCATCAATTATTTTATTAGTCTTTACTGCTGTTTCACCAATGTATTGACCTACCAGAGAACTTCTGTCAACCTCAACCAAATGACCTTTTTCAAGTAAACCCATAGAATGGAGAATACTGCCAAGCAGTCTTGCAACAGAAGTTTTACCGGTTCCCGGGCTTCCGGAAAAGACACAATGAAATGAAAGTTCCGATTCTGTTTTCAGTCCAAGTTTCTTTCGTTCATTAACGAATTCAAGATAACTTATAAAATCCTTTATAGATTTTTTAACGTTGTTCAAACCAACATAGTCATCAAGATTATCCATCACATTCGAAAGTGATTCGGCATCGAATATTATTTCTTTCTTAGGATGAATCGTTGTGTCAGTCACCGCATCATCTTCTTTTTTGTTTATATTATCAAAGAGCGCTTCAGATTCAACTGAATGAATAATTTCGGTATCACTTATAAGGAAATATTTATCAAGAACTTTTTCACTGCCCACATAAATTTCAAGTTTGCCCTGGCCCTTTAACCAAAAACCGGGGAAATCCGTCCCCCAGTTCTGGATGAACGTAATTACCTGGTTGTTTTTAAAACATTTGATTGTGAAATCAACTTCACCTTTCATTGTATTGTTAAGATACCAAATAGATTTAGCCGATGTTTCTGCGTTGGTTTTTTTATAAAAAGGATTCTTAAAGGAAATTTCTGCAGCTACAAAAGATGTTTTCTTTTCATCAAATTGAATGAGATATTTTCTGTCATTGTGATCCTGTTCAGGAAAAGCAAACATTTTAGCGTCAAGAAAATAAGCAAACTTGTTGGGATAACTAACGAACTCAGTATTCTTTTCAATACTAATTACCTTTTCTTCAGGTACAAGCTGTTTTTCTTCCTTCTCTTCAAGCTGTTCGAACTTTATAAGAGAATTAAAAATATTATCGAATCTCTTATCACCTTTAAATAATTTAGTAAGAGCGTTAGCTTTCTCAATTGCAGGTTTAAATTGAAATAGTGAATACATTGATTCTAATTCGAGCAGAAGCGCCTGTTTATGTTCTTTCTTCCGGTGAGGATCGTCAAGAATTTTTCTTGCAGCAAAAAGTGAAAACCAGAATTCTTTTTGCTTAAATGCATTCAATCCCTCTTCAAGTAAATCGGCTTTTGAAGTGGAGTCGTCTTTCTTTAAATCTGTAGTTAAACCGCCAGCTATTTTGTACCACTTTTTAATGTTGCTGTACTGCTCATTCTTTTCCGGGTCAATCTGAATTGCTTTATCAATTTCTTCCAAAGCCTCAAAGTACCTTCCCAAACCAGCAAGCGACCGGGCTTTATTAAGATATGTCCAGGTTAAAAGCTTATTCTGCACTTCAATTGAAGAATTAAGATCGGCAATAGCTCCTTCAAAAATACTCATCCTGCTTAACAAAAAGCCGCGATATAATTTCGGCTGAAAAGAGTTTTCTTCTAATTCTACAGCTATATTAGCAAGTTCAAGCGCTTTAACAGGATTACCATTTTCAAGCAAAGCCCAGGCAAGACAAATTGCTGCAAAAAAGCTATCTGGTTTTTCTTCATATACTTTTTGGGCGGATGTTAAAGCAAGCCTGAATCGTCCGTTACGCAGGTGCTCAAAGGTCTCGGAAAGCAATAATGTAAATTCGTCCTGGTTCAGATGTACCTCAGATTTCCCTCAAATATAACATCTATTTTGTTCATTTCACTAACGCAGCAAAACAGTTGCTTAAAGATATAAAAATTATGTTTTTACCAAAACATTAATTATTAAAAATATACCGAAGAAACTTTCCTGTTTTAGCCGGCGTCTAAAAAGCAATAAGAAGTAAAATGGAGTCATTATGAAAAAGGCAATATGGGCAGTTTCAATTTTTTTAGCAATAACTGTTATTGGCTGCAACGGGATTGGTATTAAAGGAAGCGGAATACTTAAAGACGAAGAACGTCCGGTAGATTATTTCGATAAAATAGATATTAGCGGTTACTACGAAGTCAGAATTTCACAGGGTGATCACAGCTCATTTAAGATTATTGGAGACGATAATCTTTTGCATCTGGTAAAATCCGATATAGAAGGAAATACTTTGCACATATGGAACAAGAAAAATATTTCTCCAAGAAGACACATTAAAATAGAAATAGTTACAGAATCACTTGAAAGTATATCAAGTTCGGGAGCAAGTTCAATAATTATGAAGGATTTTAAAGGAGATGAATTAACCTTAGAAGGAAGCGGTGCAGGCAGTTTCAGGTTATCAGGAAAAGTTGAAACTCTGAAAGCAGAGCTATCAGGAGCAGTAAATCTAAAGGCAGAAGATCTTGAAGCGAATGAAGTTTATCTGGAACTTAGCGGTGCCTGCGATGCGGATGTAAATGCAAAGGAAGAATTGCGTGCGGATATTTCCGGAGTCGGGAATATAGAGTATTCCGGTAATCCTAAAATTTTGAAGAAGAGTATTTCAGGGTTGGGTTCCATTACTCAAAAATAGGGATAGAAAACTATCCCTGTTTTTCAATTTTGTCTAATAATAAAATCATTTCATCTTTATAAATTTTTCTTATCAAATCCATTTCTTCATTTTCAAACTGAACATAAGATTGTGAATTTTCTATTGCCTGTTCAGGAGTTTTAATCCCCGGAATTACCGTAGAAATTTCCGGATAGTTCAGAATATAACTTAAGCTTAGAGTCGTCTTTGAAATTTTATATTTGTCAGCAAACTTCCAGATGCTTTCCAATGCTTTATTTGATCCGGCTAT
This sequence comes from Ignavibacteriales bacterium, assembly GCA_003599415.1. Classification (GTDB taxonomy): domain Bacteria; phylum Bacteroidota; class Ignavibacteria; order Ignavibacteriales; family SURF-24; genus SURF-24. The sequence continues at coordinate 1,396 of QZKB01000141.1, read as the reverse complement.
TATTTCTTTTGTCAATCTGAAACTTCTGTGATCTGCTTTTTCAAACGATGAGGCAGAATCAAATTTACCAGTAAGCAAACCAAACTGAAGCGGCATCCGTGCTATTATTCCATAACTATTATCATACATAGACTTGAAAAGGCTTAATGCACGTTGATTGATAAGATTGAAAACAAGTTGAAATCCGTTCGCAATCTTTCTGCTTATCAAAAATTCAGCTTCAGGAAACGGATTAAACGTATTAAGCGAAAGTCCCCAGAATCTTATTTTGCCTGCATCCCTAAGTTCTTCCATAGCCTCAATGCATTCACCATTAATTAAATGCTCAGTTCTTGCTGAATGAAGCTGGTAATAATCAATGCAGTCTCTTCGCAATCGCTTCAGGCTTTTTTCACAAGCTAAAGTGATATGATCTTTGGAGTAATCAAGAATGAAATCATTTTTTTCGCTTAGCTTATGTCCTACCTTTGTGGCAATTATAATTTCAGGGTTATTCCCAATTACATTACCAATCAGTTCCTCAGAATGACCCAAACCGTAAAAATCAGCAGTATCAAAAAAATTAACTCCGGCTTCAACTGATTTTCGGATTGCATCTGCTGAAGTTTTGTCATCAACGTTTCCCCAGCCAATAGGAATACTACCCGCCATTGCTGGTCCGCCTATAGCCCAGGCACCAAAACCAATTACACTTACTTTGAGATCTGTATTACCAAATTGTCTGTATTCCATTTTACCACCAAATATTTAGTTGAAAAATATATCTTTTAAGTTTTACATTACAACAGTAAAAACAAAATAAAAGGGAAAAAATGAACGGATTAAAACCACTTGTTGGAATAATTATGGGAAGCGATTCTGATTTACCGATAATGAAAGAAAGCGCAAACATCCTGAAGCAGTTTGATATTCCTTATGAAGTTAAAATAATTTCCGCACACAGAACTCCTGAAGTTCTTGCAGAATACGCAGGTTCGGCAATAGGCAGGGGATTAAAGGTAATAATAGCCGGTGCCGGTGCTGCTGCGCATCTGCCGGGTGTTACAGCAGCATTTACAACTCTTCCTGTAATCGGTGTTCCGATTCTCGGTAAATCTTTCAACGGTATGGATTCATTATTATCAATTGTTCAGATGCCTTCAGGTGTTCCGGTTGCTGCTGTTGCAGTTAATGGTGCAAAGAACGCCGGAATTTTGGCAGCTCAGATAATTGCTACCGGTAATATGGAATTGACAGATAAATTAAAATCTTTCAAGAAGCAATTAGCTGAAGAGTCAAAGGCAAAGAATAATAATCTTGAAAATTTTTAGACTGAATAAAATTCTATCTCATTTTATCCTTTCAGGAAATAAGATTATTTTTATATTAAATTATAATCTAACCGCAAAGTGTGGAT